>JAFWZK010000004.1 GCA_017522445.1 Alphaproteobacteria bacterium
GGAACATTTGGAAATTGGAGTTGGCAAGAACCGGCTACCCGTCAAGAAATCATTGAACATTTTCGCGAACTTATAAATTATGACGACCTGCCAATATCAAGAAATCTAAGCCTTACAGCAATATCCGAGATATGGGAAATCAATATTCATAGAGTAGATACACCCATAAAACCATGCCCCAAATGCGAATGCCCCACATACAAAAACAAATGCCCAATATGCGACAATTTTTAGTGGGTGCGTACTTATAAAGGTATCACATTTTTCCCAGAAATCAAGGGGTCGCAGCCCCTTATGCAAAAATATTTATTTTTAGTTGATTCTGCGTTTTCTTGATATATCCTGCCTTATAAGGGAGATGTTTTTCGTAGGGAAAAAGCTCCCTGTTTTCGTTTAATAAAACATAAGGGACACCATGCACTCACCCACCCGAAAATGCTTTATTAGCAGAACTTATCTCACACTTTCCGAATTGCGAGATGAATGGAATACGACCGATGAACATATAAGGTACCTGATAGAAAACAGAAAACTGCGAGCATATTTACGACCTGCGCTGGTATTCTATACCAACAACAATGTTGATTATCTAAACGATTATGACCCCCTACCTATTTCTCACCCAGACCTATGCAGATTATTACGCGATAGAGAGGTCTGCATTCAAATAATAGAAGCCCATTTCAACGCAAGATACGATGATATCGTCATCAAGGATTCAGACCGCTGTATGGTCGAAGAAGAATACCCCCACCTAATATCAAGCGGCATTTGGCCGCTTGTTCTTTATTCAGAAAACTGGACTTGCTTTGAATACAAAAAACGGCGATACACCTTTGGCCATACACAAGGCGCGGTATTAAAATATCTATACCAACAACTGCGTAGTGGCAAACCGTTGGTTGGTACCAAGGAACTTTTGAATGCGGTCAATGCACATTGCCATCACATTGCGAACTTGTTTAACCATAAACCAGAATGGAAGAATCTTATCATCTTTCCAGAACGCGGCTATTGCCGTCTGAATATGCCGGACAAGATAATTGCGCAAAAATACCAACCCAGTTTATTTGATAACATAGACGAATAAAATAATCGCCTTACAGATTTCTTACTTTCCCACACAACCCATAAAATACAAGGCATTGCGTGCCTTACTTTCAGCGAAATCAACCGCGTTTTTTTTGTTATAACAAGCCCCTATGCTCCAAACAGATTTAACACAAACCAAATGGAGCAAATGCGATGCATGACAATAAAATCCCACCACGAAACGAACTATTAACCGAAAAAGAATTGGCCGAGCTATGGGGTATCGGGTTAAGCACATTACAGCATTGGCGGTGCGCGACTGGCGGCAACGTTGGACCCCGATATTACAAACTTGGTTTTCGCGTTTTTTATCATGTAGATGATATTGCGCAATATGCCAAAGAACGGTTTTTCCAAAGCACAAGTGAAAGAATTATAAACAGCGAGGCCAACGATGGGAAATAAATCAAATGTATATTTATGCCCAACCTGCGGCCAAAAGGTCGTAAGTTATAAGCACAACCTAAATAAGACATTGGTGTCCTGTTTGAAAAAGTTGTACATGGCCGGCGGTCATTCTCGTTTGGACAAACTACAACTGGACAACACCCAATTTACCAACTTTCAGAAACTGCGGTATTTCGGATTGGCATTTACAACCGGCCAACATGGGGAATGGCATATCACGAACACAGGACGGGCATTCCTTGCCGGCCGCGTACAGGTTTCACAACATGTAATAACACGCAATGCGCTGGTTATACAGAAAAGCGTGGAACAAGTGTATATCCAAGATATCAAAGACTGCGTTTCATACAAAGTTGAATGGCAAGAACAAGCCAGCCAACCAACACTATTTGATTAAAGGTTTGTAGATGAAAATCCTATTAGACCCGATGTTAGCAATCTTGGCAAATGACCTTACCACCGAAGAAAAGGCAACTTTGCTGATGTGCATTCTTGAATATCCAAATCGTGATTGCGACTTGGGCTTATGGAAATACATAAAGCAACAGATAGATATAGATGCACAAAAGTACAAGGAAAAATGTGCGCGTGCGGCGGCAAGCCGTCAAAAAAAATCAGAGTTGAAATCAAGTCTGAAATCAGAACTGAAATCAAATCTGTTTTCAGCAGTAAATGTAGTAGTAGATAAAGATAATATAAATAAAAATAATAGTAATGTAAGTGTAAGTAGTAATGCGATTTTACCTGTTGAAAACTCTGTTGATAACTTTCTAATATCCAACGATTTTTCCTTTCAAAACATATCTGCACATAAAAAACAGTTTTCAAATTACATAAACCTTTATCCGCCATCAGTTGTTGAACGCGCGGAAAGAACAATCATACAAAAGCGATTTGGGCAGACCCTTAACCTCGCACAAATTGTTGAATGGCTGGAACAAGAAAACAGGTTTTACAACCAACGACATGGGGGATAATTATGACGACTTGGACAGTAGATGTTGTTGAAGAATGGATTGTAATAGCAACGAAAGTTGATCGTGCGCTGCCGCCGGTTCGGATGCGCCGCGTTCGTGCGCAATGCTTTTATGGCACAGACACGGAAAGCCTGCTGTGGGATTTATTAAACGAAGATATGAAGAACATAGAGCCACGATTCCAACCAACAAATGCCCAAGTATCGCAATGGGAAACTGTTGTTTTGCGCTGGTTGCCATTGCTGGAAAACAGACAGGATGTCCATATTTTATGGTTGCGTGCCAGTGGTGTTGGCTGGAAAAAGATATGCAAGAAATTCCACTTTGAACGGCATACCGGCATGCGCAGATATAAACAAGCACTGGCCACATTAACCGCAGAATTAAACAGATTGCCCCAATCAAAAAAATAATCGGCGGTCTGTATATTTTTCTGCTGGACTTTCCAAATTTGATTTCCCAGATTGCCACTCACATAAAAAACTAACATCAAAAAAAGGATATAAAAATGAGCCATTTTACTGTACTGGTTGTAGGAAACAATCCAGAAGAATTATTGGAAAAATACGATGAAAACGAACATCTGGTTTTTGAATCACGCGAAGAAAAATTGCGCAAAGAATTTGAGAACGACAGAATAAGAATTGATATAAACAAAACAAATGAAAAAGGCAGCCATTTTATTGTTCTAAAAGAAAACGAAGAAGAACCAAAATGCCCGAACCAAACATTCAAAGAATACTACAAAGATATAGATACATTTGCACACGAGTATTTTGGATATATCAAAAATGAAAACGGCGAATATGGGGTTATGGCTAACCCAAACGCAAAATGGGATTGGTATGAGCTGGGCGGTCGCTGGCCAAATCATCTGCCATTAAAAGGCGGCGGTGGTGCAAACCAAGCAATATGGCGCACGGTTGATAAAGACCAACTGAAACACATATTTGCAGTTCTTACAGAAGATGGCTGGTATGAAATGGGTCAAATGCGATTTTTTGGATTTGTAGAAAATAAAAAATCAGACGAAGAATGGGAAAAAGAGTTCAAAGAACTGATATCCAAGATTGACCCAGATGAAACAGTTTCAGTTTATGACTGCCATATCTAACAAAAAGTTGCGAAACTTTACAAAGCACTGATATTTGTTTGTATCAAATGCGAAATCATAAAAAAAACAGGAAATTTTTTATGTTCCATTTTTCACAAAAATAAGGCATAATAGCAGTACAATTTGAAAGCAACTATACACCGGCCTTTGCGCTGGTGTTTTTTTATATCATGGCAGTATTAAATCTATCATTGGATACAAACGATACAAACCGGCTAATAACACTGTGTGAAAAAGATGTGCGATTTGTTGCGGCGAAAAGTTTAACCCAAACCGCGCAACAGGCACAGCAAAAAATCAAGGAACACATCCAAGACGCGTTTGTATTAAGAAAACCGAACTTTCTCAAATCCATCAAGGTTTATCCTGCCAACAAACAAAACTTGCAAGCCAAGGTTTATACCATGGCTGGATTTGCCGCACTACAACAAACCGGCGGCAAACAATACCCAAAAGATGGTCGGTTGGCCATACCACAATATGACAACCTGCACCAAGTAAAAGCCGGCCGCAAAACAGATGTTGCCGGTTCGTTCATTATGCGCCTGCCATCTGGCGGTTCTGTAATTGCCACGCGGCAAAACAACCAGCTTAGAATACTCTATCATCTAAAACAGCTGGCATATAACCCCAAACGGCTAAATATGTTGGAACTGGGTACGGATGTATCCATAAAAGAGTTTCCGCGCATATTTAGCGACAATCTCCGTAATATCCCGTAATAAAACCAAGGTACTTTCAAAATAAAAACTATCGTGGGTAAAGGCGACCCCGATAGATTGCTAGAACATAAGTTTTGGTTGCCTCGCCAGCCAGAGTTGTAGTTAGTGCCTGTTTTACTGGATTTTTACCAACCGCAACATGGCGACCCAGCAGATTTGTGTCGCCAGCAATGCCTCGCCACCCAACAACAAGGAAACGAACATGGAAAACAATATCATTTTGCCAGAAGGTATTCCTGTATGGAATATTGAAGATTTAGTGCCTTATAAGTACAACCCACGCACACACAGCGATACGCAAATAGACCAAATTGTAGCCAGCATGCGTGAATTTGGCTTTACTAACCCAATATTGGTTGATAGGGATACGCGCGAAATCATTGCAGGTCATGGTCGTTTATTGGCCGCCATGCGTTTGGGATTGCAGAAAGTACCGGTTGTGGCTTTATCACATTTGAACGAGGCCAAGCGGCATAAGTTGATTATCGCAGATAACCAGCTGGCATTAAATGCCGGTTGGGATATGGATTTGCTGGCCACAGAATTATCCGCATTAAATGAAATGGGCGAAGACCTAGATGTGTTGGGATTTGATGATGGCTTTATAGATAAGATTTTATCCACCCCGATTGAAAGCGACAAACCCACATCAACAAACAACGGCAATTTGACTGAAAAGTTTGGTGTTCCACCATTTTCAATATTAGAAGTTCGCAAAGGGTATTGGCAGGATAGAAAACGTCAATGGAAAGCCCTTATTGGCGAAAACGGCGAAAGCAGACAAGGCACATTATTTGCCGAAAACACATTTATTGCGGAACTTGGCACAGTAAGCATACTTGACCCTGTTCTATGCGAAATAATGCTGTCTTGGTTTGGTATGCCTACCGGCACGAAACCAAAGTGTTTTGACCCATTCGCAGGCGACACCAGTTTTGGATTTGTTGCCGCCACCAAAGGTTGTGATTTTACAGGTATTGAATTGCGCCCCGAACAAGTGGCAATCAACAGTACGCGGTGCGAGGGGTTATCGGCCACATACATCTGCGATGATGGGCAAAATGTTGCAAAGCACATTGAACCGAATAGCCAAGACTTTTTGTTCTCTTGTCCGCCATATTACGATTTAGAAGTGTATTCAGACCGACCAGATGATGCCAGCAACCAGCCAACATACGAGGCATTTTTCAAGATTCTTGATAACGCATTTACAGATGCAGCCAAGTGCTTAAAAGACAACCGGTTTGCTGTAATTGTTGTAAGTAATATCCGAAACAAGAAAACAGGATTTTATCGCAACTTTGTAGATGACATTATCAGATTATTCCAGCGAAACGGTTTTGCATTTTACAACGACATCATACTTGCCGACAGTTTGGGGTCTGCCCCAAGGCGCGCCGCCCACAACATGCTATGTCGCAAGGTTGTAAAAGTTCATCAAAATGTCTTGGTCTTTTACAAAGGCGCGGCAAACAAAATCAAAGAACTATACCCCGACAACGAGGTTTTCATAGATAACTTTGCAGAGGAAGAAGATGATAACAGCGAAGCATAGAATTTTATCTTATTTCGGTTGTGAAACCTGTGAATGTACCGAGCAACAGTTTGAGGCCGCGGTCAAGAAAACTGGCGCGCATGTGATTAAAACATTTTCGCACCAGTTCCAACCGCAGGGTTTATCCATATTGAGCCTGCTGTCCGAAAGCCATGCCAGTCTGCACACATACCCAGAATATGACTTTTGCTATTTGGATATTTTCACATGCGGCAACATGGATATCACTGCTTTTGACAAAGAAATGCAAAAGTTATTAAAGCCCTGCCGCGTATGGCGCAAAGACATCAACAGGAGTATTTAATGTCAAAAACAGGAATCAGTATTCGTGCCTATGCACAACACAGGGGTGTTCATCATAGGGCTGTGCAAAATGCAATCAAAGAGGGTCGCATAACCCAACTTGAAGATGGAACGATTGACCCAGCAACCGCAGACCAAGAATGGACGGCAAATACAAATATGATGAAATCACATCCAAAACAATTATCCAGTTTGCAATCAACACAGGAATTAAAACTAAAACACGAAACTGGGCTGTTGCGATTAAAACTGCAACGGGAAACGGGTCTTGTTGTTCCCAAAGACGAAGTTCGCAAATTCATAAGTTTGATATTTACGGACTTGAAAGAAAAGTTTATTGCTCGTGGTACGCGTTTAGCACCAAGACTTGCCCACCAAAACGATATAGCCAAGATTGCTCGTCTGCTGGAAGAAGATACAAAGCAAATGATATCAGAGTACAGAAATGAGCTTGACCAAAGAATCAGCACCATTGACACCCAAGCCAGCGACTTGGAAGACAGAGATAGTTGATGATATCAAACGCGCATTAAGTATCGCCGACAATCTTACTGTATCTGAATGGGCGGATAAATATCGTGTTCTTTCACAAGCGGCCAGTGCAGAATCTGGGAAATGGAAAACCAGTCGCACACCATACCTGAAAGAAATAATGGATTGCCTGTCAGTGAACAGCACCCCAAAAAAAGTTGTGTTTATGAAAGGGGCGCAAATTGGTGGTACCGAGGCTGGCCTAAATTGGATTGGCTATATTATCCACCGCGCCCCTGGACCAACACTTATTGTTAATCCAAGCATAGATACATCAAAGCGCAATTCAAAAATGCGTATAATGCCGATGATAGAGGCCACAAAAATTCTATCAAAGTGCATTATGCCCCAGAAATCTCGTGATAGTGGCAACACGATTTTACAAAAGGAATTCAAGGGCGGTGTTCTGATAATGACTGGCGCAAACGCACCATCCGGCTTGCGTTCTGTACCAATCAGATATTTATTCTTGGACGAAATAGACGAATACCCAAAGGAAGCCGGCACCGAGGGCGACCCAGTAGATTTGGCAATACAACGAACCGCCACATTCTCAAACAAAAAAATCTTTATGATTTCAACCCCAACAATAAAGGATGCCAGTAGAATTGAACAGGCTTTTTTAGAGGGCGACCAAAGATATTATCATGTTCCCTGTCCGTATTGTAATCACTATCAAGTATTGCGCTGGCGGAATGTGGTATTTGACAGCAAGAACTTGACCGAGGCCTGTTATAAATGCGAAAAGTGCGGTGTCTTGTGGCACAACTGGGAAAAGGAAACCATTCTTGCTCGCGGCCATTGGATTGCAACAAAACCATTAAACACAGATGTGGCAAGTTTTCATCTGTCCTCGTTATACTCCCCACATGGCTGGATAAGTTGGACAGATATTGCGAAAGAGTTTTTAGCGGCCAAAGACGAACCATCAAGATTGCAAGTTTGGACAAATACAAAACTTGCTGAACCTTGGGAAGATATGGCCGGCGAACAAATAGACCCAACAAATCTTATGATACGGCGCGAACACTTTGGCGAATATTTGCCAGCTGGGGTTGCAGTATTGACCGCTGGGGTTGATGTTCAAGACAACCGTCTTGAGGTTGAGGTTGTCGGCTGGGGGCGCGGCGAAGAATCATGGAGTATTGAATACTTGGTTTTATTTGGCGACCCATCTACACCCGAATTATGGGGGCAACTAGACGAGGTTTTAATGCGCAGATACGCACACAGCAAAAACATACCAGACCTTGGGATTTTGGCTTGTTGCGTTGATAGTGGCGGCCATTATACAGATCATGTAATCAACTATTGTTATGCCCGTTCTTCATCTAGGGTCTTTGCCATCAAAGGCGATGGCGGATATGGCAAACCAATATGGCCAGCTACCGCCAGTAAATCATGGAAAACAAAAAAGCCGGTTTATGTAATCGGTGTGAATGATGCCAAAGACACCTTAATGCGGCGGTTGCATATTCCAGACTGCACAGGTTGTTGGCATTTTCCTATGGAACGCGGCCACGAATGGTTTGAACAGCTAACAAATGAAATCGTAAAAAAGCGGTTTTCACATGGGCGACTAATTCGTGAATGGCGACCACGCAAGGACGGTGTAAGAACCGAGGCTTTGGATTGCCGCGTATATGCTTATGCGGCTTTGCGTGCGCTGGTAAGAAACTATCGTTTCAACCTAGATTATTCTGCGGAACAGATGGCAACAGCCGAACCACGCAAAGCAGATAAACAACAAACAGAACAGCCCAATACCACAACACCAAAAGGACGTTCTGTTCGGAGCAAAGGGATAGACTTATGAAAACCTATGAACAACAACTATCAGAAGTCCAACAGGCAATAACCGACATCTTAACTGGCGCACAAGAGGCATCTTACAATGGCCAAAGGGTCACCAAGGCCAGTTTAGACACCTTACAAAAACGAGAAGAATGGTTGATAAAACAAATCAAAACCAACAAGCGCGCTGGCATTCGTGTGCGCAATGTTGTTGCCGTATAAAGGAACAGATATGAAAATACCAAAGCAAACAATTTTGGACAAAGCCATTTCATGGGTTGCGCCACAGACAGGATTAAAGCGGTGGCACGCAAGAACCCAAATGGCATTGCTGGGTGGTTTTACCGGCGCACGACACGACCGCCGCCAAACCCAAACTTGGAATGCGTACAGTGGTTCAGCAGATAATGTTTCATTGGACGATTTGCCAACATTGCGCGACCGCAGTCGTGATTTATTGCGCAATGCTCCATTGGCCACAGGCGCAGTCAATACGGTTATTACAAATGTGATTGGAACCGGCTTGCGCCCCCAAAGCCATATTGACCGTAAAGTATTAAAACAATACTTTAAGTCCGAAGATGATATGGAAGAATGGGAGGCCGAGGCAGAACGCATATTTGCAATATGGGCAAACAGCCAAAACTGCGACCTTACGCGCAACCAAACATTTACAGACATGCAGGCATTATTACTGCGTTCCTGTTTGGAAAGTGGCGATGTGTTTGTATTGCGTAAATACCGCGAACGCAAAGGCTGTCCATTTGGCACAACCTTGCAAATCATAGAGGCCGATAGAGTTGCATCCCAACCGGCAGACCCAGATAACATTGTTGCCGGCATAGAGATTGATACAGATGGTGCGCCTGTTGCGTATCATGTATTGAACCACAACCCAGACGACCCCGAGCGTGGTGTAGTTGAATCTGTTCGTGTGCCGGCATTTGATAATTTGGGCAACAAACAGGTATTGCACATATTTGTACGCACACGACCCGATTTAACGCGCGGCATACCCTATCTTGCCCCTGTTATTGAAAGTCTAAAACAGTTAGATAGATATACCGAGGCTGAAATTGCCGCCGCGGTTATTTCATCTATGTTCACGATATTTGTAAAAAGCGAAACAGAAGATGGTTTATTGCCAATGGGGAGTGAACAAGGCAAACCGGCAAAAAGCGGCGACTATAAGATGTCGCCTGGGGCAATACTAGATTTACAACCCAACGAGGCCATAGAGATAGCAGACCCAAAAAGACCAAACCAAGCCTTTGACGGGTTTGTACAATCTATCTTGCGGCAGATTGGTGTTGCGTTGGAAATCCCATTTGAAATACTGATAAAACATTTCACAGCCAGTTATTCCGCCGCACAGGCTGCGCTGGTTGAGGCATGGAAAACATTCAGCACACGCAGGAAATGGATATCGGCACAGTTCTGCCAACCTGTGTATGAGATGGTAATAACCGAGGCCGTTGCCAAAGGCTATTTGAAAGCCCCAGGGTTCTTTTCTAACCCATTTGTTCGTGCGGCCTATCTTGGCACAGAATGGATTGGACCACCAAGGGGACAAATAGACCAGTTAAAAGAAATCCGCGCGGCGGACTATCGGGTCAAGATGGGTGTTTCCACACTGGAAGAAGAAACCGCCCAAATCACTGGCGGCAACTGGGAGGTCAAACACGCACAACGCGCCAGAGAACAAAAACTGCGCACCGAGGCTGGCCTTATAGAAACCACAGAAAAAGCAGAACAAAATGATAGCGACTAGCAAATCGCTTGATTTATAAAACAATCCATGCTAGCATTTAATTAGATATTTAATTAGATGCGGAGGTTGCTATGATGACAAGTCCAGAAAACATAATTTCATTAACCGACTTTAAGCGCAATGCGGCAGATGTTGTAAAGCGCATTAAAGACGACAAAACAGCGGCAGTTCTAACAGTAAATGGCACTGCTTCTGTTGTTGTTCTTGATGCACATGAATATCAAAGAATTGCAAAAGATGCAGAAATGGGTTCTATGATGCGTGGCATTGAAGACGGTCTTAAAAGCATGGAAGAAAAACGCGGTATTCCATTGGAAACTGCATTTGGAATGCTGAAACAGGATTTGATTTTGGCTATGAAACGTCAAGGATAAGCAATGTCAGAAAAGTATTCAGTTATAATAGAAGAACGTGCTTATGAAGACCTTAAAAACATATTTTTCTATATCGCAAAAGATTCACCGCTTATTGCGAGTAGAATATATGAAGAGCTGTTAGAACAAATGAGAACTTTGGACACCTTTCCAGAAAGGCACCAAAAGATTCTGATTGTTAGAGGGTACGAAATAAGACATCTTGTATTCAAGAAAGGGTTTAGAATTTTGTACACAATCACAGATAAAGAGGTTCATGTCTTGCACTGTTTCAGGTCAGAACAAGATTTCAGCAATATGTTCTAAATCTAGTGTCAATAACCCCACCGTCTGGTTGGGGTTATTCTGTAATATCTGGGAATATTCTGTAAAAACACCCTGTTTTTCTGGAATTAAAGCATACTGATTTTTTAGAAAAACATATATATTTTTCTAAAAAACAAAACACAAAAAATCGCTTAAACCACGCAGAAAACAGCCAGAAATTGTTTTTGACATCGATTAACAAACAAAAACATATTTTCCAGAAAAACACCCCTATTTTTCTGGAAAATCATCGGATAGCCCTTACAATTTTTCTGGTATAAAAACACTCTATTCTGTAATATCCTGTAATATTCTGTAATTTTTACTGGACTTTTCTGTAATATCCTGTAATATTCTGTATATCTAGAATAACATAAGAGGTACAAATATGCCCAGCAATCGTGATATAGTTATTACAGCTGATATGCTGAATGGAATTTCAGAAATAGATAAATTCAACAGCCTTTGGGTTGGTGGTATTGAACGTCCATCACCAGATGAATTGAAGGTTATGCGCCGTATTGCAACGATTGAATCAATCGGTTCTTCCAACCGTATTGAGGGAAACAAGATGACGGACGAACAAGTTGAAAAACTGTTTAGCCACAACAACAAAAAGTCGTTTGCCACACGAGATGAACAAGAAGTTGCCGGATATTCAGATTTATTGACGATAATATTTGACAACTATAAAGATATCCCTTTGACAGAAAATTATGTCAAACAGTTGCATAAAACATTATTGACGTATTCTGACAAAGACGAAAGACATCGTGGCGAATACAAAAAAGACAGCAATCGTGTTGCAGCCTTTGATGCCAACGGCAATGAAATTGGTTCTATATTTGAAACAGCTACTCCATTTGATACACCGCGTTTAATGGAAGAAATTTTCAAATGGACCAACAACACATTGGAAGACAAATTCTTCCACCCAATTATTGCAATCGGTGTATTCATAGTGCATTTTCTGTCTATCCACCCATTCACAGATGGAAACGGCAGAATGTCGCGAGCATTAACTGTTATGTTGATGTTAAAAAGCGGATACGACTATATGCCATATTCTTCAATGGAATCAATAATTGAATCCAGCAAAGATGCGTATTATCGTGCATTGCGCGGCACGCAAAAAACAATATGGACAGACAAAGTTAATTATGAACCTTGGCTGACTTTCTTCGTATCGTCTTTGGTAAAACAGAAAAGACACTTGGAGGCAAAGATTAAAAAAATGAAACAGTCCGAGAACAACAAGTTATCAGCAACCCCTATGTTGATTTTAGGTTTGTTCGCAGACAAACCCGAACTGACTGTTGCAGAAATTGTTGAACTTACAGGCAAGAATATAGAAACCGTACGCAAAACTGTGCAATCCCTTGCAAACAAGGGCTATCTGAAAAAGCAAGGCACAACAAAAGGTGTATTCTACATTTTGAATAAATAGCCTGTAAAAAAAACGAATAAAACACTACACCCTGCCATTTTTGGTGGGGTGTTTTTTATACCAAAGGAAACCCAAATGAACGAACTAAAAACCATTGCAAAACACTGGGCAATAGAACCAGATATCTTGCGCGACATTATTACAACCTATAACCAACACAAGGCAGGACTTTCTGTAAAACCAGAAGAACCATTAACACGCAACTGCAAAACAACAATTCGTGATGGCATAGCCGTTGTACATATTCATGGGGTTATTACACCGCACGATGACTTATTCACATATTTAATCGGCGGTACGGCATTGGACACCCTTGCGCTGGAAATACATGCGGCAACCCAGAATGACAACATTAACGCAATACTGTTGGATTTTGACAGTCCAGGCGGTGTTGCCGTTGGTCCGTCCGAATTGGCAGAACTGATAAATGCCGCCAGCCAAATTAAACCTGTATGGTCGTATGTTGGGCGCAACTGTTGTTCGGCCGCGTATTGGTTGGCATCCGCAACCAGTAAAATCGTATGCCACAAATCTGCCATATTGGGCAGTATAGGAATTGTATCTTGCGTGCCGGTTCAAGAATCCCCCGACATGGACGGATACAAACAGATTGAAATCGTATCAAGCAATGCCAAAAACAAAAGACCAGACCCACGAACCGATGACGGATTAAACACAATTCGTGCGGAACTGGATTCAATAGAAAACGAATTTATCAATTCAATTTGCACATATCGCAAAACAGATGAAAACACCGTCAAAACCACATACGGCCAAGGCGGTGTTTTGATTGGTGCAAAGGCTGTTGAGGTTGGCATGGCCGACAGTTTATCCACATACGAAAAAACAATATCAGAGCTTTACAAACTAACCACTAACCCAAAAGGAAAAAACACCATGGAAAAGAAAGAACCACAAATCACACCAGAACAGGCACAAGCCTTGCGCGCAGAGGGTGCAAAAGCCGAACGCGAACGCATATTGGCATTGGAACAAATAATCACAGCCGGCCATGAAGACTTATTGGCAAAAGCGAAAGCCGACCCAGATATGACCGCAGAAAAATTGGCACTGGAAATTATGAAAGCAGAAAAAGCCAAAGAAAGCGAATATATCGCATCTCTGAAAGCCGCAGATTCCACATTGCCATCTATTGACCCCAGCCGTCCAAAAGCAAGCGCACCAATTGGCGCAACACCCGATGAACGCGCAGAACACGAATGGAACACCAACGCGGATGTTCGCAAAGAATTTGGCGGCGATAAAGCCGCTTTTTTTGCGTTCTATCTGGCACAGGAAAACGGCCAAATCAAAGTATTAAACAAAGGAGAATAAACCATGAGCTTAAACACAGATACAAACCGTATTTATGAAATACCACACGACACCAACAGCCTGCCAATAGAAGAAAACACAAAGATTTATGAGGGTGCGCTGGTTGGTCGTACAACCGATGGCTATGCTCGCCCATTACAAGCAGGCGATAACGCAGTTGGATTTGCCAAAGAACATACCGACAACTCCAACGGCGCAAAAGGCGACAAAAATGTAGATGTCAAAGCCACAGGCAAGATATCGCTGTTTATCAGCGGTATTGCTTTATCGGATGTTGGTGCAAGGGTTTATGCAACAGATGATAACACATTTACCTTAACCGATGCCGGCAATTCCTATGTTGGGAAATTGGTTCGTTTTGAACGGTCTGACTATGGAATTGTTGCATTTGATTTTCTGACATCAGAAGAAACCGCCGCAACACAAACAACCACCACAGAATCACAGGAGTAAAAAATGTCTTTGAACAAATTATCTAGCCGCGCGATTATCGGCGAATTTTACAAACGACTGAACGCAGATGATGGCATGGAATGGATTTCTGCCATTTCCAATTATTTTACATCAGATCAGGATACCGAAGAATATGCGTGGATTGGCCAAAGTCCTGTTATGCGCGAATGGATTGGCGGCCGACATGCAAAGGGCTTTACATCAAATGGCATTAGCATTGAAAACAAGCACTTTGAGGCCACTATTGATATTCCTGTAAAGCATTTGCGGCGCGACAAAACAGGACAAGTCAAAGTGCGTATTGGGGAACTGGCCACACGCACAAAATCACACTGGGCATTATTGCTGTCTATGTTGATTAAGAAAGGCGAAACCAATCTGTGCTATGACGGCAAACCATTCTTTGCAACCAACCACAAAGAAGAAAAGTCCGGCGAACAGTCAAACAAAATCACATTTGATTTGGCAAAAGCGGCAATCAATGGCGAAGTTGGCACTGTTGATGGACCGACCGAGGCCGCCCTGCGCGAAGCCATTTTGAACGGTATTCAGCAAATCATCGGGTTCAAAGATAACCAAGGCGAACCCATGAATGAAAATGCAACTCGGTTCTTGGTTATGGTGCCAGTCAATTATTGGTTCGTTGCCAAATCTGCGCTGGCCGTTCCACTGTCCGTTGGCGGCGCGACCAACCCTGTAAAGGTATTGGCCGACTTGGATATTGCGGTTGCCGCAAACCCACGATTGACAGGAAACAAGTTCTATGTATTCCGTATTGACGGTGATGTGAAAGCATTTATTCGTCAGGAAGAAGAAGCCGTCAAAGTCAAAGCAAAAGCCGAGGGTTCGGAATATGAATTTGACCATGACGCACATCAATACGGTGTGGATAGCTGGCGCAATGTTGGCTATGGCTATTGGCAACACGCATGCCAAATCACATTAACCAAAACAGGCTCTTAAAATGTTCAACTTTGACGATTTTGTAAATAGACCTGCGATGAATATATTTGGGCGGCCAGTTTTATACCGCCCAAAGAACACCGAATATCAGGCATTTGCAATCACTGGCGACTTTCATAAGAGCTACATGGAAATCAATCTTAAAAACGCAGGCGCGGATATTTCATCTGCAAAAATAGTTCTGTTTGTTAGATTGGTTGATTTCCCCAGTTCATACCCAGAACCCAGGGCTGGCGACTATGTAGAAATTTGGGAAATCAAATACCAAATCATAGATATAGAACACCATATCCCTGGGTCTAGGAAACTCATCTTGCACGAATATGACACATCCACGAATTGATATAAGAAATACGGTTGCGCAAAGGCTCAAAGAAAACTTTGCAAATGTTTATACATCACGAACAAAGCCACTATTTGACCAAGACTTACCTGCTTTGCTTGTTTATACCGGCAATGAAACTATCAAAGAAGAACGATGGGATACTGACGGTCATGGGGATTTAACACGCGAACTGGAAATCATGGTTGAGGGTGTTGATACCGGCAAAGACGATTTAGACGACAAACTGGACACCATAGCCGAACAAATTGAAACCCTGCTTGATGGCTGGGATATACCCAACCGAAAAAATGCGGTTTTACGGTTCAAGGCCACAGAAACAGATTTTTCTATTGATGGCAACAAGACCTATGGGGCAATTCGCTTGGGATACACATTAACCTATATGACACAAACGCACAACAATGACGATTGAAAACTCATATAAAATAAGCGACTTGTACAGGCGATTAAACAACATTATTCGCGTTGGTAAAGTTGTGGCTGTTGATTACAACCAAGCCAAAGCACAGGTTCAAATTGGCAAGATAAAAACGGCGTATTTGCCTTGGTTAATTCCAAGTACAGACACATGGATACCCATTAAGCAAGGCGAACAAGTGCTTGTATTATCCCCCAACGGCAACATCAGCATGGGTGTGATATTACCGGCATTATATCAGTCTGCCAATCCTGCCCCCAGTACGGACAGCAAGAAAATCATATTCAACACCGACATAGACCAAACAGGGAACATCCAAACCAGCGGTTCATTTACTGCCGGC
Organism: Alphaproteobacteria bacterium; assembly: GCA_017522445.1. Classification (GTDB taxonomy): domain Bacteria; phylum Pseudomonadota; class Alphaproteobacteria; order Rs-D84; family Rs-D84; genus Enterousia. The sequence goes on from JAFWZK010000004.1 coordinate 16,253, forward strand.
GGCGATATTACAGCAACAGGCGAAATAGACGGCAAAGGCATAAAACTGTCTGCACACACGCACAATGTTCAATATGTTGGTGCTGGCCAAGGTGCAACACCACAAACAGCAACCACACAAAAACCGAGTTAGATATGCAAGGAATGAATGTCTTAACAGGACAACCCATCAGCGACATAGAACACTTGAAACAAAGCATACGGGATATTTTATCCACCCCTATTGGTTCACGAGTTATGCGGCGCGATTATGGCAGTAGATTATTCCAAAGAATAGACCAACCCATAACTGGGGCTTTAATCGCAGAAATCTATGCAGATGTTGTTGAGGCATTATTCAACTTTGAGCCAAGGTTCGAAGTAAGCAATGTATCTGTTATATCTGCAACAAACGGACAACTGATTTTAAGTCTTGATGGGAAATACATACCCACAAATGAACAAGTACAAATTGGGGGGATTTTGATAAAATGACAACAGCCACACAAGAAAACATTGCGAATTTGATAACCCCGAACCATGTGGATATGTCGCAATTGACACCACCCAAGGCTATTGAAACACTGTCCTTTGAGCAGATATTCCAAGAGAGTTTAGCCGACTTTCGCAACAGGAAACCAGAATATGACGCATTATTGGAAAGCGACCCAGCAATTATTATGTTGGAATGCGCCGCATATCGTGAATTGCTGGTACGGCAAAAAATCAATGAATCCGCCAAAGGTTGTATGCCGGCATACGCAACAGAAAGTGATTTGGAAAACCTTGCGCTGTTCTATGGCATAACCAGACAACCCGATGAAACAGATGAAAGATTGCGATATCGCATGCAGTTATCATTGGAGGGTATTACAACCGCCGGCTCGGAAAAGGCATATTTGTTTCACACCCTAACCGCAGACCCAAGGGTAAAATCTGCCAGTGTGCAAAGCCCATCAGATGGCAAGGTGTTAATAAGCATTTTATCATCGGACGGCAACGGCACAGCAGATGAAGATTTGTTGAATACAGTAAAAAACTATGTTAGTGCAGAAGACAAACGACCATTAACAGACCATGTGATGGTACAAAGCGCACAACTGATTGAATACAAAATCAAAGCCAAGGTATATGTATATTTTTCCCCCAGTATGACCGTAACGGAACAAGATTGCCGAACAGCACTTGATACATACATAGCCAAGCATAGCACGATTGGAAACTATGTTGCGCGTTCCGGCATATTCTATTCCCTGCATACCGAGGGGGTACAAAAAGTCGTATTGGAATCGCCGGCACAAGATATCGCAACGACCAAGGCACAAGCACCATTATGTACCGAGATAAATCTAGAATTTGTGATTGCAGATGACAGTTGAAAATAAACTTTTACCGCCCAACGCAACAACATTGTTAAAAGACCTAGATGCCGTCATATCAAGACGGTTTTCTTTATTAAATACAGATGTGTTGCGCTGGCTCGCACACCCTGATAAATGCCCCTCCGACATTATTCCATGGCTTGCGTGGGCAATGTCAGTAGATGTCTGGGATAACAATTGGAACGACAGCACCAAAAGAAATGTTATCAGGGAAAGTGTTCAAGTGCATAAAAACAAGGGAACACTTGGGGCATTAAAACGCGCATTGGCGGCATTTGTATTTGCAGACATCAAGATTGAAGAATGGTTTGAATACGGTGGAAACCCTTACAACTTTCGCGTATATGCAATATTTCGTGAAGACGGTTTATCTATGACGGATGCCGAACTGATTTTATCCACGATTATGCAAACAAAAAACCTGCGGTCAAAACTGGAATATTTCCGTCCAGAACTTGAAACAGATAACGGTGTGCCAAAGTTTGGTCTGGCCTTTGGACATCTTGAAAAAACAACAATCTATCCAAGGGAACAATAAAATGTCTGAATTTTTTTCCATTATTACAAACACAGGTTTGCAAAAACTTGCCGCCTTGCCAACTGGCGAAACTTTGACACTTACCCACATGGCATTTGGCAACAGCACACTAGAACCAACAGCAGACATGACATCATTACACAGCGAACAATATCGTTGTGAATTGACCAAGGTTCAAGTTGATAAAACCAACAAAAACAACCTTGTGACAGAGGCCACAATAGAGGCTGATGTTGGTGGCTTTTGGGTTCGTGAAATTGGTATTTATGACGAGTTTGGCGACCTGTTTGCCATTGGTAAATATCCAGCGACATACAAACCACTGGATAGCGAGGGAACAGTCAAAGAACTTGGTGTACGCATGATATTGCGTGTTAGCAATGCGGACAGTGTTATAGTCACATACTTTCGTGGAATCATAGACGGTGCGGCCAATACAGATTTAGATAATTTGACCTTTGCCGGCCAACAGAAATTTGATGAAAAGGCAGATCTAGAATCGCCATCTTTTACCGGCACACCAACAGCCCCCACAGCAAACAAAGGAACAGAATCAACCCAAGTTGCCACGACAGAATTTGTGGCGACAGCTGTTGCGGCGGCAATAGAGGCCTTAATGGGTGCGGCACCAGATGCATTGAATACTTTACAAGAATTGGCAACTGCGCTGGGCAATGATGAAAACTTTGCAACCACTATTACAAACGAAATTGCAAAGAAAGCAAATATTGCCTCGCCCACCTTTACTGGCACACCGAAAGCACCAACGGCCGCGGCCGGCACAAACACAACCCAAATTGCAACAACGGCATTCGTAACGGCGGCGGTTGCGGTTGTATCCAACGCAATAACAACAGCGGTCAATAATCTTGTCGGTTCTGCCCCAGACGGATTAAACACCTTACAAGAACTGGCCACCGCGATAGGAAATGACACAGCATTTGCGACAACAATAAACACTTCGCTGGGGAACAAAGCCAATAAAACTGGCGACACCATAACGGTTGCGAATGCCAGTCCAACAAGCGCATACACCGTTCGCAACATCAAAGCGCAAACAACTGACCCTGGGGCTGGCAGTTCATTAACAACCGGCCAAATTTTACTGGTATATGAATAAGGAACGAACATGGCAAAGAACACTTTAATTGGTGTTAGCAGTGCGGCAAAGAAAATCAATAAGATATATGTCGGTGTTAGCAATGTGGCACACAAGGTCAAAAAGGGATACATCGGCATAGACGGTGTTGCCAGACTATTCTATACCGGCGACCCTGTATTGATTTATGAATCATCAACAGCAGGCTCAAAGTCGCTTTCATTATCTGCTGGCACATACGAAATCACACTTATTGGTGGCGGTGGTGGCGGTGTTGGAAGACGAAGCACCGTAACGGGAACAAAGCATTATGCCCAAGGTGGGGTCGGTGGCACTTTGCAAATAATTGCCGTATTAGCCGCTGCCGCAACAGTCAGCATAACGGTTGGAACTTATGGCTCCAGCTCATCAGATACATTCAGCAGTGCCTCAGGCGGAACAACAGCCGCGGCATCTGGTACAGCCTCAACAATCACAGGTTTTACAAACTTAACAGCAAGTGCCGGCGGCGGTACTGGTGCAAGCATACGCGCCACATCAACATCGGCCGCAAACAGAACGGTTGGAACAATTGGAACATGCTCGGTTTCTGGCTCTGCATTGCAGGAAACACTGATAAACAATCCGAACGCATGTACCCCAGGGCAAGGCTCATCAACAGCCACCACCCGAGCTGTTAATGGTCGTGTAAATGACAACTGGCCAGAAGATACAACGCGCGGCAAAGGGGGCGATGTTGGTTGGAATGGAACAAGTTTTCTAAAAGGAACTGGTGCAACTGGATTTGTACGAATAAGGCAACTTTAAGGATATAA
>JAFWZK010000005.1 GCA_017522445.1 Alphaproteobacteria bacterium
CTGTAAGCATCCCACTTTTCCGCACGTATATCTTGGGCCCAGCCCCCCAGTTGATGGACTTCCCCCGAATGGGGGATTTTTTGTTTGGTGTTGAAGTAGGAAAAAAGTATACACCTGGGTCCCGTGGTTCACACTTCGTTAAAACTTCGTGCGACAGGCAAGCCACGGGATGACATGAGTGGGTAGGAAAAAAACACAATGGATACCGCCCGCCACCAGTATGACGGTGTTCTGGGTGATAATTATGTTTTATAAAATGTGTCAAGTGTTTTGTCATTCCGTGGCTTGACCACGGAACCCAGGTAATGCATCATTGTTTTATCAGATTTGAACAAAAAATATTATTATGTGTATATTATGGCCAGTTCCAGCCACGGGATGACATGAGTGGGTGGGAAAAAAACACAATGGATACACCGGCCGGGAATCACCAAAAAAAACCCGCCAAAATGGCGGGATTTTACTATTGATTCATTGAACTGAAAAAGTCCGAATTGGTTTTCGTCATTCGCAATTTATCCAGCAGGAATTCCATTGCCTCTAACGTCCCCATCGGATTAATAATCCGCCGCAGAACATACATTTTTGACAATATATCCTTGCCCACCAGCAAATCTTCCTTGCGTGTTCCGGACTTGGTAATATCAATCGCCGGATACACACGTTTATCAGACAATTTGCGGTCCAGAATAATTTCGCTGTTCCCTGTACCCTTGAACTCTTCGAAAATAACTTCGTCCATTTTTGACCCGGTATCAACCAGCGCAGTTGCAATAATGGTCAACGAACCACCGCCTTCGATATTACGCGCCGCCCCAAAGAAGCGTTTTGGTCGTTGCAATGCATACGCATCAACACCACCGGTTAAAACCTTGCCACTGGATGGAACGCATGTATTATACGCACGTCCCAAACGCGTAATTGAATCCAGCAGTATAACAACATCCTGCCCTGCTTCGACCAGACGTTTGGCCTTTTCGATAACCATTTCTGCCACCTGGATATGCCGTGCCGCCGGTTCATCAAATGTCGAAGAAATAACTTCGCCTTTGACACTGCGTTGCATATCTGTAACCTCTTCTGGGCGTTCGTCAATCAACAGCACAATCAGTTTTACATCTGGATAGTTTGTTGCGATACTGTGTGCAATATTTTGCAGCATAACTGTTTTACCTGTACGTGGAGGCGCCACAATCAGCGAACGTTGTCCTTTACCTGTTGGTGAAATCAAATCGATTACACGTGCCGACAGATTACGTCCACGATCTTTATCATCTGGCACTTCCATTTTCAGCTGTTCATCTGGATACAATGGCGTCATATCATCAAAAGACACACGGTGTTTTAATTTCTCGGGGTTTTCCCCATTAACACGCTCGATTGTTTCCAATGCGAAATATCGTTCAGTTTCGGCGGCTGGGGCCTGGATTTGACCTTCGACATAATCACCCGTCTTTAATCCGTATTTTTTAATCAGCGTCGGCGAAACATACAAATCATCAGGACCCGCCAGATAGTTTGATTCTGGTGCACGCAGGAAGCCAAATCCATCCTGCATCCGTTCCAGCACCCCATCACCAATCAGGGTAATTTTTTTATCTGCGGCATAGACACGCATAACTGCGAAACGTAATTGTTGTACATTTAATTGTGATGGATTTTCAATACCCATATCTTCTGCCATTTTCAGCAGTTGCTGTGGCGACTTTGCCTTTAATTCATTAATATGCATAAATTTTCCTTTTGTGGAGATTTCAGATCGCAGAACTGCGTCCCTTTCAACCTTAGACTATACACTAAATTGACAAAAAAGTCAAATTTTTTTCAATTTAACCACATCAATACCGCAATCAGAATCTGTACGATCCAGATACTTTTATATTATGCAACTGAATATCCGAATTATACTGATAACGATAATCCAATCCGAACTGCACCCCATTTGCCGACAGAACCTCTATACCACCACCAATATTTGCCCACAGCGGGTTTATTTCTGTGTTATATCGTGTAAACTCATCTGCCACAACAAACTTGTACTGTGCAGTATCTGGTGCCCCGATTACATCATATTCGATACCAATCGATGCATACGGTCTGATTTGCAACCATGCCGATGGATAGATACGTTTCTGCGCCATCAACGAATATCCAGGGGTCAAGATAAAGTATCCATCTGATTCCAAACGCATATAGTCACTACCGGCGGCCTTTTCCTTGACATCAAAGCCAAAGTTATATCCGCCACGTGCATACAGATTTCCAACCACATACTGATTCAGGATATCATGCATCAGTCCCCATTCTGAAATCAAACTGGCCGAAAAGCCATTTCCCTGAATATCATCAACAAATGTCTGAACACGATTAATATCCAGCACATGGACATCGGCAAACAAATTACCATACAGGCGAGATTTTTCCCCCAGTGTCTTTAACAGGTATCCACCCAGTCCAATATTTGTATCTGCCACTGTTATCTTGACATCACCCATAACATTATCGTGGCCGACATAACTCAAATCCATTGCATCATGACTGTCGAACGAAGTACGTGAAACATGCCCTGTTAACCCCAGCACCAACGTATTCGATTTCTGCCAGTCAAATCCCCCCATAACACTGAAACGATGACCATCAGCATGTTTTCTATCATCTATATTTTGGTATGCCATCCCCAGGTCAAAATCCAGCCATGCCTTTTTCAAATTACGATTACGATTCCAAATAAACTCGTCAAACATACGATCTTCTATATTTCTGAACCAGGTATGTTCATTCAGGGAAATCGCCCCGACAATTTGTTCCAGCTCGTACACTTGGAATAATCTGCTAAATCGTGCCAGCGCATCTCCATCACGATTCATGGCATAGTCTTCCATACGATTATACAATTCGTTTGCCATCGTTGACAGATTTGTCCCCTCAAAAATCAGTGGAATTACCTCTATTGGTGTTTTATTCAAGAACTTTTTATTCACCAGTTGACCTGCAATCATATTATCCAATGCACCTGCCGCCACATATTCACCCATTGTATGCGGTTGTGCCCGTTCTACGATTGGCTGAATCTTAAATACTTCGACTGGGCCACCGAACCGCGGGTCAAACACGATATAAAGACTGTCTGCGGTACCGTCCTGATTCAAATCGCGAACAGCAATATACGCAGGCAAATCTTCATCTGCACCATTTATATCCTTGCCATTTTTGATTGAAATTGCATCCAGGTAATCAAAGCACAAACTGCCATCTGCATTACAAAAACTAACATTCAGATTGCGTATTTTGGTTGCCAATTCATTTATACCGTTATCGGCATGCAGGAACCAGATTGCTGTTCCCTGATTAACAATATCAAATATATCGATACCAATCTGTCCGTTCCCCAGTTCACCGGTTCCGGTCAGTGTTCCCAATGTATTCAAATCAGTTTCAAAACGTCCACCAACCGAGATTAAAGCGCGAGCATCTTCTGGGTTTGTAATCTGCCCCAGCGTATCATCGTCATTTAAACTGACACTGGCCCAATAGTTAATATCTGTAGAATTCATTCCACTGCCGTTGACGTATGGCAAAATCGCGGCATTAATACGACTGTTATCATTAAACACATAATCCCCGCCGATGGTCATTTTTTCTATACCAATAAAGTCAACATTACCAGACACATTTCCCCCAACTGAGACATTCATCCAGTCAGTTGTAATTCCATCAGACAGTGTCTGTGCATTAAATGTCAAATCCGTGGCATTAATATTGGCATCAACACCAACATTACTGGTATTAATTATCAATTTACCATTTTGGTTAATTTCCCGAACATTTAATGTTGCGGTTGTAATCTGATAATCGCTTTCGGCGACAATTATTCCTGGCATGGTCAAAGATGCAGTATAATTCTGATACAGCGTCGCACCTGTATTTTCTATCACCCCTGATATATTCATACCCGCCCCGTTCAGGGTTAATTTACCACCATTCATAACCAGATTGTCAATTGTAAACATACCGGTGCCAGAATCCACATTAACAACGCCAGAGTTGTTGATTATTCCCCCCAGTTCTATTCCATATTCTGCATTTAAGGTCAAATCACCTGCATTAACAACATCACCGCCACGCACAGCGTTTTCGACATTAAATACCACATTTGCACCACTGGCAACATTTATATTCCCTGTTATATCCAGTATATTATCGATACTATACGTTGTATCATCGCCCAACGCGATAAAATCCCCGCCCAGCGTCAAATTATTGGCAGAAAAATTATCCAGCCCCAGATTCAACATTCCAACTGTTCCGCCCTGAACAAGATTCCCCGCCACATTGACATTTCCTGAAACATCAGCACGTGTTGCGTCCAGGAACATTTTCGCCCCAGCACCTGCATTAATTGTAATATTCTGTGCGCTTATATTATCCGCCCCCAATTTAACAGTTCCACCCGTCTGTGTAATTGCATCTGCAGAAATTGTTGTTGCGGCAGATATATCCACTGTACCATCACTGTTCAAAACATTTGCCAGTACGACATCATCTGTTGCGACAACATTCATCACCCCAGAATTATCCAATCCTGTCATGTTCACATTTGCTGCTTCAATGTCAAAACCAGCCCCCGTATTAGAAATCTTTCCTGTCACGGTAAATTCGGTCCCGGCATCTACATTAACCGTGCCATTATTAACAATAGTTCCACCAACAGTTATTTCATCTTTGGATTTCAGTGTCAAAGACTTTGTTGTTCCAACAGAAACCGCCCCCACAGAAACATCTGCCCCATCACTTGCAGTTTCCATGGTAAATACATTTGTATCCTTGATAATCAGTCCTATCCCAGGAAAGCTGGGATCGTTTACAGGGTCAAAATACACCGCCCCATTTATCTCTAGATTTCCTGCATCGGCGGTCAATTTTGTTCCATGCATAATAAACTGTGCATCTGTATACACACTGCCCACGAACAGCTCATTTGCAAACGATTCGAATACACCGCTGTCTGTTACGGATAACTGGCCATTAACCTTAACATATGCATTTGCAGATAATCCCAATGTCAACATTCCCTTGTTTGCGACAACGGCATCACCGCTGATATTAATCAATCCAGAATCAAACATGACTTTACGTGCAAAGTCATTTGCATTTGCGACAACATCACCCTCGACCATTATTGCATTTGCCCCCAGCACGAACGGTGCAGTCCCTGCGTTCAAGACATTCAAATTTCCCGCAATTGCATCATCTGAACCATTTGCGATGACATCACCGGCCACCTGCACACTGCCATCAACGGTCAGGTTTGTTAACCCGTACCCCAGATTCAGTGTTCCCCCTGCAACGGTCAAAGTATTTTTAATTTCCGCACTGCCGGCCAACGCATCCAGATTTACAATTCCACCCGCTGCATTAATTGCCCCTACTTGCACGGGCCCGCCATTGGTATCAGAACCACGTATTTCAGTTATTCCACTGTTATTTGTAATCATACCATCAATACTGACATCTTTGGCAAATATTAACGTTTCACCACCTGCGTTTGTGATATTACCCTGGACTTCCACCTTTCCTGTGGGTGCGGTCAGTGACGAGATTGTCAGTTTTGCCCCCACCCCTGCATTTGTCGCGGATACCACATTTACTGTATTTCCATTCAGTGTCATATTACCACTGTTATTAACCACGCCGGCCACATTCAGCACCCCAGACGCAATTAAATCTGTTTGTGACCCTGTTGCCCCTATAACCTGTCCTGTTACGGTCAGATTTCCAACATCAGCTGATGCTGCCGCCCCGACGACATTATACCCGGTCGCCAAATCTGCCGCCTTGATAACCAGTGATTTTCCGTCATTTCGCACTGTATCGACCGTCACGTTTTCCGCCAGGATATCCATACTTGCATTTGGGTTAATCACGCCATCATTATTCATACCATTAACTATGGCAGACACATCAATATCACCGTCCCGAATTGCCAGATTAGATGAATTCAGATAATTTGAAAACAGATTTATCCAGGTTGCCCCAGCACCAAAGGAAATTGTACCTGTATCCAAATTAAAAACATTATCCACCCCCATATCGCTAAGGTTTAATCCCCAGCGAAAATATGTATCACCTGTCACTTTGGCTTCCAGGTTTCCTGCATTAATAAAAGAAAAGTCAGCTGCACTTCCCCCATCGACGACCCAATTTTCCAGATTCAGTATCATTGTCGCATTTCGGGATTCATTTGTCATCGTTCCCCCAACGGACAAAGTACCGGCAGACACTTCGATATTTCCGGTTGATTTATTTTCCAGATTGGTTTCGATTTGAACTGTATTTTCTGCCCTCAGCGTCATTTTACCGTCATTATTCTGCACGGTTCCACTGGACAGGATATTTTGTCCTGCGGCAATTGATGTATTATCTGCACTGTTTGACACCAAACCAGCGAACTCTATACTATCCAGTGCATTTATATCCAATGTTCCCGCATTTGCATTAATCAGCCCCATTTGTGCAGATGTCACATTGGCCGTCATATTTCCAAAGGCAATCACAGAACCATTAACCGTTAATTTATTTACCCCTGTGATATTCAGATTTGCTGTTTGTGTTTCATTTCCGATTTTAATACCTTCGTTTGACAATCCATTTCCGACCGTCAGGTTAAATGCAACTGGGTTTGAATCTGCTGTTTTAAACCCCAGTGTTTTACCGTTCAGCACCTGCAGTATGGCACCGACAGAAACATCCCCTGATGACACGATTGAAAATGGGTTTTGCACGGTATCCAGCACATACAAATTACCGTTCAAGCTGCCCTGATCAGACGACATACCAACGAACATATTTTCTGCTATATCAAATCCATCAACTGAGATTATTCCGACAACATTTGGGCTGTTTATTGTGATTGTTTCACCTGCGTTGATGGCGTCGGTCCATGCAGTTTGCATTGTATTAATTGAATTTTGTCCAACTTCTGGGTTTACCACGACGGCCCCCGCCCCAAAAGGCAACAAACAACACGCAACAGAAAATAACTTTTTCATCATATTTCTACTTTCTTCCCATCATAATTGTGTTTACATTATGGCATATTTATATTAATCTAGGCAAGTCTTAATTAAATCAAAAACGCTTTAAGAAAAAGGAGAAAATCAAATGTACAAAATCAAAAAAATTCATGCACGTCAGATTATGGACAGTCGTGGCAATCCGACCATTGAATGTGACATAGAATTAGAATGCGGTGCATTTGGTCGTGCGGCGGTACCATCTGGTGCATCGACCGGCACGTTCGAGGCGCTCGAGCTACGCGATGGCGGGACATCATATATGGGCAAAGGTGTATTAACTGCGGTCAAAAATGTTAATGAAATTATTGCCCCTGCATTGATTGGTCTGGACGCGTCTCAGCAAACGGCATTAGACGAACGTATGTTGGCATTGGACGGCACCCCAAACAAAGACAAACTGGGGGCGAACGCGATATTATCTGTATCTCTGGCATTGGCGCACGCGGTTGCGAATGCCCAGCACATTCCCCTTTATCGGTACCTGGCGAACATTTATGGCAACGCAAATCCAGATGTATTACCACGTCCTATGATGAACATCATCAATGGTGGTGCCCACGCAGACAATGGTCTGGACGCCCAAGAATTCATGATTATTCCGAACGGTGCCGAATCCGAGGTGCAAGCCATCCGCATGGGGGCCGAGATTTTCCATAATCTGAAAAAGATTTTAAAGAGTGGCCACAATTCCACCAATGTTGGTGACGAAGGTGGATTTGCACCAAACTTTAACACCTGCCAGGAAGCATTGGACACAATTATCGCGGCAATACGTTCCGCGGGCTATGAACCCGGCCGCCAGGTTTCAATTGGCCTGGACGTTGCATCATCAGAATTTTATTCCAACGGCATTTATAAATTCGAAGGTCGCGAATTAACATCTGATGAAATGATATCATTTTATGAACAGCTGATTTCAGATTATCCGATTATATCAATCGAAGATGCCCTGGCCGAAGAAGATTGGGACGGCTGGAAAAAACTGACAGAAAAAATCGGCAATCGTTGTCAGTTGGTTGGTGATGATTTATTTGTCACCAATCCATCTCGTTTACAGCGTGGCATTAAAAACGGTGTTGCAAACGCCATTTTAATCAAGGTAAATCAGATTGGTTCATTAACCGAAACCCTGAACACGATACGCATGGCCCAGAACGCAAACTATGGCGTAATTATTTCGCATCGCAGTGGCGAAACCGAAGACACCACGATTGCAGATTTGGCGGTTGCAACCAACGCAGGTCAGATTAAAACAGGTTCTATGTCCCGCACGGACCGCATGGCCAAATACAACCAGTTGATTCGTATCGAAGAAGAACTGGACAAATCGGCAAAATATGGTTTATAATCCGACCAACAAACGGGAACTGGGGGGCAACACCGCCCCCCTTTACATTATATATATGATAAAGACGGCCGAATTTTTACTATACCTAAAATATATAATTGGTACCCTGCTGGTATTGGGGGTAATATTGGCACCTGCGTGGCTGGCTCGTCAAAATGGTCGTGGAAAACCGGACATGCACGCCGTCCGTTTGGCCAGTTGGGTTTTCGGCTGGTCAATTATTTCATGGTTATGGTCATTATTCTGGGCGACCAAGAAATAGCTAAAAAAACACTTGCATAAATTCCGCCGGATGCAGTATAATATCTGACATAGCAAGGAAATTACCACTGTTGTTTTTTAACGGTGGTTAAAAATCGGCATATTTGCAAAATATTTTTTCCCAGAAATCCGCATGTTTCACATCCCCCCATGGTGCTGTTTTTCCACCACCGTTTATTTTCGGCAATTCGTGTATTATTGGTGTCAATTGCACTGATGTCAATCGGCGATGCATTCGGCAGAAGTTACATATGTTATAACCCATCTAGCAACCCCGCGAAAATTATGTGCACAGATGTAGAAACCGGCGGTCTAGATAGCGAATTCGATATCCAGCATGCCACTATTGATACTTGGTTCAATTTCTATCCCGATGACGAAATGGTTTGTAACCCAGGAAGTTTTTTTAATACAACCTCTGGTGTATGTGATATATGTCCCGCAAACAGTTATTGCCCCCATAATTGTTCTTTCGCGGTATATGAAAGAATTGCTAGAATCTATTTTAACGGCGTCAATTTTATTAGTTATAGTGACTCTGTTGCTTTACTTCCAACGGATACCTCGTTCTGTTCGGGCCTCGCCGAGACCTTGCCAAAGAAGTGTGAAAGTAACTTTTGGGATTTTGACTTTGTATCTAATCAAGAATGTGAGAGTGCGATTGAAGACCACTATACATTTACCAGGCCATGTCCAACGTCACACCCATATTCTGACGCAGGGGCAACAGATATAGCACAGTGTTATACTGGATGCGGAACTGGCTATTCAGGAGGAATTTATTACAATGGAACTAATACCTGTTCATGCGACACATTATGTACATCGGTTGCCAATCGCGAAACACGCAGTGGTTCTGAATCCTGTACCCGTTCTTCGTGTAGTATCGACAACGGAACCTGTTCGTACAGCGGTTCAACACAAACATATACCGATACCTGTGCCAGCAATTATACAGATGGTGGCTGTCAATCTGCGGGTGAGTCATGTTCTGGATGTTCTTCGTGGACACGCACCAGCACCGGTACCTGCTCTGGCGGAACAATCAGCATTACATGCAATGCGGGATATTATTTATCAAATGGCACATGCGTCAAATGCAGTGCGGGAACATATTCTGCCGCAGGGGCAACATCATGCACTCCATGCGGTACAGGTGAATACAGTGCCGCTGGCGCATCCAGTTGTTCAACATGTCCATCTGGATATCGAGATGGGGCAGCGGCAGCAAGGAAAAATGACTGTGTCGGTGCATTTACAAAAACAGGTCAGGAAATTCCGTGTCCAAAACCTGCAAATTACGTATCGTACGTATGTGGCAGGTGCACACCGGGAACATGCACGTACTATGAAAATTATGCCGGCAAAATTACCCAAAATTGTGACCCAGCAGACTGTACAACTCCGGTCTCAACCTTAAATTGCCAAGCAAACTACTACAGATCTGGCGGAACATGCCAATCATGTCCATCAGGTTATCCAAACAGTGAGAGGTTCTACTCGGATGATATAACTGATTGCTATTCCAATACTAAATCACGTGCCTGGACAGGGTCACAAACTGCATGCAGCAAACCATCGGGCTGTGCAAGTGTGTCATGCAACACATGTTCGATTGCGGCCTGTGACTATGTGGCATATTCAAACAGTGCCGGTACTGGGGATGGAACGATAAAGTCTGGCTGTTCATCAAACAACGCTTCGTGCCAACAAACAGTCAAATCTGTAACGGCCAGTGCAAATTACTATGTATCTGGTACAACATGTCCTGCATGCTCGTCATACAGTTCGACATATACCAAATCTGACGGTGGTTCAATTGGTTCTGGTTCGTGCTATACCAATATAACACGTGGTTGTACACAAAACAATGGTTCGACACCATCGGGGTGTGCATCTGTAACGGCATGGAATGCATGTTCGTGTGCCGGGACAACATACAAAAAGTATGCCAGTGGTTCAACATCGGGTACCACATCAAATGAAACCTGTACCAAAACACCCAAGACTGTCACCGCCAGTGCAAATTACTATGTATCTGGTACAACATGCCCTGCATGCTCGTCATTCAGCAGCACATACCCTAAATCTGATGGTGGCAATATCACCAGTGGTTATTGTTATCGGTCTTTGACCAATACTGGGTCGCAGTTAAATCCACCTTTGCCAACCGGTTGTGCGGCACAAAGTACAACGGCATGCACCCCTGGAACATGTACGTACAAGGATTATTACAGTGCAACCGACACCACATGTACACCAGCAAATTGTACCAAGACACACGCTTCCTGTACATCCGCATCGGCAAACTATTACCTGGCCAGCGGTGTGGCAAAGACATGCTCTTCGTACAGTTCTTCATATCCATCATCAGCAGGCGGTAATATAACGTCCAGTTCTTGTTATGGTTCGTTCAGTAAATCGGGCAGTCAGCTGGCATGTTCCCAACCTGCAAACAGTGCATCGTATACTTGTGGCAGCTGCACGGTTGGTACCTGTAATTATACCAAGTATGCCAGTGGTACAATCAAAACAGACTGTACA
>JAFWZK010000006.1 GCA_017522445.1 Alphaproteobacteria bacterium
TAAACGGGGTTATTATTGGCACCACACTGTTCGGTATTGGTCTGTGCTTTGTCCAAATGTTCCAGTTATTACCTGAATACAAATGGTTACACGGTTATACATCTGGCAAACGTCGGCTGGCTCTGCCGCCGCACCTGCTGCGTCCTGTGGCCCAGATGTTATCATCACGCCCCCGCCAGATTTCGGCCAGCACCCTGAATGGTATGATGGAAATGATACTATTGCGATTCGAAGATTCCCGCGAATCCGTTCGCTATATCACAAACACTTTGATATTTCTGGGATTACTGGGTACATTTTGGGGATTAATATTAACGGTTGGTGGCTTTGCGGAACTGATTGGTGGTCTGAATTTTTCCGATGAAAACGTCCTTAATTCAATGCAAGCGGGCCTGACCCGACCATTGGCGGGCATGGCCACCGCGTTTACCAGTTCATTGCTTGGCCTGGGGGGCAGTTTAACTGTTGGCTTTTTGGCACTTCAGGTACAGTCGGCCCAGAACACAATTTACCACGAACTGCAAGATTATTTATCCGCCCACACACATCCTGCAACAACGGTTTCCATATCGGACATTTTATCCCCGATAAAACCATCGGAACAAGACACCAAATAACAAACCCACACAGCAAGAGAGAGAACCTTATCATGATAAACATTCGTTACCGCAATCATACAAACGCATGGCCCGGATTCGTAGACCTGTTTTCGAATTTGGTTATTATTCTGATATTTTTGCTGATAGTATTTGTATTTTTATGGACAACGACCAGTGTATTTAACAAAACAACTGGGGCAAAAACGGTTGCAGAATTACGTGCGACCAACGCCGAACAGTCCCAAACAATTCAGCAAATGATTGCAGACGAGCAAGAGGCCAAACGTCTGTTAATTTTGGCACGCAACGAACTGGAAAAATTGGAACAGAACAACATTGACCTGAACAACGAATTAACTGAAATCGACGCCAGCATCGAAGACCTGATTAACGCATACGAATCAAAAGTCATGGAACTGCAGGCCCAGGGCAACGATATGCAGCAAATGGTTGCAGAACTGACCCAACAGTTAAATCAGGCCAACCTGGACAAGGAAAAAACCGCAGAACTGGAACGTGAACGCAAACAATTACAGGACGACTTGGAAATCCAGCGTGCCCGTTTATCAGAACAACTATCACAACTTCAGACGGCACTGGACGCGGCCGAAGAAAAATCCAGGACCCAGGAAATAAAATACATTGAAATGTCATCGCGTTTAAACCGTGCCCTGGCTGACAAGGTGGCAGAATTAAAAGACGTTTCCCAATATCAATCAGAATTTTACAAGGCAATAAAAATCGCAATGGGCGACCGCACCAGCATCCATGCTGACGGCGACCGTTTTATTGTCAACAGCGACATTTTATTCCCCAGCGGCTCATACAAACTATCCGCCGAAGGTAAAAAGCAATTGCACCTGATTGCGAACGTCATAAAAGACATGGAAGAAAAGATTCCAACCGACATCAATTGGATTATTCGCATTGATGGTCACACAGACAAAAAACAGGTTATCGCCGGCACCCATGGCTATAAAAACAACACAGAATTATCGTTATTGCGTGCCACGGCGGTTGCCAACGAGCTGGCGAACGCAGGCGTATCCAAACGTCGTTTGGTCCCCAGCGGTTTTGGTGACATGCATCCGGTTGAATTGGGCAACAGCCCCGCCGCACTGCAAAAAAATCGCCGCATCGAATTGCAATTAACGAATCGATGAAACAGACAAACGGGGCAAATGCCCCGTTTGTTGTATCATTTTTCAGTAAAAGAAATCCCCCGAAACCGGGGGACAATATTTATTATTCTTCCACTATATCAACCAGTTTTACTTTGAACACAACTGATTTGCCCGCCAATTCTGGCACATACTGTTCTGGGAAAGTAATATTGATATCACGTTCTTCACCTTCTGTCATACCGATAACCTGGTCTTCAAACCCTGGCACGAATTGGCCACTGCCCAGTTCCAATGGAAAGTTTTCAGCTGTTCCGCCTGGGAATTGAACCCCATCCAAGAACCCAGCAAAATTGATAATAACCTTGTCGCCTTTTTCCGCTACAGGTTCGCTGTTGCATGCGGTCAAACCGAATGCTGCACAAATACCTAATACAGACACTAACTTTTTCATTTTTCTTTCCTTTGTTTTGTTAATTATTATAAACGCATCTAAAACCATATTCACGCATTGTTGCCCCTTCGGCCTCTATACGATAGTCGAAATAAGGCGTAGGCCGCATAACATCGAAGGAAGGTCTGTCATAGACCATAACGATGCTGTCTGCATTACGACCGCACACACGCTTCATTTCAAAGTCTGCGACCGCCGCCAACACAGTACGAGAATCCCCATTTATATCCATACCATCTGCATTTTGCATTAAACGCAGACGCATTTCACGCACATCCGTATTTCCCAGCAATATCTGCACACGCACCATTGTCCCACGATATTCCTGCCATCTGGTTTCCATACGTGATGTATTCCATCGATTACTGTTCTGTTCTTTTTCTGCCGCTGTTTTTGGCTTATACGAATCGATATTGGCATATTGGTTATCAGATTGCATAAAAGTACTGGTACGTTCGTTATACAGCGGTGCATCCGCCCCCCCCTGTTGAAAGTCTGCCTCGTTATACGGCACATCATTACCAGTGTTACATCCGGTCAGTCCCAACACAGCAATCATCAGAAACAAAAAAGACTTTTTCATATTGTTCTCTCTTTTTTTTCATTTTAACAAATAAAGCATTTTGATTCAAGTCAGGATTTATGATAAAATCATAAAAGATGTCAAACATAGTTCTGGAATCCTTGTTAAAACCATTGGCGGAGTTTTACACCCCGTCATTTGTCGAAGAAATCGCCATAAATCACGCGGGCGAGGTTTGGCTTCGTCTGCACGGTGCACGCATTCCATGGGTATCATACCGTGCCGAAGTGTTAAGCAAACAATACCTGGTTGATTTAATTCATACGGTTGCAAACATCTACGAACGTCCATTTGACCCGATACACGGCATACCGGTTGTATATGCCACCCTGCCCGGCAATCGTCGTTTCAGTGCAATTGCGGGTCCCAACGTCCAGTATGACGAAGGCGATATAACAGGTGGCGTTGCATTAAACATACGTGGTGGCGGTGCCCCAGATACCAGTTTTGAAAATTATCACCTGAAACGCGGTCATCAGTTATTACGTGTAAAGCCACGCACAAACATTCGTCCAGACGATCCATATGACCGTCTGATGTCCGCCATAAATGACGGCAGTCCGATTATTATTTCTGGTGCAACCGCAACAGGCAAGACAACTTTTTTAAATCACATGCTGACACTGATTGACCAAAACAGCCGTGTCATAACGGTCGAAGACGCACGTGAAATCCGTGTTCCCCAACAAAATCGTGTACATTTTGTACTGTCCAGAACGGAACAGACTAATGACTTTAATTATGCCCGCCTGTTGGATTTGGTGGTTCGCATGACTCCTGATGTTATTATTGGCGGTGAAATATCGACCGACAACGCATCTGTTTTATGGGAAATGCTGGGAACAGGTCACGATCACTTTTACACAACGATTCATGCAGAAAGTGCCGATGCGGCCTATGCCGCATTTGCAGACAGAATTCTGCACACTCAACCTGCATACAACCGAACCGATTTAATTGCCGAAATGCGAAAAAAGATTCGTGTAGTACAATTATCACGTGATGGTGCCCTGCGTGCAGTAACTGAAATAGTATAAAACGCAACAACAAAGACGGGAAAGCGATATGACAATAAACAACTCAACAGAACAGCTAAGGCAATACAGTGCCGCCAAACTTCGTGCGGCCGAACAGCGCGAGCACGAGCGTTTACACGCCCCATCGTCACTTGATTATCTGGTGGACGGCATAATTATTGTGGGGCAATTTCATACCAAGATAAAAGCATTACTGTCAAAACAAAAAAGACGTTAAAAAAATCCGGCATTGCCGGATTTTTTTCATTTAGCTTGGAAAAATTTATCAAACACTTTTTCGTTCACCTCTACTGGGTATTCACGTTGCAGGAACGAATTATAATCATCCATGACATTTTTCTGTACCATATTTTCCAGTTCTTTGGACAAATGTTTCATTTTGGCCGAATCAGATTTTGGTTCTGTAATCCCCCCGACACTTAAAACATAGAATGCATCTGTTCCTGGCACAATTGTATTTGTTCCAACCGGATTGCTGAATGCGGCCACCAAAACATCAACAGGTGCACCACTGGTTCTTGAAACCCGGACAGATTTTTTATTTTGTAAATCCGCACCGCCATTCAGGTCAACCAGCAATTCATTTGCACGAACATAGGCCAATTTTTTCTGTTCATCTTTTTTCCACTCGTCCCCCAGGAACGCCCGAACATCCTTAAAGTCGGCTGCATGTTCTG
This sequence comes from Alphaproteobacteria bacterium, assembly GCA_017522445.1. GTDB lineage: Bacteria > Pseudomonadota > Alphaproteobacteria > Rs-D84 > Rs-D84 > Enterousia. The sequence continues at coordinate 4,472 of JAFWZK010000006.1, forward strand.
GATTTATTTTATCAACCATCAGGAACATGAAACCATCTTTGGTTTCAATCATTTCACTTTCCAAACCTTGGTCCATATCAAAGATACGTGCCAGCATCGCATCTGTAATCATTTTATCAGCGGGCCGATTATCACGTGCAAAGGCATCCAATTGAACATATTTGGCACCGTGCTTTTTCGCAGCATCGGCCATTTTTTCGCCTGCGATAATATCATCTTCCACTTTGACTGCGATTGCATAACCTGCATCATACTTATCTGGCTGTGCCATTTCGGCCGGGACCAAGACATAAGAAACCGCACGTGTTTCTGGCAAAATCTTTTGATTCTGTGCATAGAACGCCTGCAATTGTTCCTCTGTTGGTGTCGCCACATCAAAGTCCGAATATTTAACGGTCGCAAAATCTATATCACGTTCTGCATAGCGTGCATTGTATGCGGCCACCTTGGCGAATTCTGGCACAGGCACAGGAACCGCCATCGCCCCCAGCACCATTGAACGTGCCACCTGGCCACGCAGAATATCTGCAAATTGCGCTTCGGAATAACCGGAATTATTCAGCACAGTATCAAATGCAAGTGTTGAAAACTCGCCATTTTCCTGAAATTCGGGAAATTCACGAATTTCACGTGCGATTCGATGATCGCTGACAACGAACCCTAGGTCATTGGCACGGTTTTCCACCATCTGTTCTGTAATCATATCCGCCAACACCTGTTGTGCGAATTTATTTTGACTTTCTATATCTGCATAGACTTTGCGTTGTTCTTCCTTGGTCATCTTGGCCAATTCGCGCGATTTTTCCACATTAAACTGCTGGGCAGATACCTTGGTTCCGCCAACGGTCAACAAAGTATTATCACCGGCCGAGCCACCAAAAATCCAATCAGCGACCCCCCATCCAACAAAAGAAAAAGCCAAAATAGAAATTAAAACCTTGGCAATTGTTTTTTCTGATGCATTTCTTAAATATTCTAGCATTTGTTCCCCTTTTGCGATACCATAGCAAATCGAAACATAAAAAATCAATGAAAAAAAGGGAAATTTCAATGAAAATTATTGCTGGCAATTGGAAGATGAACGGCACACGTTCCGACCTGACTAAAATGTTATGCACACTGTCAAATCTGGACACAGCAAACCGCATTATATTATGTGTACCATATACGATGCTGTGTGGCGGCAATGACGTTGTATCCATTGGTGCCCAGGACATCAGTTGCCACACCCACGGTGCTTTTACCGGCGAAATATCTGCCCAAATGGTTGCAGAAACAGGTGCAAAATATACAATTATTGGCCACAGTGAATGTCGTGCATATCACGGCGACACCAATTCCACAGTCCGTCAAAAGGCGACCTTGGCCCTGGCCAATGGGCTGATACCAATTATCTGCGTTGGCGAAACCATGGACGAAAAACAGGCAGGCAAGACAATGGCGGTCATTGAATCTGGCGTCCGCGAATCGATTCCGTCTGATGTCAACACCGATATTATTGTCGCGTACGAGCCCCGCTGGGCGATTGGTGCAGGTCTGACCCCAACACCATCTGAAATCGCCGAGGCCCACACACTGATTGCGAACACTCTCTCGGATATGGGATTGGCTGGAACACCTGTATTGTATGGTGCCTCGGTCAAGGGCAACAATGCTGCCGAAATTATGTCTATTCCACACGTAGACGGTGTATTGGTTGGTGGCGCATCCTTGAAAAGTGATGATTTCATACCTATAATAACCAGTGTGAAATAATTATATAGTGGCAAAAAAATGGAAAACATTATGAACGACAAAAACACAGACAAAGAAATCGCAATCGAATCAGTATCTGTTGACGATGCGACAGCAACTCACCCTGGTCAAGAATCCGACACACCATCTGAATTAGATGTATTAAAAACCGAACTGGCAGAATTAAATGATAAATACTTGCGTTTGGCGGCAGAACTGGAAAACACCCGCCGACGTGCTATGCTAGACGCGGAATCCCGCGCCCGCAATCGTGCAATGAGTGTGGCTGAAAAAATCTTGCCTGTAATGGATGCAGTTGATGCCGCATCCAAGCACAGTCCAGACGACGAAGGCATCAAATCCATGGCCCGTGCATTGGAATCTGCCTTTGCCCAGATTGGCATAACAAAAATCGAATCGATTGGCGAAACATTAAACCCAATGTTTCACAACGCAATCCAGGTTGTTGAATGTCCTGACAAACAATCAAACACGATTGTCGAAGAAATGCAAACGGGTTATATGTTTGGCGACACAGTCATGCGAACTGCAATGGTTATCGTTGCAAAATAACACATAAGCAATCCCCCATTCGGGGGATTTTCAATTATACTTATCCACAATTATTATCAAATCTTTTGCACTATTTTGAAACCAGTCCGATTCGATGAACTCTTCAATCTGTACCCCCAGACTGATACATCCCCCCGAACGAACTTTGTTTGCATTACTGGTACCATGCAAATAAAAATTTGCCCGTCCAAATGTATTGGTATCTTGTGATGGAATCAGTGGCACCCGGTAACCGCCCCAACTTTCTGTATCTTTACGTTTTTTAACGGCATCATGCTGCACCAGATAAATACCATCTGGCAACGTTCCTACATTTGGATACGCCTGGAATCTGGCATCACGACATTCTGTATATCCTGAAAACGCTGGCTTTACCACCTGCACTGCCTGGCCATTATCGCACACCACCAACACCCGTCCATTAAAGATTGCGATTTGTCCCGACTTTACATCTAGGCGTTGTGGGAACACCAGATTTTTATTCAAATATGTTGCATTTAAATTTTCCATACCTGCGATATCATTTCTGTCTGACACGGTTGGACTTAATGGGCACACACCTTCATCCAATTTTTCCACAACATCTATTGACTGGATACAGGAATTTATATCTGCAGCTATACGATAAGAAAACTCACCTGGCGTCAGATTATACTTATCCAACCTGTCCTGTAAATCCTGACGCAACAGCAGACATGCATCATATTTTTCCAGGACTTTATCCACAGTCGTATTAACCAGTTTATTATTTTTGGCCCCCGCCACAAATGCCGCCACAACATCATCATTTGGCATCATATCGCCTGTTGTTTCATTTTGTACCAACCATGGCACACGCCTTTTGGTATCTGTAATCAGATTTGAAACTTCTTGTCTGCATTGACTTAACAACAGTTCATAGAACCTGATTGTTGTGGTTTTACTGTCGTCATATGTTTTACCAGATTTTTGTGCATCTTTTTTATCTTCGGCCATAACATGTTCCAAACAGGTATCCTGTGCATCACGTTTTAATTGTTCCAGAATATCTCCTGCCACAAAATATGTTTCACCACCCGCCTGATAAACGATTACATCTGGGTCGCTGTTTCCAAAAACATTTCCACACATCAAACAAACAGTCAATGCTGTTAAAAGCTTTCTCATTCCAGTACCCCCTGGCAATTTTCTGCAACGCGAACCGCATTTTTTATGGCCGCAATTTGTGTTGCATTAAACACAGTTGCAACACCACTGGCGATGGTTGTTCCACCGGCCAAGATATTTGCTGTGGTATTCAATTTTTTTTCTTTATCTGCATCACCTTTGCGTACCTTTGTCGAGTTTGCACTGGCAGATGTAATTGTTCCGGCCAATCCAGTTCCCGCCCCAACACCACTTGCCACAGTTGCAGCATATGACTTTTTATTTATCGAATCCAGATTGACGTATTCCCATTCGGCACAGGCATTTACAATATCCTGGGCATGTTTTAATTCTGCATCAGAATTTGATTTTGCGACATATGCCTGCATCCGCACCTGCTCTAACACTTTGACCGCAGCGATACATGTATCAACCTGTGTTTTCAAGTCCCCTTTGACCTTGTTTTCACTGGCAATTACCACCCCTGCAATATTTGTTGCGGTTGCCGCCGCCATTGTCCCTGTACGCCAATTTCCCAGATTCTTTGATTTTTGTTCCAACTGACTTTGTTTATTTTTCAGTTGTCGTGCAAACTCTGTTCCATTTTTCGTACCAGTTTCTGCCAACGCATCGGCAAAGGTATCATAGAACATTTCAATACTTGTAACCTGTTTTGCACCCGCTGCGGTTAATGCATCGATTAAATCTTGATATTTATCAACCTGTTTATCTGTTTTTGCCTTGGCAATACCGGTTCCCAATGCCACCCCACCGGCGACAGTCCCTACACCAGTTATGGCGGTATTTATTCCCGCCATTTGTTTCATATGATTCAATTCATTAGAAATCCCGGCACATGCCGCACGCACATTATCCATTGCCATTGCCAAATCGGCCCCCATCGCCACAGATGGCACCAACATTCCAACACATAACAACAACGATACCGCCCGCAAAGACTTCCCCCTATATATGGGACAAATTGTATCACAAAGTCAATCATTCAACAAGAAAAAACAACCAACATGATTCATACACAGGCGGGGCCGACAACATAGTGTACAAATGCTACATGCGGTTGCCGCACCGCCCGTCAGATGAATTGGCCTTTTTAAAATAAATTAGAATGATTTAGATGCGGAACGGTTCCGACAACGTAGTGTACAAACACCGCATAAGTTGCCGCACCGCCCGTCAGATGCGTTAAATAAAAGATAATGGTACAGATATGGGATGGGGGCGACATCGTAGTGTACAAACGCTACATGCGGTTGTCGCACCGCCCGCAGATGAATTGGCCTTTTTAAAATAAATTAGAATGATTTAGATGCGGAACGGTTCCGACAACGTAGTGTACAAACGCTACATGAGTTGTCGGAACCGCCCGCAGATGCGTTAAATAAAAGATAATGGTACAGATATGGGATGGGGGCGACATCGTAGTGTACAAACGCTACATGAGATGTCGCCCCCGCCCATAGATGCACCATTAGATTTTATTTAGAACTGGGTACGGAATTTTATCATCCCAGTCTGAGATGTATAATCCTTGTGCAAATCCAGGTCATACATCACTGATAATTCCATGCCCTTGTACAGTGCGGTCAATCCGATACCGAATTCACCACCAATGCGGCTTAAACGTTCGCCACTGACTTGATAGGATGCAACACCTGGCATAACAACCGTTGCCGCTGCATCATCACTGATAAAGTCATATGTCATTGCCGCACGCAGTTCTGGACGCAACTGGATTGCCCAGTCGTTTTCGATTGCAAACGCATATTTCAGACCTGCAACCCCGCTCAGGAAATCAGTATCAGATTCTGAAACGTCATTCAATCCGTTAAAGTATCCATCCTGGGCAACATGCAGATAACGCAAACCTGCTTCGGTTGTGATACCTGTTGCGAAATCATATCCACCCATGAACTGTGCACCATACGCATCAACATCATATTCAACAGAATACGGTGCCCCTGCGATGGTCATTGATTCGGTGTATTCGGCCATATTATATGTCAATGTACCGTTAACAAACCACTGTGCCGGTTTATATTGGCCATACAGGAACAGTGTCTTGCTGTCAATATCTGTATGTCCACGGCCATCAGTATGAATATCGGAATTATTAAATGCCAACCCACCACCAATTGTCCATTTTCTGTCAATCAGTGTATCTGCACCCAATGCGACTCCGCGTGTATACCCATGGAATTCGCCGGCCAGTTTAGATTTATTAAACAGTCCCTGCATCCAGAATCCATTTTCCTGTGGTATTTCATCACCACCGGCACGACCCACAGATACTCCGCCCGCCATACGTCCTGCCGCCAATGACAGAACTTGGTTCTGAACAGATGCGGCTGCGGCCTGGGCCACTGGCTTATCTGTTGGATTCAGTTTTGCGGTTTCCTGTTCCAGCGACTCAACATCACCACTGTTCATCAGTTCCTGCAACACCAGTGATACCCTGTGTGCTTTACTGTCTGTGGCATTTGCCAGACCTGCAACGGTACCTGCCGCCTGGACAGATATACCCTTGGTCTGTGCAATTGCATCCACAGATTTGGTTATGATTTTGACACCATTGGCATCAACACCTGCAATTTCATAGATATCACCAACAGTAATTTTGTCTTCATCAACCGTCGCATTTCCCCAAACATTATAGGTTCCAACGGCACCGACCTTCAGTTCAAACCCTGCATTTTCACCGACTGTGATATCACCAATCAGACGACCATACGAACCACCACGTGCAGAATCATTCAACAGTGACGCAACCACGGTTCCATCCAGGTTAATTGTACCCTGTTCCACCAGTGTTGTACCGATATCCAGCACCGCCCCCTGGGCAATATTCAATGTACCATCACCGGTAATACCACCATCCAGCACAGTTGTCCCAGACGCAATATCCAAAGTTCCGATATTATGGATATCATTTGGCTTTCCATCAGACACCCCACCCAGCACAAAACCATTCAAGCTTTTTTCATCTTCGACAATTGCGACAGTCACCTTGTCTTTATTACCAGAAAATACAACATTTCCATCAAAGGTAAGATTTCCATTATTATAGATTGCCCCACCCAGGCCTTCTGCATAATTATTCGTAAAGGATGCATCACCTGCTATGACGAATTCACCGCTGTTAAGGATGGCACCACCATTACCGCCATTTTTTTTATAGCTGTCCCCCCATTCCCAATCTTTGATAAAATGTTCCCACGCATTATACGACAGATTTGATTCAAACGACACATCACCGAATTCAAACGTACCAAATCCAGAAACCGCCCCACCAAACGAAGAAGCGTTTCCAACAAAATATGCACCATCATCAAAAGTGGCTCTATCATTTGCACTGCCACCAATATAGACTGCACCACCCCTTAGAAACGCGGTGTTATTTTTAAAAGTGGCATTTTTTCCAACATCCATCGTATTGATAAAATCATTACCGTAAAAAGAATCATAACCGTTTAACACGATTGCAGCATTTCCATACGCAGAAAAATTATTTTCTACAATCAAACCGTCACCAATTGTTATCGTATTATAACCATAGGTATATATTGCACCACCATCAACGGCCGAATTACCACGAAAAACAACATTATCGCCCATTTCGAAAACATTTGCACCACTTGCCCCGTCTTTACCGCCATCAGACCAGGTATAAATGGCACCAGCCATCCCATCATAATCAGGCGAAGTCCCTTTTAACGAAGTACCACCAGAAAATACAACATTATTCCCTATTTTCGTATAGGTTGCATTTTTATTGAATATATAGACAGTTGCACCATAACCATCTGTATTATTCTCGGAAAAAACCAGACCATCGCTTATTATCAGGTTTCCATTATTATGAAAAACCCCATTTTCTGCATTCGAGTATCCCTGTGTAACCACCAAAGAATCCCCCGCCTTTACGGTATAGGGATATTTTTCTATATCAGTGGAAGTATATTCTGCCGCCATTGCGGGCATAATCGCCAGGGCTGGCAAAATACTGCAGACTTTCAACAAATCCGCCAAATGTTTTGTATTGGACATGATATCTCCTTCACTTGATTTTTCTCAATCTGGTTGCATTTATTCATAGCACATTTATTTTTATTATCAACATAAATATTTTAACACACATATTCCCAACAAAAAATCCCGCCCTTATTGGGCGGGAAATCAACAACTTTTTATACAATTAAAAGTTGTATCTTGCCTTCAGCATACCGGTTTGGGAAGTATAATCTTCACGAACTTCGATGTCATAGCTTAATGACACATCCAATTCATTATACTTCATTGTCAGTCCCATTCCGAATTCAGCACCAACACGCGACAATCTTTCACCGCTAAGTGTATATGCTGACACACCTGGCATTGCAACAGTCGCAGATGATTTATCAGAAATCATATCATATTTAACTGCATAGCGAACTTCTGGACGCAACATCAAACCATTATCTGTTTCAAAGTCCAGTCCATACTTTGTTCCCAACACTGCTGTTAAGTAGTCTGCTGAATCCAGCTCGTTCTTGATACCAATGCTGTTGGTATAATCAGCACTGTTGATATGCAGATAGCGTACAGCAAATTCTGGTGTAATACCGCCTTCAAAGTCATATCCTGCTGCGATTTGACCACCAAATGCATTTGTTTTATAGTCGGCAGACACCGCCATTCCCAGTGCATCACCAGTTTCTGTATAGTCTGACATTGTATAATTCAGCATTGCATTAACATACCATGCCGCTGGTTTATATTGACCATATACAAACACAGAATGACTGTCGATATCTGTATCGCGACTGGTCAGCGAA
>JAFWZK010000007.1 GCA_017522445.1 Alphaproteobacteria bacterium
CATCCTGTAACAGTTTTGGCTGTGGGTGATTGCACCGTTATTGGAAATCGCACGCAGGAAAAAAACGGTTATGTCGCAAACATTCTTGGATTGCGTGAAGCCAAAGCAAAACATGTAGCAAAACCACAATTGGTTGCAGCCGAAAAAGCAGGCGTTAAGCCATATCGCAAGGTTGTAGAATTCCGTGTATCGGATGATTGTGTTATCCCAGCAGGGACACAATTGGTGGCATCTCATTTTGTCGCCGGTCAATTTGTTGACGTCCAAGCAACAAGTAAAGGTAAAGGTTTCCAAGGTGCGATGAAACGTCATAACTTTGGCGGTAAAGAAGCAACCCATGGTGTTTTAAAGGCACATCGTTCCATCGGTGGTACTGGTATGCGTGAGTGGCCAGGCCGCGTTCTGAAAGGTAAAAAAATGGCTGGACAGATGGGTAATGAAACAGTCACAGTTCAGAACTTGAAAGTGTTCGGTACAGATGAAGCAGAAAACCTGATATTCGTAGAGGGTGCAGTTCCAGGTGCAAATGGTACATTTGTTCTGGTGACTGATGCAATCAAAAAAGAACACAAAGATTTGCCAGTTCCAACAGTCGCAAAAAAAGCAGACGCAGTTGAAACTGAAACAGCAACCGAAACAGCAGCTGTTGCAGAATAATTGGTTAACAGCAAGAGTGAGGTAATTAAAATGCAATTAGATATTATTAATTTCGATGGAAAAAAAGTCGGTTCAGTTGAACTGATTGAAAGCATCTTTGGTTTGGAACCACGTGCAGATATCTTGCATCGTGTTGTTACATGGCAACGTGCAAAATCACGTGCAGGTACGCATGCAGTAAAAACTGTGTCCGATGTTCAGGGCAGTGGTAAAAAGGCCTTTAAACAAAAGAAAACAGGAAATGCACGTCAGGGTGAAAGATATAACGTTCATATGCGTGGCGGTGGTGTTGTTCATGGACCAGTTGTTCGTGACCACAGCATTGATTTGCCAAAGAAGATTCGCAGCTTGGGCTTGAAAATGGCTTTGTCTTCTAAGGTAAAAGATGGCAGTTTAGTTGTTATCGATTCTGAAAAATTGGAATCTGCAAAAACAAATGCATTTGCAAAACAGCTGAAAAAGTTGAATATCGCATCTGCTTTGTTCGTTGGTGCAACAGAATTGGATGAAAACTTTAAAAAATCTGTGGCAAATATCGCAAATGTCGATGTGTTGCCGACAATCGGATTGAACGTTTTGGATATCTTGAACCATGAAAAATTGGTTTTGACAGCAGATGCAGTCAAATCAATCGAAGCAAGATTGGCGTAATCTTAACAGAATTGAAGGTAAGCAAAATGGCAGAAAAAAAAGTAAGTGCAGAGAAAAAAATCGTTGCGACCGCCGGTATTTATGATATACTGCGTCGTCCGATTATCTCGGAAAAAGCTGCGCAGCTGTCCGAAAACAACGGTGTTGCATTCGAAGTTGCAGCAGACGCGACCAAAGAAGATGTCGCACGTGCAGTGCAGGCAATCTATGGTGTTAAACCAACAAAAGTTAACATCGTTGTCGTAAAAGGCAAGGTGAAGACTTTCCGTGGTCGTGGTACAGGTACTCAACGTACTGTAAAAAAAGCGTATGTATCTTTGCCGGCAGATGCAAAACTGGATTTGTCAGCAAATATATAGTATAATAAATGGCCCTGGCAGAGAACCCAGTATACATGGATGCTAGTGTCAGGGTATAAAAAAGGATAAAAAAATGGCATTGAAACATTATAAGCCAACAACACCAGGTACACGTGGTTTGACCCAGGTTGACCGCAGTGAACTGCATCGTGGTGCCCCAGAAAAGGCATTAACAGTTGGTTTAAAGTCCAAAGGTGGACGTAATAACTTTGGTCATGTAACAGTTATGCACCAAGGTGGTGGTCATAAACGTAAATATCGTTTGATTGACTTTAAACGTAAAAAATTAGATGTTCCAGCAACAGTTGTTCGTCTGGAATACGATCCAAACCGTACAGCATTTATTGCGTTAATTGAATATACAGATGGTGTACGTTCTTATATATTGGCACCACGCGATTTAAAGGTGGGTGATGTTGTTATCTCGGCACAGTATGCAGATATTAAGCCAGGTAATACAATGCCATTGAAAAATATGCCAATCGGTACAATCGTTCATAACGTCGAATTAAAACCAGGTGCAGGTGGTCAATTGGCACGCAGTGCAGGTTGCTATGCACAGTTGATGGGTAAAGATGGCGTTTATGCACAGATTAAAATGAACAGTGGCGAGTTGCGTAAAGTTCATTCCGATTGCTTGGCAACAGTTGGCAGTGTGTCTAATCCAGATCAGCGCAATGTCAACCTGGGTAAAGCAGGTCGTGCACGTTGGTTGGGTATCCGCCCATCTGTACGCGGTATGGCAATGAACCCAGTAGATCACCCAATGGGTGGTGGTAATGGTCATTCTAAGGGCCACGAACCGGTATCACGTACTGGTATCCCAGCCAAGGGATATCGTACCCGTAGCAATAAACGTACTGCACGGATGATTATCCGCAGCAGACATTTGGCGAAAAAGAAATAATAAGTAAAAAACGGAGTAAATGATGTCTCGTTCAGTATGGAAAGGTCCTTATGTTCATCCGTCTGTCTTGAAGAAAACAGCAGCGGCAATTGAAAAAGATGACCGTAAACCAATTAAAACCTGGTCCCGTGGCAGCACAATTGTGCCACCAATGGTGGGGCTGACATTTGAAGTACATAATGGTAACAAGTTTATCCCTGTGTCAATCGTAGAAGATATGATTGGTCATAAATTGGGTGAATTTGCACCAACTCGTACCTTTAAAGGTCATGCAGCAAACAAAAAAGCAGCCGCAGGCAAAAAATAATATAGGGTGGTAAGTTATGACAGAAAGATATGGAATTAAAGAAAATCAAGTACGTGCATTCAACAAAATGATCCGCGTTAGCCATCAGAAGTTGAACCTGGTATGCGATATGGTTCGTGGTTTGCCAGTAGATCGTGCAGTTGATGTCTTGAAGTTTTCAAAAAAACGTGTTGCAGGTGAAGTGTTAAAGACTTTGTTGTCTGCAGTTGCAAATGCAGAACATAATAAAAAGTTGCCTGTTGATACTTTGTTCGTCAAAGAAATTTGGTGCGGCAAAGCATTGACAATGAAACGCATCATGGCAGGTCCACAAGGCCGTGCACGTCCAATTCTGAAACCTTTTTCAAATCTGACAATTGTTTTGGAATCAGGGGTTGCACCGTCAAAAAAGAAAACTGCAAAAAAAGAAACAAAAAAATAAGGTAAGTCATGGCGGGGCGGTATGGAATGAAAGTTCCTGAATAAAGTGGAAACACTTCAAGAACGCCCCCCGTATAATCTAAGGAAAAAGAAAATGGGACAGAAAGTATCACCAATTTCATTGCGTGAGTTTATTAATAAAATTACTGACTCTCGCTGGATTGCGAATAAAAAAGAATATGCACCAAAATTGGCAGAAGATTTGAAAATTCGCAAGTTTATTGAAAAAAAGTTAAAAAAAGCTGGTTTGGCCAAAGTTGTTATTGAACGCTTTGCCAAAAAAGTTGTTGTGACTATTCATACCTCGAAACCAGGTATGATTATTGGTAAGAACGGTGCAGATATCGAAGCGTTGCGTAATGATATCAAGAAACTGGTTAAAAATGACCAGGTTGTCGTAAATATTTACGAAGTTCGCCGTCCTGACCTGAATGCGCAGTTGGTTGCGCAAAATATTGCACAGCAAATCGAAGGTCGTGTTTCCTTTAAACGTGCAATGAAAAAAGCTGTGCAGAACGCACAGAAAGCAGGTGCCCAGGGTATCAAAGTTATGTGTTCTGGTCGTCTGAATGGTGCTGAAATCGCACGCAGTGAACAAATCCGCGAAGGTCGTATCCCACTGCATACTTTGCGTGCTGATATTGACTATGCGTCAATCCAGGCCAAAACAACATACGGTGTTATCGGTGTAAAAGTTTGGATTTATACCGGCGATGTTGTTAATAAAGACAAGTTGGCTTCTGAAATGGCACGTCCGACAGAATATGCCGGTTCCAGCGAAAGAAAGCACAAATAATAATTAACGCAATTATTAGAAAATAAAAGGTTTGTATTATGTTAATGCCAAAGAAAACTAAGTTTCGCAAACAGCACAAAGGCCGTATTCACGGTGTTGCGAAAGGTGGCAGTGATTTAGCATTCGGTTCGTTCGGACTGAAAGCTATGTCGCCAGAACGTGTAACAGCACGTCAAATAGAAGCCGCACGTCGTGCAATCACACGTCATATGCGTCGTATGGGTAAACTGTGGATTCGTATTTTCCCAGATGTGCCTGTTACCAAAAAACCAGCCGAAGTTCGTATGGGTAAGGGTAAAGGTGCAGTAGAATACTGGATTTGCCGTGTAAAACCAGGTCGTATCATGTTCGAACTGGATGGTGTGAAACCAGAAGTTGCATACGAAGCGTTCGCATTGGCGGCTGCAAAATTGCCAGTGAAAACAAAAGTTGTTGAACGTAAAGTTAACTAAAATAAATGCAAATCCCGGGGATTTGCCCCGGGACAAGGCAAAAAAAGGTAGCTAAAAATGGCAGAAAAAAAAGTTGAAACAGAATTGACGATGGAAGCATTGGAAAGCAAATTGACTGATTTGAAAAAAGAACAAATGAATCAACGCTTTCAACATGCAGCAGGTCAGATGCCAAAAACACATGTTATGCGTCAGACCCGTCGTGAAATTGCACGTGTAAAAACCAAGTTGAACGCTGCAAAAAAATAATAAAATTGCTGATTTTTGTTGATATTTCTAATTTTTTAGATAATATATACGGGGTCAGTAAAGTAAGAACAAGGTTTTAGTCCATGGGGTTGTGGTCAAAAATGACCTGAAATCCGTGGGTTAAGCAACAGCATAAGGGATTTAAGTTATGCCAAGACGTATACTGCAAGGAACAGTTGTAAGTACAGCAAATGACAAAACAGTCGTTGTAGAAGTAGAACGCCGTTTCCGTCATCCACTGTATGGCAAGTTCGTTAAGCAGAATAAAAAGTACAAAGCACACGATGAAAACAACGAATTCAAAGTTGGTGAAATCGTTGCAATCGAAGAACATCGTCCAATCTCTAAGACAAAGTCTTGGGTTGTTAAGGGACGCGTTGGTGTTTCCAAAGACGATGCAGTAGAAGTAGTAGACTGAATAATCAAACGGGATCTTTGAGGTCGCAAATCGGGATTGAAATATGTGCGACAGTCGGAACCCAAGAACAAAGCGGTGGGGGATTGCCCCGCCTGCAGGAAAAGGATTAAAGTTATGATTCAAAATGAAACAGTTATGACCGTTGCAGACAACAGTGGTGCACGCAAGGCAATGTGTATCAAGGTGTTGGGTGGTTCTCATCGCCGCTATGCAACAGTTGGCGACAAAATTGTTGTCGCAATTAAAGAAGCCATTCCACGTGGTAAAGTTCAAAAAGGTACTGTGCAGCGTGCAATTATCGTTCGTACAAAGTTCCCAGTAAAACGTCCAGATGGATCAATTATCCGTTTTGACGATAATGCAGTTGTTTTGATTAATAAAAACAACTTTGAAC
>JAFWZK010000008.1 GCA_017522445.1 Alphaproteobacteria bacterium
AAACGCGAAGTGTGGTGCGGGCGAAGGGAATCGAACCCTCGTCTTCAGCTTGGGAAGCTGACGTGCTGCCATTATACCACGCCCGCATATGAACGACATGGATAATATCGCATAATTATATCTTTGTCCAGGGGAAAAAGACACAAAAATCATTTCGTCCGTGCAATCAGTTTTTCTATAATCTGGCTCAGGTTTTCGTTTTGGATTTTTTCCCTGTGTACATTATTCAGTATGGCAACATCGTGATTATCGATTTGCAGACAGTGCCCTGTGAACATTTCGGGTTTTCCGGTTGGTTTATACACCCCCAGATTATTCTTTTTTGCACGTCCCACGTTTGCAATCATTGCCCATAAATCAAAGAATACCTTTACCTGATGCAGGTTTGGTATAGTTATATCCAGTTCACCGTTATTTATAACAGTGAACAACCCCTGTCCGTTCATTTTATCGACCAGCTGCAGAAAGCGTATATATGATTCGACTGTATTCAGACCGACCAGTGCCAATCTGACCGCCGGGGCCAGATATGTGCTGCGAACAACATCGCTTATGATATTTACGATACCGTTCATATTATCATGGAATTCATCAATTGACATTTCCAAGGACATCAGTTTTTGATGCTTGTATGCCATACCAGCAAAATCGTTCAAGATTCGTTTTCGCATACGGTCATCGGTTCCCCATGTTGCATTTGTTTTAACGACTGGCACCATATTACAGGACGTTGCGATATCCAGACATGATGGAATATATGTATTCTGATTATGGAAATAGGGTGCCATTGCTTCTCCCCCTGTGAAAACGACATATTCCCACTTTGGGTATTTCACGGCATTAAAATCTGTGATATATTTTTCTACTTTGTTCAGCGGCATAATATTTGGCACTACATTTGGTCCGCTGCATTCACAACAGTGTACGCAATTCAAATTACACCAATTGGTATTTTTAATTGCGAATCCGATTTTATCAGAATTCATATTATCGTTTCCTGGATTTTTTATTTTCGATTTTGCAATTTTTCAGATATTTTGCTTTGCGATATTTTTCTTTATCTTTTGGTTTCACCACGATTACCTGTGGGACAATGATAATAGCATATTGGACATCAAACAGGTTTGCAAAAATCTGTGCACCTTTTTGTTCGTTGCATGTTTTGTGCATAGGGTACAGATTTTTCATATCGTCCACACCGCCGTCGCATTTTGGTTGCAGATGGTCCCATGAAAAGTCCCGGATATTCAAAATTGGCTGATTGCACGCATAGCATTTTGGTTTTAAATCATAGGTAATAGCGATACGATACAGTTTTTTGATATGCCGTTTTCCCAATGCCTGGACATTTTGGTTCAACATATCCAGTATTTTATGTGGGTTCCACATGATATCCCGATGAACGCCTGCTGCGATTTCTGCTGCCATATTATACAGTTGCTTAACATGTGTTCTGTCCAGTTTATTTGCACACAAATCTATGGACGACAACAGTTCTTGTATATCTTCTGGTTTCATTTATTAATTTCCCCCAACTGGGATTTGCAGTTCCTGTTTTGGGAAAATCAAATCTGGATTTGTTATATTATTTCGTTCTGCGATAATGCTGAACAATATTCCGCGGCGTAAAAAGTTTCGTGCAATAATCCACAGACAGTCTCCGCGGCGAACGGTATAGTATGTATCGTCATCACCGGTCATTTCTGGCATTGTGAATTTATGCATAACGGTTGCAACTGTGCGTCCATCACCATCGTGCAGTCGCACCGCCAGTTCATATTCACGTCCGGTTTCCAGTTCGCCAACATCCGCCCCCAAACCAAAATGTTTATGGTCTGACACGCGTGCGAATCCCAGGTATTTTCCATCCAACGCCAATGATACGCGCAACCGTGGCATTGCATCGCCGGTAACAACGACACGCCCGGTATTTAAATAGTCAATTTTTGACACACGCAAATCGCCATCTGTCAGCATTGCGGGTGCCTGTAATAATGTACTGCCATCTTTGGTCATCAACAGTGACACAGAATTTGCCGCACCTGCGTCCGAGATATACACAAAGACTTTGTCTGCGGATTTAACTTCTGGCTCGGCCCCGACCAGTGCGATTGTATAGTTTCCCGGTTTCCAAGGGTTCATTGTGACATAAACAAATTCGCCATATTCGTTTGTTTGTTCGGTTGCGATAATCTTGTTATTGACCATAATGGACAGTCCGCGATTTTCCAACCATCGACCTGCGATTAAGATATTCCCGTCATTTTGGACACGAACGATATCAAACTCGGGCACAACAATATCCTGTTTTTTTTGCTTAACGGGTTGGACAATTGGTTCTGCCAGGTTTGGCACAACGACCACCCGCGATGGTTGTGGTGTTCGAACAAATGCGACCCAAATTGCAATACAGATAACGACAAATGCACATAAAATCGGGAACCAGTACGCACGCAATCTGGTCTTGCGTTTATCCGTTGAGTTAACGTTTGGTTTGTCTGTTTGTGTATTTTCGGTATTTTTTTGCGACTTTTTTGCGAACATATTCAGCGATTTCAGGAATCCACGAGTATATTCGCGTCTATTTTCCTGCCAGTCATTTTGTTGTGCGATTGCTTCGTCTATTAAATCGTCTGTTGAACGTTTAGTTTTACCCATATTATTTTTGCTGTGTTTTGACATATTATTTACTCCTGAAAACCCTGGTCTGTAATAAATCTAGGCAAATTATTCCAAAATATATTTCTTTGTCAACGGAATTGTGTTATACTGGCATCGACAGATGGGGACAAAGATGAAAAAGATAGGAATTATGACAACTGGTGGCGATTGCAGTGGGTTAAACACGGCTATTCATCGCATTATCCAGGGTGCGCGTCAACGCAAATGGCAGGTTTGGGGAATATTGGATGGCACGGACGGGTTATATGTAAATCCGCCGGCGGTAATTCGTCTGGATGATATGATGTTGCCGATTGAAAATGCGCGTCTTGCGGGCAGTTTTTTACACAACGGTCGTGCCGATGCATTAAATTTTGAAAC
Organism: Alphaproteobacteria bacterium; assembly: GCA_017522445.1. Classification (GTDB taxonomy): domain Bacteria; phylum Pseudomonadota; class Alphaproteobacteria; order Rs-D84; family Rs-D84; genus Enterousia. The sequence goes on from JAFWZK010000008.1 coordinate 3,043, forward strand.
TGCCGCCGAAACGGGCAGGATTGCATCGTTTAACAAACGGCTGCACAAATCGTTGCAGGAATTGGCATTAGATGCACTGATTTTAATTGGCGGCAACGGCAGTTTGTCTTTGGCATGGGCGAACCGTGGCACATATCGTGATGTTCAGTTAATTTGTATTCCCAAGACGATTGACATGGATATGCCATTAACCGAACGCACAATCGGCTTTGACACAGCGGTTCAGCAATTGACTCAGTTTTGTGACCAGTTGTTGTTAACCGCCCGCAGTCATCATCGCTGGTTTGTGGTCCAGGCGATGGGACGTGATTGTGGATATCTGGCATTGCATGCAGGTATTGCGTCTGGTGCATCTGCGATATTGATGCCTGAAATCAGGTTTAATATTGACGATTTGGTAAAACGCATATCAGATGCAGATACAGACTATGGCATTATCATGGTATCCGAAGGCATCACCCTGCGTGGTCATTCTGGACGACCGGCGGATATGATATCGCGGAAATTAAATGCCGCCGGCATAACAAACCGTACTGCATTTCCTGAACATATCCAGCGGGCAGGGGACACAACCGCATCCGATCGCATATTGGCGACACGCTTTGCGGATTGTGCATTAAATGCGATTGAAAATGGTGAAACGTATGTTATGACTGCTTTGGAATGTGGCGATGTGCATACGGTTGGTTTGTCTGACTTTGTTGCGTCTGGCGAATGTATATCTGATCCACACATACCAGAACTGTTAACATCGAACGCATACATTACCCCAGATGAACCGTTATTGTCGGTTGCCAGGGATATGGGTATTTACATTGGCGAAATAAAATAAAGATATCGAATAAATGCACAAAATCACCCCGCCAGATGGCGGGGTAATTTGTTGGTATCAATCCAGATTATTTCTTTTCGGAAAAATCTGCATCGACTGTGCCGTCTTCATTTTTCTTTTCATCGGCACCTGCGTTTTGCTGTTCGGCCTGCTGTGCTTTATAAACCGCTTCGCCCAGCTTCATGGCTTTATCGTTCAGTGCATCTGTTTTTGCCTTCAGTGATTCTACTGTGGCATCTGCCTTGGCTACTTCGTCTGCCAATTCTTTTTTGGCATCTTCGATTGCCTTTTTTTCGTCTTCGCTGATTTTATCGCCATGTTCTTTCAGTGCCTTTTCAATTGCAAAGACTGCGGTTTCTGCGGCATTTTTTGCCTCGGCCAGTTCACGTTTCTTTTTGTCTGCTTCGGCATTTGCAGCGGCTTCATCAACCATGCGTTTGATTTCGTCTTCACTTAAACCACCATCAGACTTGATTGAAATGGCCTGTTCTTTACCTGTTCCCTTGTCTTTTGCGGACACATGAACGATACCGTTTGCGTCAATATCGAACGAGACTTCGATTTGTGGCATACCGCGTGGGGCAGGTGCAATTCCTTCCAGATTAAACTGTCCCAACAGTTTATTATCAGCGGCCATATCACGTTCACCCTGGAATACACGGATTGTTACAGCCGATTGATTATCTTCAGCGGTACTGAACACCTGTGATTTTTTCGTTGGGATTGTGGTATTACGGTCAATCAGACGTGTGAAAACCCCGCCCAGTGTTTCGATACCCAGCGACAACGGTGTCACGTCCAACAACAGGACATCTTTTACATCGCCTTTCAGAACGCCACCCTGGATTGCTGCCCCCATACCGACAACTTCGTCTGGGTTAACCCCCTTGTGTGGTTCACGGCCAAAGAATTCTTTGACTGTTTCTGCGACCTTTGGCATACGTGTCTGACCACCGACCAAGATAACTTCGTTAATCTGTGATTTTTCCAGACCTGCATCCTTCAGTGCCTTTTTGCATGGTTCGATTGTACGTTCAATCAGGTCTGCCACCAACGATTCCAGCTTTGCACGTGTCAACGTTGTGTTAAAGTGCTTTGGCCCCGTCGCGTCCGCGGTCAAGAACGGCAGATTGATGTCTGTGCTGGTTTTTGACGACAGTTCAATTTTTGCCTTTTCTGCTGCTTCTTTCAGACGTTGCAGTGCCAGTTTATCACCTGACAGGTCGATACCAGATTGTGCTTTGAATTCTGCAATCAGATGTTCCAAGATACGTGCATCAAAGTCTGAACCACCCAATGCCGTATCACCGTTTGTTGATTTTACTTCGAACACGCCATCAATAATTTCCAGAATGGACACGTCAAACGTACCACCCCCCAGGTCATAGACAGCGATAACCCCGTCTTTGCCTTTGTCCAAACCGTATGCCAATGCGGCTGCGGTTGGTTCATTAACGATACGCAGCACGTTCAGTCCTGCGATACGTCCTGCGTCCTTTGTCGCCTGACGTTGTGAATCGTTAAAGTATGCAGGCACAGTAATAACTGCATCTGTCACAGTTTCGCCCAAATAGGATTCTGCATCTTTTTTTAATTTTGCCAAAATCATTGCAGAAATCTGTGATGGTGCATATTTTTTACCGTCCATTTCCACCCATGCATCACCATTATCGCCCGCCACGATTTTATATGGCACACGTGCGGCAATTTCTTTGACAGCAGGGCTGTCGAAACGCAACCCCATTAAACGTTTAATTTCATAAATTGTATTTTCCGGGTTTGTCACCGCCTGGTTTTTTGCGGTAATCCCGACCAGTTGTTCGCCTGCGGATGTCAGTGCGACCACAGATGGTGTGGTACGTTGTCCTTCGGCGTTTTCGATAATCTTTGGGTCTGTTCCATCCATGAAAGCCATGGCTGAATTAGTCGTCCCCAGGTCAATACCAATAACTTTTCCCATAATTTACACTCCTTAGATTTTTTGCTTAACCACGATATAGTTATGCAAAAAAAGATTTCAAGGGGCAACAGACATATTTTCTTAAACAAAAAAACACATGAAAATCGTATGGGTTATTCTGTGGCAATTGCACGATTAAAATCATCTTCGCCCCAGATTGTAATCCCCAGTTGTTCGGCCTTGGTCAGTTTGCTGCCGGCATCTGTCCCGGCCAGGACGATATCTGTTTTTGCGGATACGCTGCCTGTTACGACTGCACCCATCCGTTCCAGAATTTCTTTGGCTGCATCACGTGTAAAGTTTGCCAATGTACCCGTCAGAACGACTTTTTTCCCCGCCAATGGTCCATCTGTTTTGGGAACGGGCATTGTGTTTGCCTTTTTAACATTTATTTGTTCCAACAGTTTATTCAGTGCATTTGCGTTATGTTCATCTGCAAAGAAAGACACAATTTCGTCAGCCATTACATCGCCGATTCCGTCGATATTTTTCAGCTTCCACGCCGGTGCCGTTCGTACTTCGTCCAGTGTCCCAAATGCACGGGCCAGTGTCTTGGCCGTCACAACCCCGATTTCGGGAATACCAATCGCGAATAATAATCTGTGCAGTTCTATATTTCGTGCGTTTTCAATTGCCATATCCAGATTGGCAACAGATTTATCGCCAAAACCATCCAGTTGCCGAATTTCATCACCGTGATTTGCAATCAGCGTAAAAATATCCGCCGGTGTTTTTATCCATCCGCGTCCAACAAAGTTTTCCAGCTGTTTTGTCCCCAGTCCATCAATATCGAACCCCTTGCGTGATACAAAATGTTCCAGTTCACCGACCAACTGTGCTGGGCATCCCAGGGTATTTATACATCTGCGTGCAACCATGCCTGATTCTTGGATAACGTTTCCACCGCATACGGGGCAGGTTGTCGGGAACAGGTAATCTGTTGTATTTGGTGCGGGTTGTGCCACGCCGACAATTTGTGGTATAACATCACCTGCACGCTGAACAATGACTTTATCGCCAATTCGTACATTTAATCGTTTAATTTCGTCTGCGTTATGCAGTGTGGCACGTGACACTACCACCCCACCGATATTAACAGGTTCCAGTTCTGCGACCGGTGTCAGAACGCCTGTCCGCCCAACCTGGATTGTAATATCGTTCAGTGTTGTTATTGCCCGTGCAGCGGGGAATTTATATGCAACTTCCCACCGTGGGCTGTTTGCACGGCTGCCCATTTTTTCTTGGACTGCGATATCGTTAACCTTGATGACCAGTCCATCAATATCAAACGGTATTTTATCGCGTATCAGCATAGTATCATCATAAACCGTCTGGATTTCATCCAGGTTGGATGCGTGGTGTGCCCATTTTTTTGTGGTCTTAAAACCCCATGATTCCAGCACATCAAAGTATTCAGACTGTTTTGCAAATGTACGATTTGATATTTCGCCATAGGTATATGCGAATGCACTCAGTTTTCGTGCGGCGGTGACTGCTGGGTTCAACTGACGCAGTGAACCTGCTGCGGCATTTCGTGGATTTGCGAATTGTTTTTCTGATTCAGCGTTCAATGTAACAAAGTCATTGCGTGTCATATATACTTCGCCCCGCACTTCGACCACGGGTGGGAAATTACCACTCAGTCTTTGTGGGATATCTGGGATGGTTTTCAGGTTTTCTGTAATGTCTTCACCTTGTACACCACTGCCCCTGGTCAGTCCCCGAACCAGTACACCATTTTCATATCGTGCCGCATAAGAAACTCCATCAACTTTCAATTCTATGTATACGTTTTTACTGGATAATTTATCGAACCAGTCTGCGACTTCGTCCCTGTTGAATACGTCTGAAATAGACAGCATAGGCACACTGTGCGGATAGGATTTAAACTTGTTCAAGACTGCGGCCCCGACATGTGTTGAAGCCCCCGACTTTGCCAATTCCGGATATGTTTTTTCGATTTCCAACGCACGTTTTTTTACAGCATCATATGTTGCATCATCAACGATTGGTGCATCGTTTTGATGGTATGCGATATCCCATGCCTTTAGTTTTTTCAGCAAATCTGCATGTTCGGATAAAATAAATAAATCGGGTACGTTTTTCATACCCGAATTATAGAAAACTAAAAAGAATAACTCAACGGAAAAAGAATCCGATTACAAACCAAATTTATACACTGCCCCGAAAAAGAATTCGGTTGAACTGGCGTCGGTGATTGCATGTTCTGCGTTGTGCAATTCATGTTCAACCTCGCCAAAGTACTGATATTTTACCCCCAGGTTCAGGTCAATACGGTCATTTAATGCAAAGTTTACCCCAATCATCGCACTGTACGACAGGTCGAACACAGAATCCGTCATATGTGCATAAGGTGTATCAACATCGCCCCAGATTGTTGCAAACCCAATCCCCAATCCTACATATGGGGAAATTGCACCTGCGTATTCATTGAACAGATAGAAATTCAGCATATTTGCCCATACATCAAAGTCAAAATTTGCATTATATCTGTTTTGTTGTACCCCTGTGTACATTGTTTCGAATTCGATTTTTGCAAAATCGCTAAGTTTGTTGCCAATCAGCAACCCGAAACCCCAGTTATCTTTGCGAACAGTTGTTGTTTCTGCCCCGTGGACACGGTATTTAAATGCGATATTTTCATTTTTATGAATACGAAATCCGACATAGTTATCACGCGTTTGATTGCCACCGGTATCGGTGTATTCATAATTGTCGGAAAAACCATAGGAACTGGCAAATGCGGGTATTGTCATCAGTGTTGTTGCCAAGATAATTGCTGGTAATTTCATATTCTCGTATCCTTTTATTCCTGAATCGGATTATAAATATAAAGTTGTGCAAAACGCAAGTTGTTTATGATAAAATACTGAATATTATGAAAGGGCAGACACCAAAACGCAACACAAACAAAGGGACAACCGACAAAACCAAATCAACAATTTGGCGGCGTATTTTTGTATGGTGTTTTAATATATGTTTACTGTGTGGTATTGGCATATTTGGGTATGTTGGTTTTATCTACATGCGCATGCCATCTTTGGACTATATTTTACACGAAACGCGGCCGGCTGCGATTGTATTTTTGGATAGGGACGGGAATGAAATTCGCAGTGCCAATCGCATAATGGGTTCGCCTGTATCGGTTGACACATTACCACCCCACGTATGGCAGGCAATTATTGCAATCGAAGACAGACGATTTTTTGACCACGGTCCTATTGATGTTCGTGGGATTACCCGTGCAGTATTTTCGAATTTGGCACATGGTCGTATGGCGTCTGGTGGTTCGACCATTACCCAACAGACGGCCAAGAACATATTTTTGTCCCGTGAAAAAAAGATTTCCCGCAAGGTCCAAGAACTAATTTTATCATATTGGCTGGAAAATCGTTTTTCTAAAAACCAGATATTGGATTTGTATATGAATCGTGTTTCATTGGTTGGTGGGTTGCGTGGTATTGATGCGGCATCACGGACAATGTTTGGTATTCCTGCGACCCAGTTATCTGTGGGTCAGTCTGCCCAGATTGCCGCTATGTTAAAGGCCCCGACCACATACAGTCCGTTGCGTAATCCTGAAAAAAACATTGCACGTGCCCGTGTTGTTTTGACTGAAATGGTACGCCAGGGATATATTTCTTTGGACTCGGCACGTCTGGCGGCCCAGTCATTACGGCCCGCAACACCGACCGCGGACACGAACCTGTATCGTTATTGGACGGACTATGTAATGGACGAATTAAAATCGACATTGGGTGCATTTGAAACGGATGTGTATGTTTATACCACGTTGGATACAGATGTCCAGGGACGTATTGCCCGGATTTTGCCAGAACATATTGGTGAATCCCAGGCGGCTGTGGTTGCGATGGAACGCGATGGTGCACTACGTGCCATGTCGGGTGGTTCTGATTATCAGGCCAGCCAGTTTAACCGCACCACCGCCCCCCGTCAACCGGGCAGTGCGTTTAAGCCCGTTGTATACCTGGTTGCACTGGAAAATGGAATGTTGCCTGACAGTTATGTTAACGATTCGCCATTTGCGATTGGCGATTATAATCCTCGCAATTATAACGGTCGTTATTATGGCGACATCACATTGGCGACTGCCTTTGCGAAAAGTGTGAACTCTGTCCCGTTAAAGTTAACTGAAACCTATGGCATTGACACAGTATTGGACATGGCGGGACGATTGGGGGTTGGGACCAAGTTGCGGCGTGAATATTCGACTGTATTGGGTGCGTCTGAAATGACATTGTTGGATTTAACAAACATTTATGCCGTAATCTGGAACAATGGGTATTCTGTGCGTCCATATTCGATAATTCGTATCACAGACATGCATGGCAACACATTGTACGAACGCAATCCGTCCGAACCAATTCAGATTTTGTCATCACATACAGTTGAATCAATGACCCAATTATTGTCAGACGTAATTGCACCTGGTGGAACGGGTGGTCGTGCCCGTGTGGATGGGGCTTTGGGTGGGAAAACCGGAACCAGCAACGACAATCGTGATGCCTGGTTCATAGGTGCGACCGATAAATTGGTGATTGGCGTATGGATGGGCAACGATGATTTTTCGCCCATGGATTCCAAGGTCACAGGTGGCACCATCCCGGCTGAAATATTTCGCGACATTGTTGTTCAGTAAAAGGTAGCAGTGTTGGATACAATCTGGTGGTTTTATCCAGGAATAGAAAAGAACATAGCATATCCCGTCAAACAAATGGCGGGATTTTTAATAAAACCATTTTTGGTTTAATGTGTTTTGTGGTATAATTGACAAGAAATAAAATTAAAAGGAAAGATTTACATGGTAATAAATGATACTAAAAAGATATTTGAATCTGCCCGCAGCAGGATTGAATGTCCCAGCCATTATCAACGCGGTAAATCCGGGGAATATATTCGTTTGACCAAACGTGGGAATGGTATGTTTTTTACTCAAAATGGTAAAGAGTATAATCTTTATAAATTGCCCCGGGACGGTCATTTTGAAATTCGTGGCAACCTGGATTTAAGTAATATGGGGCTAAAAAAATTGCCTGATTTAAGTATGGTTTCCATCAGCGGCGATTTTGTGTGTTCGCACAATCCGCTGACATCACTACAGGGGTGTCCAAAATCTGTTGGTGGTGATTTTGTATGCGAGTATACGGATATTGCTGATTTGCGTGGTGCACCACGTTTTGCAGGGTCTGTTTATGTATCACACAATCGACTGACCAGTCTACGCGGTGCACCGATGGCGTATCACAGTCAAAACATTTTTGATTGTGGGTACAATCATTTGACATCATTAAAATTTTTACCCATGGTATCGGATTCAGGTGCATATCACTGGGATTATATAAATTGTAATAATAATCAAATTCGTTCATTAAAAGATTTGGACATGAAATTTGCGTTGTCTGGTGTGATTGACTGTGCGAACAACCGCTTGACGCGTCTGGAATTTGATTCTGTGTTATACACATTTTTAGACAAATATGAACGCATGCCAGACAGCACAGGTATTGGTAAAAATGAAATCAGAATCGAAGATTTCAGTGGTAATCCGTGCTTTGAGGCCTATGCTCGTTGGCTGTTAAAACATCGTGGAATATCGGCTGATCCAAATGCCACGGACTTAGAAACCTTGCGTCAGATAATGACCCAGGAAAATCAGAATACTGCCAGTCTGAATATTGTTAAATCTGGTATATTTTTGAACGCGTTCGAGTTGCGTGATGCAAACCGTGAGATGTTTGATAACAATCACACATTTGGTCGTGGGGTATCCCGACTGACCAACCGGGCACGATATTCTGTTCAGGAAAATAAACTGATAAAAAAGCGCACTCGTGTCTAGGAAAGTATATCCCGTCAAACAAATGGCGGGATTTTTAATAAAACCATTTTTATCGGGGCGAAATTTGTGATATAATATCAGGTATGAGAAAAAGAAATATTTGTATTTTATCGATTTTATCGTGCCTGTATGCGGGCGGTTCGTTCGCAGGGTGGCAGTATCCTGGGGCGTATGTTGGCGATGGTTGGTATGCGGATGACGGGTCACGTTTTATAATATCTGCCCGTGGTGGTGCGGCCTTTGGCATGGGTACAATCAAAAATGAAATTGGTGCTTCATCGGTTCAGTATGTTGTTGACGAAACAGATACTACGATTATCCCGATTGGTGCCTGCCTGATTAGCGAAGGTGGATGCAGCGATTGGTACGATGTTGGGTTTGCTGATTTGGGTGCATTACCTGCCAACAAAGATTTCGAGAGTTTTTCCTTCGCCGCGGGTGCCAGCATTGGTTGGACGATACCCAACCGACCCCAATGGCGTATCGAGGCGGGCTGGGATCACATTTCCAAGAGCGAGTATAATTCATCACCCATGTTTCAGGGTGTTGTTGCACTGGATGGAATTGACGCAGATATAACGTCTGGTTCTGTGCGTTCCCAGATTACAACAGATATAATCAGTGTAATGGCGTTTTATGATTTCTTTGAAGGATTGCAAAAACCATCACGTACTGTAATTCCATACATTGGTTTTGGTATTGGTTATGCGGATTCTAAAACGGTTTTGGATTTATCTGATCCCTATGGCGACATTGCATTTCAATTTGAATTCCAGGACTATGGCGACATAGTTGAAATCAATGGGTATCGGATGGTTGAACGTTTTTATCGTTCCGAACGCAGAACATCGAACGTTGCGGGTATGTTGTCTGCTGGTATTTCGTATGGCATAACGGAACAGATGTTTTTTGACTTTGGTTTGCGTATGGCATATTTGCCACGTGTCACATGGGGGCTGACCAATGCGGATGACACACGCCATCGCGAATATTTCAGTGCCCAGAACATGATATACATTAATGCATTAATGGGCATCCGGTTCGAGTTTTAGTTGAAAAAAATCCCCTGCAATTGGGGATTTTTAATTTCCTTTCAGAATGCGGGCTTTATTTTTATCCCATTCGCGTTGTTTTATTGTTTGTCGTTTATCGACTTTGTTTTTACCATATCCGACCCCCAGTAAAACCTTCAGTTTACCACGGTTATTAAAATACAGTTTCAGTGGAACAATTGTTGCACCTTTTTCCTGCAGCTTTCCAATCAATCTATTAATCTGATTGCGATGCAGTAACAACTGTCGACTGCGTCTTTCGTCAAAGTTCACAATTCTTGCTGCGGTTGGCAATTTTTGGATTTCCACACCTGCCAGCCACAGGTTATCACCACGTCTTTGTACGAATCCATCGACAATTGTCACCAATCCGTACCGAATTGACTTAATTTCTGCACCGGTCAAAGAAATACCGGCCTCTATTGTATCTTCGATAGAGTAGTTAAAACGTGCCTTGCGATTTTCGGACACTTGTCCTGATTTAATAATCTGTCTTGCCATAATTTTACAGTTTTATTTTCGGGTACAACCGCTGTACATTTTCCATCAGTATATGTTCCAATTCGCACAAAGGCAAGCCCTTAATTGCGGCCAGCACTTTTGCAGTTTCTATTACCATTGCAGGTTCGCATACTTTACCGCGATATGGTACAGGTGCACAGTATGGTGCGTCTGTTTCTATAATTATTCTGTCGATTGGAATTTTTGTGAACGTTTCACGCAGTTCTGGTGCATTTTTAAATGTCAGGATGCCGCTGGCGGAAAAAAAGAATCCGCGGTCCAGCATAGTTTTTGCCAGGTTCCATGAACTGGTAAAGCAGTGCATAACCCCACCAACATCACCTGTCAAGATTGCCGCGGTATCTTCTTCTGCGTCGCGTGTATGGATTGCCACTGGCAAGTTATATTGTCGTGCGATTTCCAGTTGTTGTTCAAACAGTTGAATTTGTTCCCGGCGTTTTTCATTTCCCTGGTGAAAGTCCAGTCCAATTTCCCCGACACCCACCACACGTGGATTATTCAGCACCGTATCTGTCAGATATTCTGACGCATCCATTGGTGCATACTCGGGGTGAATACCGATAGTACAGTATACATTTTCATGCCCCTCAGCCAGTTTTAATGCCCCTGGTATATCCAGTGGATCTGCGGTCGGACAAATTACCATTCCGACACCCGCGTCCACGGCACGTTTGATTATTTCGTTATTATCCACCCCGTTACAGTAATCATCTGTCAGGTGGCAGTGTGTATCTATAAACATTTTTTTATATCCATTATTATTTTGAATATGGCGGTTTCGGCCTCCAGATTAATCTTTTTAATATTTGCGATTTCCATTGTGGCTTTTGGATACAAATTGGCCAGGCCAAACGTTGCCACCGCATCCAGCAGTATTCCATGCAGTTCTGGGAACGGTGCAATTTTTTTTGCAATTCCCATGACATCTGCACTGGTTGTTCGTTTATTGTCCAGTATACGCATCAGTTCTGCATAAATTACATCACCGCCTGATGTTTTCAGGTTTGCAATTTTACCAAAACTGCCATTACACAGTTTCAGTGTATCAGTATTGATTTCATCGTCTGGAATAAATTTGACGCACAGTTCCCGCAGCTCGGACATTGTCAGAGGTCTCATTTTTTCGACACGTGCACGCGAACGCACAGTTGGCAGAACATTTGCCAACTGGTGCACCACCAACAGGAACAATGTTTTTGCCGGCGGTTCTTCCAGTAATTTCAAGATTGCATTTGATGCAGCGGTATTTAATTGGTCGACCGAGTCAATCAGCACAACCCGCCAATCGCCAGACATTGATGACATTTGCATTTTATCTATCATCGCCCGCACGGTATAGACAGAAATAACCTTGCCATCCGGCTTTGGTTTACCATCTTTATCTATATTTCTGTCTTGGTCTATGATAAAAAAGTCCCCTATATTTCCATAAACCATTTTTGCGATTTTATACGCCAGTGTGGCCTTGCCAATTCCCATTGGCCCAGTCAGCATCCAAACGGGGTGCAAAGGATGTTCGTCACGTTTTTCCCATGCATCCATAAAACGATTCAGTGTATCGCGATGTCCAACCAGTGATTCATTATCCATTGGATGTGGAAAGTTATATTCACAAGTCTGCTTTTTCTTTGGTGCCATTTTTATTCCCACCCGAACATTACCTTGATATTTTTAATCACCCGTCCAAAGAATTGGACTTTTTTAACGGTGCTTTTCGCCACCAGTGGTGCCCGTGCTATGACCTCACCGTTTTGTTCTGCAATAATTTCGCCAATTTTATCACCTGTATAAACTGGGGCAGGGTACGGTTCGTCAAAACGTGCCAGCACGCGCAGATTTTTCAGTCCGTTTTCTTTATCCACAGTAATTGCAAAAGTTTTTTCGACTGTTGCGATGACTGTATTTTCCCGACCGTACCATACGGGCACTTCTGCGACCGCATCTCCCGGCTGAAAGAACACTTTGTTCATGGTTGTTTCGAATCCATATTCCAACAGTTTTTTCATTTCATTTGCCAACGCATCGTGTCCTTTGCCGTTAAATCCGTTGATTACACCGATAAGTCTGCGTTCACCAACTTTTGCACTGGCCACCATACCATAACCGCCATCGGATGTATGTCCGGTTTTCATACCATCAGCCCCCCGCATTTTGAACAACAGCTTGTTATAGTTCACGGTATGTGTACGTCCCCATTCGCGACACCATTCTGTATGATGTTCCTTGAATTCAAAACGTTTTGTTGCAAACAACGGATAAATTTCTGGATAGTCTGAAATCAGATGTGTTGCCAGTATGGCTAATTCACGACTGGTCATTAAATTATTTGGGTTGGGCAGTCCACTGGCATTACCGAACGTTGACTGTTTCATACCTATGCTGCGGGCTTTTTCTGTCATTTTTTCTGTAAATGCCATCTCGGACCCGGCCAGTTTTTCTGCCACCACCATGGATGCGTCACCACCTGACAGCACAATCAGTCCTAAAATCAAATCCCGTACAGTAATTGTCTGTCCTGTGACCAGGCATATTTTACTGGCTGGGTACCATTCAGGTCTGCGATAGTCTGCATTATCACCCACAGGAAAACGTGTATCCATTGTGATATTGCCGGCATTCAGTTCATCAAACAGCACCGCCAGCGTCATCAGCTTAATCATAGAAGAGGGCGGCATCAGCGTATCCGCATTTTTCGAGACAATCTCTGTACCCGAGTCAAAATCAATCAGGAAAGCGGACTCTGCTTTGGTTTTGAACTGGCTTGCATTTGCGGCGGTGGCAATCAGCACTAAAAATGGTATCAGTAGTTTCTTTTTCATGATTTTGATATTACCAGTTCTAAATTATATTGCCAATAAAATATTCACCATCAACATCGGTTAATTTTACGTTGCATATTGTTCGTGCATTGATTGGGCATCCACTGATTTTAATTGCTATATCATGTGGGCATCGTGCGATATTGTTTTCTTCGACCAGAACCTGAACAGTTTTTCCGATTTGTGATTTCATAAATTGTGTACGAAGTTGACTGACGGTATCATTGATAATTTTGACACGTTTTTTTGATACAGATTTATCAACCTGTTCTGGCATAATGGCTGCTGGGGTTCCCGGGCGTGGCGAAAACGGGAAAGCATGAATTTTAATTGGTTTGGTTTCGCGTATTAAGTCCAATGTTTCAGTAAACAGTTCATCTGTCTCGCCTGGGAATCCGCAGATAATATCCCAGCTGAATGTGATTTTATCGCCGCCACGCTTGACCAGATTACGTACGTACTGTGCTGTATGCCGTCTTCCCATAGATTTTAAAATATTATCCGCCCCAGACTGCATAGAAAAATGCAGGTGTGGCATCATGCGTGGTTCTTGCAATATCAAATCTATAATATTTTGTATATCTGGCACAGCGGGGTCGACGGATGACAATCGCAGTCTTTTAATTTCCGGCACATCGTTAAGTAATGCTCGGCACAGGTCAGATATCAGAAACGGTTTGTCGTCATATATTTTAACGTACGATGCGATATCTATTCCTGTCAGAACAATTTCGCCAAATCCATTTTTGACGGCCTCACACACCTCGGCCAGTATGTCGTTGTATTCAAACGAGACACTTGCCCCACGCAGTTGTCGTGTGATACAGTATGCACAGTTATGGTTGCAGCCGTTTTGAATCTGCACAAATTGTTTGGACAGTTTTGAATCTATACATACGGTGTCATTTATTTCAGCATTGCCCAGGTCGGCTGCATCAGGTATATAAGCAGTCAAATCCATTTTATATTTGTTATGAATAACGGCTGTATTTGAAATGTTGCGGAACAGGTCTGGGTTTCGTGTTGCGGCACACCCGGTCACAAAGATACGGGTGTTTGGATTTTCACGTGCAATTTTTCGTACTGCCTGCCCAGATTGTCGTTCTGCCTCGGCTGTGACGGCACAGGTATTGACGACGACGGCGTTTTTTACATACGAACTCAGCATTTTTTGAATCTTTTCAGATTCCAAAGCATTCAGCCGGCATCCAAACGAAACTGATTTAATATTTTTATTATTCATGACATGAATTATAGTCTGTCTTTTAACATTTTCAACTACATAAAAACACCCCCGTTTTCGGGGGGGCTGTTATCGAGTCTTGGTTTTGCTGTTTTTATATTTAGTAATCGCAAGTTGATTTGCTTCGCAACGCAAATTGTTTCGATATTCCAGTATATATCTATAATATTCGTGCATTGTTGGCTGCAATTCGCGACACGGATATTTCATTATTGGATAAATATTGGCACTATCCAGCGGTTGATTACGCCAGTTCCGTTTTTCTCGGCCCTTTAATTCGTTGTACATACGATTAAAATCAGCAGAAAACTCTTTTTCGCGTTTGACAAGGTGTGCGACAGCAGGGTCCTGTACAACGACTTCATATTGTGCGGCAGGTAATTTTTCTTTTAAAGAATAATCTTTCAGTTCATGATTGGCCAGGAAATGAGCATATAAATAGACCAATACGAAAACAGAGACTATAATCGGGCCGTAAAAGTCTACAAATTCACCAGTAGACAATCGTTCAAAAAAGTTTTTCCCAAAAGCATTTTTTTTAAAAATATTTTTTTTATTTTTATCTTGATTCATACAATTACCCTCTTGTTTTGCTATGCAACATATATAGCACAAAAACAACAATTTGTCAAGGGTTTCTAAAAAATTATGAAAAATGTTTTTTATATGTTTTAAATTTTTCTTCTTGCATTTTTGCTATTCATAGGGCATTATAACGTGGCTAAAAACGATTTCAACAAAGGAATTAATAAAATGGCACGTACAACAAACTCTGATACATTACCATATGTAGAAAGCCGTTATGAACTGGGGATGTTGGCATCCCAGCGTGTTCGCGATTTGAACGGCGGTGCAGAACCTGTGGTTGAACCTGGCAAAGACAAATTGACTGTTGTTGCCTTGCGTGAAATTGCCAGTGGCAATTTAGATGTCGACACCATCCGGGGCGAGTTTATTCAGTCATACAAAGATACACCATCCGCGGAAGAGTCTGAAGCCAGTCTGGAAGTTGGCAGCGAGAATCCCGAATTGCGTGCATTTGATGCCGAAATAGATGATGCGATTGTTTCGGACACGGTTGTTGTTGCAGCAGAGTCAGATGATTCAGACGACACAGAATCAGAAGAATAATCCATCCGGAGATGTCGCATAGTTGGTCTAGTGCGCCACATTGGAAATGTGGTATACCCGCAAGGGTATCAAGGGTTCGAATCCCTTCATCTCCGCCACAAAAATTAAACGCCCGATTGTGGGCGTTTTATTTTTGTGTTGGTGTTGCAGTGTGGACAAAAACGAGCCAACAGGTGAAGTTTGAGTCTTATGTAGCGAAAGGGGCCCATTTCGCCAACGTGGTGCAAATGGGAATCAGACAATCCCTTCATCTCCGCCAGGAATAATCAACCCCCCGACAAAATCTGTCGGGGCTTTGTTTTTTAGCCGGATTCCGGCCACTTTCCCGCCACAAGGTTACCAGTATGTGCAACGATGTAAATTTGTTGATTTTTATGATGGATATGCTACAGTAGATATATATAAACCAGTATAAGGACAAAAACCAATGAGTAGATAATATCGTATTTTTCAAAATGTGGTGCATAAAAATGCACGGTGTTTAACTGCGATATTAAAGGGTTTTTGTTATGGGATTTATATCAATTTCTAATGTCTTTTTCGGCTATGACACGGACAGTAATTTACTGGATGGTGTGTCAATCGTATTTAATAATATGGATAAAATCGCCATTGTCGGTGACAATGGCTCGGGCAAGACGACATTATTGCGTTTGCTAAATGGTGACATTACACCCGATTCCGGTCATGTTGTGCGTAATGCAGATGT
The DNA here is from genome assembly GCA_017522445.1 of Alphaproteobacteria bacterium. GTDB lineage: Bacteria > Pseudomonadota > Alphaproteobacteria > Rs-D84 > Rs-D84 > Enterousia. Next base: position 19,192 of record JAFWZK010000008.1, read on the forward strand.
TTATATGGTAAATCAATTCAATTCGATTGATAAAAAAAGCGGTGGCGAACGTCAAAGTTATTTGTTGGCGCGGGCGTTTGATAGCAATGCGGAAATTTTGCTGTTGGATGAACCGACAAACAATCTGGACGCAGATGCCAAGGCGCATTTTTTTGATGCTTTAAAGACATATCCGTTTGGTGTTGTGGTTGTGTCGCACGACCGTGAATTATTGCAGCATATGGACAAGATAGCAGAAATTTCAAACGGTAAAATTCGTGTCTATGGTGGTAATTATGATTTTTATGTTGCACAAAAACAGTCCGAACAACGCAACCTAGAGTCAAAATATACCGACTGTACCAAAGAGATATCACGTTTAACTGGTACGTTGGTCGTTGCACAAAATACACGCCAACACCATGTTGCAAAACAGGTCAAAGACAAAAAGAATAGGGCATCAGGATCAAGAATTGAAGCAAATGCGCTAAAAGGTAAAAGTCAAGAAACAGAATCAAAGCGTCGCGCAATAATTCAAAAAAAATTAAATGACCAAATTCAGCAACGGCAAATGTTATCTGGTCAAATGCGTGATGATATGATAAAGATTCCATTACCGTCCAAGGCCTTTTACAGCAAAGAGTTGATAAAAATTTCTTCGTTGTATTTCGCATATGCAGACAGTCAAATTTTTAGCAATTTTGATTTTTCTATGTATGGTGCGACACGTGTTCGGCTGACAGGAAAAAATGGAGCAGGAAAATCAACACTTTTAAAAATAATTTGTGGCAAATTATATCCGCAGTCGGGCGATATAAAAACCTTTGGTCGCATAGTGTATTTGGATCAGGATTTATCGCTGCTGGATTGCGACAAGACGGTTGTTGAAAACATTATGTCAATATCTGGTGTGTTAAAACATGATGCGCATGCAATCGCAGCAAACTTTGGTTTTCGTGGTGATGCATCCAAAAAGAAAGCGGGACAATTATCGGGTGGCGAATTATTAAAGGCAACATTGGCAACGATATTAGGTTCCCCCCACCAACCAGATTTACTGATTCTGGATGAACCAACAAACAATTTGGATATCAAAAGCATATCAATACTAGAAGAAGCGCTGAATCAGTATCGTGGTGCGATTCTATTGGTATCGCATGATACGATATTTGCTAACAATATCAACATAGACAGAATAGTTTGTTTATAGTTTTGTTGGAATTTGTGTGTGGCTGGTTGTGATGTGGTTATGTTGTATGTTGGGAATATTTCTGCTATAATTAAATTAATCCAAATCAAAGGTGTGATGTATGTCCAAGTCTTTTGTTCTAAGCGTATCTGATTTAGCGTCTGCAATTCAACCTGCGCAAAAAATAAATGAATATTACCTAAAAACTTTGCCAGAAAGTCGTTGGATTGTGCGCCACCGTCGTGCCATTGCGGGCGAACAGTGGCGTCCATGCCCAGATTATAAAAACGTAATGGCCAGTAATCTTGGACGCATAAAAATCGGGAACAAAATTGCCGTGTTGCGGGAAAGTGCCGCCCCGTCTGATGAACTGTCACGTGATTTGTTGACCCGTCTGGGTCTGCGTGCAGGCAAACTAATCGTCCCAGACGTTGGTGGTACACCGGTTCATGAATTGGTTGCGTCTGCGTGGCTGGGGTACAAGTGTGCTGGCTATCACGTTCATCACATCAGCGATGACGGATATGACAACAGTATTTATAACCTGATGTATTTATGTCCAGACATGCATTTTTTGGTACATTCAATGGCACGCAGTGTTCGTTCACGGCGCACATCCTATGTACCACGGTATAATAAAAAATAATACTTTTTTATACGCAAGATTTATGATATAATACAGGGCATGAGCAAGAAGTTATTACCCATTATTGGAATGATGTTGGCTTTGGCGGGTTGTCAGACGGCATCGGACGAAGTTATCACAGAAACGGACATGGTTCAGATATCAGACGGTTGTATTACTGGGGACTGTTCTGTTATTCGATACGATACGCCGAACGGCAATGACCTTGTTCTCGAGACGGCCCACCATATTATTGAAATTCAGTCGCAATCAAATATTCCGTATTCATACCGTGTATGGTCGGGTGGAAAGTCCATGGAATCGGATCCTGACATGATTATCCAGGATGGCGAAACCATGATTTTGGTTGAAGAATAGTTTTCTTAACGTCCACTTGGGCGTTTTTTTTTATTTAAAGGTATTTGCTGTATTTATAAAGTCCAGTATATCCTGATACACATCTGTATATTCTGGAATGAACAACAGGTCTTTGTCTGCATCTGGGTAAATAATCAGTGTCAGTTTATCCAGGCCGTGTTTGGAATATGCGTTATAAAGTGATTTTGCCAATCTGCCATTCATACTGTTTATATCTTGTTCGCCCCCGATAATCAGCAGCGGTATATTTGGCATAATATCATACTGTATTGTTTGCAGATTTTTGAACAAATTGAACCAGAAATCAAATGTTCTGCAACCGTGTCTGGTTTTACCCACACAGGCATCATCGCCCCAGATTTTTTTACCCACCCATGACATAGCGACACCGATTTTCAGCATAAAACAGCTGTATCTGGCGCCGCCACTTAAACACACTCCGCCGCTGCACAAAGAACTGTATTGCATCAGTTTTTGTGCGACAAAGCTGCCATATCCATCCCCGATAACAAACACGGGCAGGTTAAATTTTTGTTTCAGCATCATCATCGTTTCCATTTCATCGCGTACCGTATCATCAAAGACCGTTTTTTCATCGGCATTCAAATACAGTTCATCGGCCCACACAATATATCGATTTTTATTCAGGAACGATGCGATGTGTTGATATTTTTTTATATTTTGATTTCTGTTTGTAATGATTTGCACGACCCCGATTGGTTGTTGCACATTGTTCCAGAATTGAAAGTTCATCATTTTGCCCCCCTGATACATATCGGCATAATGATAAAGTGTTATTTGTCAAAAATGGATAGGTTAGATTTCTTGTCTGTGGGCGGCGGCATTTATGCCGGCGACGAATCCGCTGGCCCACGCCCAGTGCAGGTTAAATCCGCCCAAATCGCCCGCCACATCCAGTATTTCCCCGGCCAGGAACAATCCCGGGCACAGTTTTGATTCCATTGTTTTCGAAGAAACCTGGTCTGTATCGACCCCGCCCCGTACGACTTCTGCGGCGGCCATACCATGATGTCTGATTTTATTTCCTGGGATTATGATTTCGTTTATACGTTTTGCGATTTGTTTCAGATTGTCATCTTTTATATCTGCGATACGTCTGTTATCATTTTTTGTGGCGTATTTTGCAATTCGGTCTGGGACAATTTCGCCCAGGATTCCAGACACAGATTTTCTGCCATTTATTTGTTTTGCGGTTTTCAGTTGTTTAAAAACATCTGTATTTGGCGCCAGGTTGATTTTTATTCCCTGGTCCAGGTCATACAGACTGGCCCGATATGCGGCGGGTCCACCGATACCGGTATGTGTAAACAGCAAAGAATCCTGAATTATATCCTTTCCGATTTTTATTTCTGCGTTGACGGTTACGCCGGCCATTTCTGGGGCCCAGTCTGCGATTACCAGCGGCCCCAGTGCGGGGCGTGGTGGCACAATTTTATGTCCGAATGATTTTGCGATTTTGTATCCTGCGTCTGACACGCCCAGTGTCGGGAATGAAATTCCCCCTGTTGCCAGAATAACAGTACGTCCAGCACATTTTTCGACATGGAACAGTTCATTATGTTTTGTTATGGCATCTATATGGTGATTTAAAAAAACATCTGCACCCCGCACATCGTTTATCAGTGCCGCCACGACCGCCCCCGCGCCATTTTTGCAGAAATATCGTCCTGGTGTTTTTTGTATCAGTTCAATATTGTGTTTATATGCCCAACGTTTAACATCATCTGGGGTAAATCTGCTTAACGCACCGCGTACAAAGTTGGGGTTTTTACCATGGTATTTATTGTAACCAGCCGCATCATTTGTGATATTGCAATTTCCGCCCCCTGAAACATTCACTTTACGTGCGGGTATATTTCCCATATCAAAGATTGCGACGCGTTTATTTTGTTTCAACGCGACGGCGGCCGCGGTCAAACCTGCGGCCCCGGCCCCGACAATAATAACATCGTATATTTTCAATGGGTTCCCGTTTGGTAATATGCATCATATAAACACACATAGGTACCGGTATCATCCGTGGCCGTCAGTGGTTTTGGGGATTTGGGAACATAGCAGTCACCTTTACTTTTACTGCCCGGTTCGGATGTGCCACGTTCCCCCGAACCCTGCTTGATTTCAGGACACTGCTCTCGTCCACTGCCATTACAGTAGTACCCAGATTCACACAGTATACAGATTTTATCATCGGAATCGGAATAATATCCAGATTGGCACGATACAGATGCAACCGGTTTAGTGCAGTTGTCCGGTGTACAGTCTTCTTTGATTGTACCACTGGCATACTTGGTATAAGTACAGGATCCCGGTGTGCAACTGCCACAAGTATACGATTCGACGTTGTCAGATGTTGGGGAACATTCCTCCTGAATGCCCGATTTGCTGAACTCACCATAGCATTTATTGTACGTTATATTACCACCTGCTGATGATGGGTATGAAGAACTGTATGACGAGCATGCTGGGCATGTTATGCCAGATACATAGTGATTCTCATCGGCCGTTACAGATACAACTGGTTTAGTGCAATTCGATGGTGTGCATGATGTATCGGTTGCAGACTTATAGTCACGCCAGTTGCATGTACCCGGTGTACACGTGCCACACTCCGCCGCTGCACAACCCGATGGGGTGCTGCATGGCAATTGGGAACCGGTGCTTGTCTTGGACGCATAACAATATGAATCAGATGTTGTCTCTTCGTCAGAATAAGGGTAATCTTGTGGGCATGATGTACACGATGCCTGACCCGCATCTGAATATGTCCCGGAAGTGCACTTGTACCGATTATTATCCCCCGGACAACGGTATCCCGCAGTACACGCAACACAACTGTTGCCCGACAGATACTGCCCCGCACTACACGATGGAGTATTTGCTTGACAGCCTTTGCACCCAAAGGTTCCAGTGTTAAGATCCCTACCACAGAAGACACCTGATCCATCCGGACTATAATTAGGCGCACATTCGTAAGCAGTATAACATGTACAGGTGTTTTGGCTTAGAGATTTATATTGCACATATCCCGGCCACCCATCAATCGTTTTGCGGGTTGTATCGCATTCTGTATTACAAGATGTTCCACCCGAGCCACATGTGTAGAAACTACAACCGGTAGATAGATCGATAAGTGGCTCATCGCTAAGATCCCCAACCGTGCAACCCGTACAACTCTCAATACATTGATTATTTGTATTACTACACATAAACTTAGAAGCAGAACAATGTTTTCCACCGTTACTGGTAACAGTGTAACCACTTGGTACATTAGTACTGGAAACACAGTCATTTTCTTCGGTACCGAATTGACCACCGCTTACTTCCCCCCATGCGGTGGTATTCCATGTGATTATTGTTATTGCCAATAA
>JAFWZK010000009.1 GCA_017522445.1 Alphaproteobacteria bacterium
ACTTTGGTAATTGATGTCACAGAATAACGTTTACCATTGTGCGAGATAACCCAACCCACACGCATATCATTTGCAATATAAGATGCCATAATTAAAACCCCTTGGTTAATAAAACTGTTTTGATTATAAAAATATCTGATTCAAACGCAAGTATTATTGCATTTTTCGCTTGTTATCCCAGTATCTGTCAATACTGTCCATAATCAGTTTATCAGCGGTCGCCCGGTCTGCCCACCCCAGAACTTTGGACCACTTGTTTGGCTGCAGGTCTTTATAGTGCTGGAAAAAGTATTCGATTTTCGAACGCAGAATTTCTGGCAACTGTTCAATAAACTCTATTTTTTCATAGTATGGGTCAATTTGTCCCCGTGGCACACAGATAATTTTCTCGTCACCGCCGGCCTGGTCTTCCATCAGTAATGCCCCGATTGGTCTGACCTCGATTAAAACACCGGGACGCAGTGGTGCATTACAAACCACCACACAGTCCAGCGGGTCGCCATCATCCCCCAGTGTCCCCGGGAAATAGCCATAGTTTGCGGGATACGCCATTGGTGCATGCAGGATTCTGTCCACTTTTAACAATCCGGTATCTTTATCAATTTCGTATTTCACATGTCCATTTTCAGGAATTTCGATAATTGCATTCATTTTTTTTGGTGGCACAGCACCTGGCGACAGTCTTTCTAGTGTCATAATATTTTATCCTTTTTTCCGGGGCAGATTTTATCACAAAAAAAAGCAATTTCAACCATCCTCTCCAAATGATTTAGATATGGGCGGGGTGGCACTCAACCTATCCGCCCGCCTTTGTCATTGCGACATCAGACACACACTATCGTCATACCGGCGGCGGCCGGTATCCATTGTGTTCCTGATACCCCTTGCACTGAAAACAAAAACACTATTTGTCATTGCGAGGCGAAGCCGTGGCAATCCAGTCTATTAATCTGCCTTGTCCCTCTGTCCTCATCCCCACGCAGCCCCCCCCTCATGTCATCCCGTGGCTTGACCACGGGACCCAGGTGTATGCCTTTTTCTTACTTCAACACGAAAACAACAAAAATAAAAACTCATGTCATCCCGTTTCCAGAACTGGCCATAATATACACATAATAATATTTTTGTTCAAATCTGATAAAACAATGATGCATTACCTGGGTTCCGTGGTCCAGCCACGGAATGACAAAACACTTAACACACTTTGTGAAACATAATTAACACCCACACCGTCATACCGGCGGCGGCCGGTATCCATTGTGTCCACCCGCACACAGCACATCAGGTGCGTAAAATAAATTAGAATGATTTAGATAAAATCAAATCGGGCATCGCAGTGTACAAACGCTACATGAGTTGCCCACACCCGCACACAGCACATCAGATGCGTAAAATAAATTAGAATGATTTAGATAAAACCAAATCGGGCATCGCAGTGTACAAACGCTACATAAGATGCCCGATTTGATTTTAGATGAATTATTATAATTTATTTTCAGTCTTTGGTTCGGGCCAAATCGTCATACATCTTATACTTTTGCTCGGACTGCTCGCGATATTCATAACCTGCACCACCAACCGAATAAATATTGACCAGTTCTTCTACTTTGTCTACGGCGGCTTTTATATAGGCCTGGGTTTTTTCCTGGTTGATATGAACAATGCGGGCATCACCGTTTTTCAGTTGTAAAAACTTCATAATTGGCGTGGCGGACAGTGCCGTTGTTTCTAATGGAAATCCACCATTTTGCAGCATATACGCCTCCAGCGGCAGTTGTGGCATATTACCCTTCTCCAGCTGAGATTTATTGGGTGCGCCCCCGGTTTTTATATCCATAACGCCACCATCCCAAACACGGTCTGCCTTGGCCCGAATTGTACGTCCTGCGATATTGACATACCCCCGTATTTCCGGGACCGAGTTTTGAATTTCCGTCAATTCCGTTGCGATAACAGGTGCGATTTCCAAGAATCGTTTATGCCAAAAATGGAACATAACGCTGCCCACGCCGATTTTTTCCAGTGCCCGCCTGTCCATTTCCGCAACCAAAGCATCAGGTCGCAAATCGGTTGCATGTTCGACCACATCATGCACCAGTATACCAAAATGCCGTGCATCAACCCCCGTCCAATAATCATCCAGCACATTCAACCGCAATATATGTTTTGCATAGAACGAATATGGATTATGTATTAAATGTTCCAGTTCCGTCACATAAACATCCGACCAATCTGCGGGCGGTGTTGGCACAGAATAATCCAACGACTTCCGTGCAACATCATCGCGTTTTGCGACATCCTTTACAACATCGGTATTTTTTCTGAACGCCCCATTGCGTGCCATCACCCGCGACAAGAAACGCGATTCCGTGGTTTGCACCCCACCTGCCACGGTTGAACGCAGCCAATACACTTCATCCCCACACGACAGATTCATAAAATCCAAAGACTGCAAAGACACCTTTCTGTCAGACGAAGGTAAACCTATTTTCTCGCATAATCTTTTGGGCAGCCACATATTTTCATACCCCTGGGCCGGGAACATTCCATCATTTAATCCGGTCAGAATAATAACATCTGCGGTCTGCATACGGGATTCGATTGTCCCCAGTACGACCACCTGGGGATTATTTACGGCCATATTGCGTACAGACACCCCGGCAAACGCGTATTCAATCAACGACCGTGCATCCAGTAAATTCGGTTTTACATCTGCCCGAACCAGCGCATCTGAAACCTGTTTCAGCGACCACCATAATTGTTCATATTGTTTATCTGTGGGCTGAAATTGTGGCATAAATTTATCGGCATATTTTTCCACTATACTTTGCACGATATCGAACAAATTACCATTTGCTGCGGCGGCCAGTTCATCATATTGGTTATCCGATGTATCCCGCCACGCATCGAACAGATTCAGCACGGCCCGCCCTGCGGATGTCATTACCCCAGACACACCACCGGAACAATCAACCACGATTTTCCGTTCATTTAATGCAGAAACAATACGTTGATTTCCTGCGGCATCGGGCGTAATAACCAGTACAGACTTACCCTGTGCGATTGCCTGTTCTGCAATTTCTGCAACGGCGTTTGCCTCGATTGCCTCGCGTCCACATTCGACCAAGTGACAATTTGATAAATTCGTATTTACATTTTGCAGATTGACCTGATTACCGAACGCCACATTCATAAAGTCTATAACAGATGGTCCGACATCAATAACTCTAACATCTTCGGCACACAAGCCCAATCGCCCCAGAAATTTATATTCTGAATTATATGGATTTGTGTTTAATTCAAAGTCCTGAACCCGTCCTGCGATTTTCCCCGACAGGATAATTCGTCCATGGGGGATTTTTGCAATTTCAACCATTAAGTCTGCGGTTGCGGGTACACTGGCGGTCGACCCACACACAATAACCAGTTTATATTTCCCCAGCACATTTTTCCATGCCCTGATATCGCGATTTCGTGCCGTGGTTGTGGTAATTCGTCCATTTGCATACATCGGCATAAAGGTCGACAGAATACTTAAAATCTTGGCTTTTTTTTGAAAATGTCTGGAATACTCTTCATCGACCAGTGATTCCCAATCTATTTGTGTTGCGTCCACCCCTTCGTTTTCCAGATAGTCCTGCATACGCACCAAATCTGCGGCCACAGGCAATGCACTGGCCATTGTTCCGACGTCTGCATCGGCCGCCAACAGCTTTGCAATTGCCACGACACGTTCTGTATTTGAAATAATATCTGCCCTGGGGATTTCATCGGACATTTCTTCATCCACCCCTTCGCCCAGTCCAACCAATTTGGGCAATATGGCAACACCCCCCATTTTATCAGCAATCATTTTTTCTATGGTACGCACAGCGCGTCTGCTGGGCAGGAATATCAGCATATCTGCAATATCGACCCCACTATCCTGCATTATTTTCCATAAGGCATCGGACATTTTATTGGGATTACTGACACAGAACACATTATTATTTGACACCCAAAATCCTTTTTATTTCCTCTAATCCAATCTTTTTTTCTGCAGATGTATGCAGAATTTCTGGCACCATCGCCCCATGGTCAGTATGTTTAATTTCTAATTGCTTTGCTTCGCGTACCTTTTTATCTTTTTTTGTATAAACTATCTGATACGGTATTGCATTTGCATCACAGAAATCCATTAAATCCAGATCGGCATCTTTTGCCCCAACGCGCGCGTCAATAAGAATAAACAACCGTTTTAATTGCCTGCGATTTAACAGATATTCCTCTAACCGGGCCAGCCATCGCATTGCATCTGCCTTGGACACGCGTGCATAACCATATCCTGGCAAATCGACAATCATAATTCTGTCATCAATATTGAACAAGTTCAGACTTTGCGTACGTCCTGGTGTATTTGAAGTTCGTGCGATTGACTGACCCACGATTGCGTTAATCAGCGAAGATTTACCAACATTACTGCGACCGACGAATGCATATTCTGCGAAATGGGAATTTGGCAAAGATTTCACAGTTTCAAAACTGCCCACGAAATTAATCATTATTTTCCCCTTTGTCCAGCAACCGCCTATATGCTTCTTTTTTTGAAATCCCCGTCCGCTCGGCCAGTTCTGCAGCGGCCCCTTTCATAGATGTTGCCGCGACATCATTTACAATTTCTGCAATTTCATCATCAGACATTTTTCGTTCTGGTCGTGGTTCAACAACGATGACGATTTCGCCACGTGGTGGTGTGATTTGCATCAGTTCTGCAGGATATCCGATAATTGTTTCTTCATATATTTTTGTAATTTCGCGTACGATTGCAATTTTTCTTTCTGGCATAACGCGTGCCATTGCGGCGATTGTATTCATTATACGATTTGGGCTTTCATAATAAATAATTGTATGTGGGATTTTATTATCATCACGCAGTTTTTTTTCATCAAAGAATCCACAGAACGTAAATCTGTCTGTTGGGAACCCCGACAGAACCAACGCAGAAATTGCAGCGACCGGCCCCGGCACCACAAACACATCAATTCCTGCGTTTCGTGCGGCCCGCACCAGTCGAAATCCTGGGTCAGAAATCCCTGGCATACCTGCATCAGATACACACGCCACCGCCAAACCATTTTGTATTTTCTCGATTATTTCTGGCACCACATCGCGTTCATTATGCTCATGACACGAGATACGTTTTGTATTTATATCAAAATGTGCAGCCAATTTTCCAAACACGCGTGTATCCTCGGCGGCGATTAAATCCACATTTTTCAGCACCTGGACCGCGCGTGTTGACATATCTGACAGATTTCCTATTGGTGTACCAACAATATAAAGCCCCGTTTGCATTTATAATCCTTTTATAGTAAAATGATACAAAATAAAATGGATTTTTCAATGTCAAAGAACAAACTTATCAAATATATTACTCTACTGATAATCCTGGCGGGTTGTGCCACAATGGACGACAACCGTTCAACAATTGACTGGTCTGCCACCTATGGCACCCAAGAAACTGGTGAACCTGCGACATTATACGGCCAACTGCCCAGCAAATACGTTAACGAAATGGACCCCGGCATAACACACCAAATGGCGGTATTATTACCCCTGTCTGGCCAGAACGCATCTGTTGGCCGTACAATACGCACATCTGTTGAAATGGCTGTATTACAAAACGCCCCGTCAAGTTTGACTGTATCATTTTATGACAGTAACAACGACCTGACGGGAACTTTGTCCAAGATATATGCATCAAATCCCGAAATAATTATTGGTCCTGTATTTTCATCTGATGCCCAGTTGGTTCGCGACACAAAGCCCGGTGATATTCCTGTATTATCATTTACATCTGATGCGACCGCGATTGGCGATGGTGTAATGACCACGAACTTTATGCCAACAAACGGCATTGAAACCATTGTCCAAGAAATGCAGCATGACGGCATCAACAGGTTTATTATTATGGCCCCAGACACAGAATCTGGTCACCTGATGGCTGGGACAGCAAAAAGTGCTGCGGACATTTATAACCTGCCCTTGATTGGTATATTTTATTACACCGAAAAGGACCCTGACTCGATTAAGAACACGGGTCTGACGGCATCTATGAACAACACTCGTCGTGCGGCCCACACCCGTGCCCGCCAGGTATTATCAGACATATTAATAAACGAACGCATAACAGCCCTGGAAAAATCAAATTTGGCCATGCAGTTGGACAAACTGTCTAAAACAGAAACCATTGGCAATATACCATACGATGGTGTTTTATTCTTGGGCAATGGTGACGACACAAAATCATTGGCATCTTATCTTCGTTATTACGATGTATCGGCCGATGACGCCCGTTTTTATGGTACAACAATGTGGGACGGCTCTGGTCTGGCATCAGACCTGACCATGTCCGGGGCCAAGTTTACAACAATGCCTGAAATGAATCCAGAATTTATCAAAAAATACAGCAATCTGGCGGGTCATACCCCCAATCGTTTGGCGGCATTTGGCTATGACGCAACCAACATTGCGATTGGCATGATATATTCTGACAAATCGACGGTTGGATACTTACTGGACCCCAGTGGCTACATTGGCACGGACGGTCTGTTTCGTTTGACCCCCCATGGTGCATCAGAACGTGGTTTGCGTATTATGCAATTGGACGGTTCTGGCACGCCGCGTGAAATAAAATCTGCCCCAACAAACTTTCTGACACCATTGTATAATTTGGAACAGCGTCACATAACACCTGTGGCGGCCATGCCATTACAGACCCCTGGCACAGATCCGGACGACTATATAACATTACCCGAACGCCTGGATTTCAAATATCGCAGTAAAACAATTGGTGCCAACATTACATCCGAACCCACCATCCAGCAAGGTCAGGTTGTTGAAATCCTGCCCGAAGACGACAGTGACATTGTCATCCGTGCATCCAGTTATGAACCCGTCCGCCTGGAACCAATCCAACGTTCATATATTGACGAGTATGAAATTATCGAAGAAGAATAACCTGAACAAAAAACCGCCCCAAACGGGGCGAATTTTATTTATGTAAATAGTTCCATTTTTTATGTACGTCTATATCATCCAGACAGCAAAACAATTCCGCATCACAATCTGGGGCATATACTTTATCTGAACACCCCCAGCTGATATCCATACAAAACTCTTTTACTTCCTTTTCTGGATACCCCATATTGATTCTGTGCTCTATACACTCCTGATACAATTCCCATTCTAAATCATCCACATCAGACCCCAGCATAAAAAAACCATACATTCCACCACTGATTACCAATCCCAAAATCACCGCTGAAACAAGCCCGACAATCCACAGGGCAATTGCTGCCACCACCCCATTCTGTTTTCCAATACAGCTATCTTTTCTGTAACCGTCCAGTGCCAAAAAGACAGTTCCCACCAGTATGGTCAGAATATTACAGCAAATAATCCATATTGATTCCAACTCTATCCCGTATATAAGTCCCGCCCCAGCAAACAGTGTCATCAAAAACACATATCCATACCGCCATCCTTTGACAAACAAATATATTGCAGCCCACACCATTGGCACAACGAACAGCACCGCCCCCAGAACAAAATCTGTAATAAATGCCCCGAACCACGTCCCATAGACCAGCATAAACAAAGCCGCCACCACCAGTTTTATTTTATTATATCCAGATAAATTTTTCATTTTATTTTTTACCTTTACTTTGGGTTAAAATTTTTATTATTTCATCCACATTATCTTCGGTCAGCTCTGCATACGCCACATCTATATTTTTCCGAACAACATCTAAATCCAGATTTTCAAAATCGATTTTCATCAGTTTCTGTCGAATATTTTCTGAAAATCTGTATTTTATGTGCTTTGCAGGATTTCCGCCAACAATCGAATACGGTTCTACATCCCGCACAACAACCGCCCCTGATGCAATAATTGCCCCTCGTCCGATATGCACACCCGAATTTACAATTACCCCCCGTCCAAACCAAACATCATCATCAACAATAATATCCCCCTTGGACTTTGCTTCTTTTCTTTGAATTCCCAGTGTTGATTTAAATGGATAGGTTGAAAATCCACGATATGGATGCTCTGATGCCAAAATAAACCACACATCCGGCCCAATTGAACAAAAGCACCCTATTTTCAACATGACTTTTTCCTCACTGAATGATTGCACATTCAGTGGTCCATATGTACCCCGCCCCACTGAAATCATTTTGGCATTGGACACACTGCCCAACACGGTATCATTATGCGGATTTAATTTTTCCCACGCATATTGTTTTGGATTTCTGAATTTTTTACGCATTTTACGTCTCAGTTCATCATTCGGAATCAGTGGGCAAACAATTGCAGCAATCATCTTTTTCATATGAATACCTCTTGGAATATAAAAGCCATCAAAAACATAATAGTCAAAAATCCCTATAAATCAACAAACAAAAAACCGACCAAACGGGGGTGGTTATTCTAATGATGTGCAGTGGCTGATTCCCTCGGACTTCGTCCTGTGGGGCATTCGTTATCACTCGAACTGCGCAATGCTTGTTCTCGCTTACTCATTGTCGAACCGGCAATCTTGCGATTGCATGCTTCAAATCCATAAGCCACTCCCACCAGAAATAAAAACACCGACCAAACGGTCGGTATTTTTTCTGGTGGGAGTGGCTGGATTCGAACCAGCTCAGGCTTAAGCCAACAGATTTACAGTCTGCCCCGGCTCTCCAACTCCGGCGCACGCCCGAACTTTACCACCACATCCTGGGTGGCCTGCCACACAAAGCCTTGGCGAAGTGTGGTGCGGGCAGCGGGAATCGAACCCGCATTTCAAGCTTGGAAGGCTTGCATACTAGCCTTTGTACTATGCCCGCAACAAATTCAAAGCCCTGTGATTATATACTAAATCAAATAAAAATCAAGCACTAAAAACACAAAAAATTACATTGCCCGCAACAGGTATCCGCGTCTGAACATACATTTTCTGTATGCACCGACCGATTTTGACGTTGTATTTCGTGGCACACTCATCAAGCTGCGTTGTCCGACATCCCTGTATTCATTTGACTGGAACGTCACCCACAGTCCATCCCAATCTGGCATAATTCCAGACTGATTTGGTGCAATCAATTTTGCTATACGTGACCGTGGCTGATATGCTGGCTTATTTATTCCCAGACAGGCCTTGTGGTCACGGACAAATTGTTCTGTGGTAACGGCCTCGTTTTCCCAGTTCAGTACGGTTGCATTATCTATGCTGCCACGATTGACAGATGCACACCCAGACACAAATACGCATAAAAAAAGTGGTAAAAAAATTATTCTCATGATTTATATTATAATTTATTTGCCTTTTATGGGCAATAGTTTTTATAATATAAAAAACAGGGGAAAGGAAAAACACATGGCAATCACGCTTGAAAACTTTATCAAGTTGGCAAATTACTATAATCAGACAGCAATGTTAATGTCTGCGATTTGCGTATCCAAGGGGGGCATAGCGATGGAAAACTATGTTGGTCGTTTTTATGCGGCAGACGTTTTGGAATACATTGTTGAATACGGTCGTCGCTTAATGGCCAGCAACCGCAATTTATCACCACAGATAACAGATTTGATAAATCGTTTTTCTGCACAATTTGAACGGGTACGCGATTTAACCACCCCAACACAAAAACCTATACATGAAATGACACTGGCCGAGTTTGAAAAGGTTATGAACATTTAAACCACAGCACAATACAAAGGGGCAACCAAATGAAATTGTTCAACAGATTATTATTATGCGTAACATTGATTGGACTGATATCTGGCTGTACACAGCGTCAGCAACAGCCAACACCCCAGTACGACAACATAACGGTTATAGATGAACTGGTAATTAACGAGAATTCTGTTCCTATTTTTCCAAAAATGGCTGCCCTGACGACTGACACGGCCCGTCGTTTTTCAATAGAATTACCCAAACGATGCGAAGTTAATTGGAACAATCAAAATGTTGTATCGGTTGTCCCATCAGAAAGCATAGAAATGATTCAGTTGGGTGGCGGGGATGAATTGCCGACACTTCGTGTATCGGACTATGAATTCCGGGACATAACTGTCAAACGTGCACTGGATAAATTATTGGACGGCACAGACCTGGTTGTCATAGAAGACGAACCATTATATGAAAAAATATCTGGCACCATATCATCTGGGTCATTATCCGATGCGATACAACTGATGACCAAGATGGGGCGTGTATATTATTCGTACGATGCGACAAATGGGGAAATTCATTTAACACACCGTGCAAAATGGTTGATAAAGCTGCCCCAAAACGAAACAATTATCATGGCGTTATTGGATGCGATGCATGGTGCAGACATGCGAAACCTGTTGGTTGATTGGAACGACAAAACAGTTATATTCGAAGGCAACTATCAAACCGAACGCGAGGTTGCCAAAATAATCGCCGACATATCTGGCAAGAAATATATGTTGGCCTGGGACATAGACGTTTATCGTGTATATCCCCGCACAGACAATCCCATTGTATGGATGAACATGTTGCCCGCCTTTGGCGATAAGAATATCAAGATGTCGATTCCTGGTGTTGTGGGTCGTGCCCTGGTTGTTGGCCCTGAAATCAATACCAAGACATTACAGGAATTCATATCCACCCAGGCAAATGTTGTCTTGATATCCCAGGGAACATTTGCGATTCCCAACGGTTGGCAATCCCGCTTTGACATTGGCCAGTGCAGTCGCGAAGAACGTCTGGAAACAGATTTAATTATTGGTGCGACTGGTACCTATGGTGACTTTGCGGGACGCAAAAAGATAGATGCAAAAATCATTTTACGCACATCTGGTGGCGAATTATCATCATTTACAATTCCGTCCAGTGTTGGTGACAACTATGTAATAATTGGCATACCGACCCACTCGTTCGTAACGACACCGGAAACATTAATAAATCCGTACACCGAACTGGTTGTATTTATGTCACCACGTGTAATATCTGTTGTAGATACGGCCTCGGGTAAATTTGGTGGTGCAAACGAACTGATTGGTGATGCACTGCGTGATTTTTTACAGGACTAGGATAAACGTAAAGGTTGAGCATGTTTTCAAAATTAGAACGTAAGATAGCATTCAGATACCTGGGCGCCAAAAAGCGTGGTTTTGGTTCAGTCATATCATGGGTATCTCTGATTGGGATTATGTTGGGTGTTGCGACCCTGATTGTTGTAATGTCTGTAATGGGTGGATTTCACGACACCCTGTTGGGTCGAATTATTGGCATGAACGGTCATGTTGTTGTCTATCACCAAGATGGCACGATATCAGACTTTGACTATCTAATAGACAAAATGAAACAGAACCGTATTGTGTCGGCACACGCCACATCCATTGTTCCCATTGCCGAAGGCCAGGTTATGGCCACTGCCAACGGCAACAACACAGGTGCAATGATACGCGGCATTCGCATGTCTGATTTACAAGACAAAACACAAACTGGCACACGTATATATGGCAAACCATTATCTGGCATCACAGACGGTGAATTGGTTGCGGGTGCATCGCTGACGCGTTCACTGCGTGTTGGTATGGGCGACAAAATTTCATTGGTATCTGCAAATGCGGCCACCCCGACACCATTTGGTTCTATGCCCCGTATAATGTCCTATCCTGTGATGTCATCGTTTTTCATGGGCATGTACGAATATGATTCTGGTTATATTTTTATGCCACTAGAAACCGCCCAGAAATATTTAAACATTGGCCCCAGTGTCACACACATTGACGTATTTTTATCAAATCCCGAAGACACAACATCTGTTGTAAACGCCCTGACGACATTATTACCTGACGGTTTTGTTATACGAGATTGGCGTGATTTAAATCGCGGATTTGTTGGTGCACTGCAGGTTGAATCAAATGTAATGTTTTTAATTTTGTTATTAATAGTAATTGTTGCTGCCTTTAACATAGTATCATCATTGGTCATGCTGGTCAAAGACAAGAACAAAGATATCGCAGTATTGCGAACATTTGGTGTATCCCGCAAATCTATGATGAAGATATTTATATTATGTGGCACATCGATTGGTGTAATTGGGGCATTTTTTGGCACGATATTGGGTGTATTGGTTGCGATATACATTGAACCCATTCGTCAGTTTTTCCAAATGCTTACTGGTCGCGATTTATTTCCTGCTGAATTATACTATTTATCTGAATTACCATCTAAATTGGTATGGACAGACGTAATTGGCATTGCCTTGATTGCTGTATTATTGGCATTTTTGGCAACCCTGTACCCTGCATGGAAGGCATCTAACACCGACCCAGTAGAAGTTTTAAGGAACGAATAAAATGACAACGATACTAAATTCATTATCAAAGATTCCGACTGGTGACACAGTAATGTCTGTACGCGATATAAAAAAGACATTTATCGAGGGCGGTCAACCTTTGCACATTTTGCGTGGTGGTGGATTTGACCTGCACCGTGGGGAAATTATTGCCATGGTTGGCCAGTCTGGCTGTGGCAAATCCACACTATTACAGTGCGTTGGTCTGCTGGACAAACCCACATCTGGCAGCATTTTAATTGGTGGCAGTGCTGTTCACAAAATGGACGAAGACATGCGTACCAAGATTCGTCGCACAAAAATTGGCTTTGTTTATCAGCGGCATAATTTACTGTCTGACTTTACCGCCCTGGAAAACATAGTTTTACCAATGTTATCAAATGGCACCCCCGAAGACACGGCAATATCACGTGCCACCCGGTTATTACGTTCTGCCAATGTTGCCCATCGTGCACATCATCTGCCTGGTCAAATGTCGGGGGGCGAACAACAACGCACAGCTGTTGCCCGTGCATTGGCAAACACGCCCGATATTTTATTGGCGGACGAACCGACCGGCAACCTGGACCCACATCACGCGAACGAAGTTTTTGAGTTATTATTGGGGTTGGTTCGCAAAAATAAAATGTCCATGTTATTTGTAACGCACGACATGGGTTTGGCATCACGTGCCGACAGACGCATCACAATAAACAACGGAATAATAGAATCAATTCAGTAAACACCAAGAAAGAGAGAGAGCATGAAAAAAACACCATCCAAAAAAACCTATACCATCACCCACACACCTGCCCAACGTTTTTGGGGCATAATGGCCCTGTGTGGTCTGTTCATCTGTGGTCTTATGACCGGCCTGGGTATCAAGACCTGTTCGACCCCTGCCCCATCTGTATCTGCACCAACACCTGTTACATCTGCCCCAACAGTTGATATTCCGGAACGTCCAACCTGTGAAATTATCCAGGAATTATTAACAGAACAATTACCATCCGCCGATGGCGACACAGGCAATCGTATTATTCGTGCCCAGATTTATGCGAACTTATCTGAACGTGGTTGTCCTGAAAATTCAGATGCCTATGCGACCATGGCGAAACAAGAACTGGAAATCGCTCGTGCATTAACAAACGACGTATTTTCCGAATCCGACACAATCGAAGTCATTGAAACCTATAAACGCCTGAACATGCAGGCCGCCGCCGAACAGGTCTTTGACATGGCCCGTCGTCTGACCACACCAACCATAGACTTTATACTGGCGGTTGAAAAGATAATAAATGAACAACAATAATCACCTGGGGGGGACATAATGAAAAAACTGATTGTACTATGTGGGATTTTTGCATACACAATTGCATTTGCGGAAACCCAGACAACCACACCAACGATTTCTGAACGCCTGACCTGTTCTGAAATCCAGGCCCAGATATCAGAATTATCCAGCATATCTGAACCGGACACAGAAACGATAAATAAACTGACCGCGTTAAAGGCCACACATCGTCGCACATGTGCGATATCTGCTGGCTCTCGTCGCAACAGTGCCACATCACGCGTTATCACATCGGCAACAGAAACAGAACCGGAAACAGAAACCGAAATCCCCGAAACAACAGAAACTGTGACGGAACCAGAAACACAAACACTTGAACCATCGGCAACGGAAACAGAAACACCTGAACCATTGGCCACCGAAACAGAAACCGAAACTGTTATTTTGGCGGAATCTGAATTGACCCCTGAACAAGCATTGGCAAATCTGGATTCGGGATTATGTGCAGACGGCAGTGAACCGAACAAATTCGGTTGCTGTGGTGACGAGTTATTCAAAGACCTGGGCGACACAATTTTTGCATGTTGTCCACCGGATGGTGGCGATTGTTTTCCACCAATAAACTAGAACCAAACAGGATAAAAAATGAACAATAATTTCAAGACCTGCACATCGGTAATATTATCATTTATTTGCGGATTTATATTGGGAATACTTGCCCATTCTGGGCACAGCGATTTATTGCCTGGCGACATTCCCATGTGTGACGGCAACATTGCACCGGACAAAAACGGCTGTTGCCCCGGCGAGATTTATACAGACATGTACGATTTGGGTTTTAACTGTTGTCCTGAAACGGGTGGCGATTGCTTTCCACCCCTGCGTCAGTTCTAAAAAAAAGTTAAACCGAAATAATGCAAACTGATAAAAATATGATATAATGAACACTATGAAGCGTACAATCTGGTTTTGGTTATGTTTTACAGTTGCCATAATACTGGCCATATACTTTTCCGTACGTATTGTAATGACGGGTCTTGGGCATACAGAAATATCCCGCATACGCAATATTTCCATCAGTGCCGACATGACCGACAAAGACCTGTCCGAGTTGAAAAAAATCGCCAAGATGACCAATGGCACCAACACCTATGACGTTGATTTATCTGAAATAAACAACCGTATCAGCAATGTTCCAGGCGTACGTTATTCATCTGTTCGTCGTCTGCCGAATGGCAATCTGACGATTAATGTATCATTATATCGTGCTGTTGCCTTGTGGACGGATGGCAAGAATTACTTTCCCTTGTCTGCGGACGGTACAATTGTAAACAAACCGACTGACACACGCACGCCCGGGCACACGGTCTTTCGCGGCACCATGCCGTCGGACATATCGAAAATAACGAATGCGGTTCAAAGTATATCTGGTCACTTAGATTATCTGGAATGGATCGAGAATCGTCGCTGGAATTTGCACACAACGGGTGGCATCACTGTATTATTACCTGAACATATGCCCGAGTCTGCGATACACACATTAATTGTTTTGCATCAAAACCACAACATTTTATCCAAGGACATTACAACCATAGACATGCGTGATGATGCCCGTATATTGGTAAGATAAAAAACATAACCGCACGAACGCAAAGGTCATGAATTTATTTGATTCAACTTTTTTATGTCTGGACATTGGCACCTATGGTGTACGTGGTTTGGCACATCGCATACGCAACGCCCGCATGGACCAGTCTGCCTTTTTCACGGTTGACAGTCCTGACACAACCTTTGCGATAAAAAGTGTTGTTGACGAACTGGAACGTCAACTGGGTGCACATTTTGATTCGGCATACATAACGGGGAATTTTGGCCCATCGCATTTTGACATGTCTGCAAAAAACAGTATTTGGGACAGCGAGCATAAAATAACAGAAACGGACATTCGCAATCAGATATCCCAGATAACTGCCCCTGATGGTTATTTTCCGATGCACATAGTTCCTCTTCGTTATGACAGTCCTCAATCACGCAACATGCCGACACCGATTGGCCACACAGATTTTCAGTTAATATCTGCCTTTGGTTCTATTTTTTATACACAATCTGGTCTGAATCGTGTACACCAGGTATTACGCAACGCGCACATTCAACCAGATGGTTTTTTTGACCCACATTTTTTATATAACTCGGTATTGCGTCAGCAGAAGCAGAACACCATGTTCATTGACTTTGGCGCCCAATATACCAGCGCATCCATCTGGACAGATCGCGGGCCTGTTTGGCATACCAAGATACCAATTGGTGGCACAACCATAACAAATACCATGTGTGAAAAATTGGGTTTGGACCCAGAATCTGCAGACAGGATAAAACGCACAGTATCAACATTAATTCCCAGTGCAACGGACCACTTGGTACCTGCGGACCGCGACTATGGTTTTTCACGCAGCGACGTAAACGATATTGTCTTGCCCATCATGGTTGACATTATATCCCAAATCAAAGATACATGCACCACATCATTTACCAGATACAAACCCACCAAGATAATATTAACCGGTGGTGGTTCCCAGATGACAGGTCTTGGTGAATTCATTGAAAATGCGTTTGCGGTAATAACCACGACCATGTCACCTGACACAACGGTGCGGTGCTTATCAGACTTTATCTGGTCGATCGAGCAATCACACTGTGATAAATATATTGCCCGTCACAATCGTTGGTCGCGTCGTGCGGGTTGGTTTACTCGTCTGTTCCATCGTCCCAAACATGTTGTTCCCTGTACTGTTCCCATTATGCCCAGCACATTGTGCTTTGACATGCGTTGTCCTGAAACATACGGTCTGTTTCGGTCTGGGAACATATCGGCAATACACGTTGACATAATGGATGGCCTTTACGTCGAGAAGTTAAATGGCAGCATCGAAGAATTGGCCTTTATTCGTTCCCAGACAAATGCCCACCTGCATGTTCATTTAATGACAGAAAGTCCGACAGTCTGGGCGGCCGATGCGATTGCGGCTGGGGCGAACACTATAATCATGTCGACCAACACATCTGGTCTGATTGCGGCGATACAGAACGTTCGTGCTGCGGGTGTACGTGCTGGCATAGCCCTTCATCCCAAATCATCTGTCCAGTTATTAAAGGATATTCTGCGTGACATTGACGAGGTAATGGTAATGTCTGTTATCCCTGGTGCTGCGGGCCAGACATTTGATACATCTGCCTTGAAAAAGATATCTATATTGGCGGCGACACGTCGAAAATATGGATTAAAGTTCAAAATATCTGTTGATGGTGGCATAAATGATAAAACTGCCCAGTTATGTTGGGCGGCTGGTGCGGACATATTGGTATCTGGTTCATACTTGGCCACGGCCCCCGATTTTCCATTGGCGGTACAAAGTTTACTGCCCAAACCAGTTTCCCAGAATTAAGAAATCCCCAAACGGGGATTTTTTTGCAAACAGTGCTTTTTGTTTTAGGGATGTGGGTTCGGGCTTTATAACAAGTCCTTTTCTTTTGCAGTGCCTGCACATCATCAGTATATTCCACCCCACTTGCTAAATCCACAGGTACATTTTCTTAGCATCAATTTATAACGATGCGTCTGCCATCGTTATATTCTGAAATCCAGACATTTATGGTATCGTCTGGCAACATATTTTGTGCAATTTCGGGCCATTCAATCAGTGCAATATCATTCTGCAACGCGTGTTCCAATCCGATTTCAGTCAACTCGGACGGGTCTTCTATGCGATATAAATCAAAGTGTGAAATTCCATCATAATTTTGTACAATTGTAAATGTTGGGCTGGGCACAACAGTATCTTTACCCCGCAGTGTCTGAATAATTGTACGTGCGATTTCAGATTTTCCCATTCCCAGATCCCCGTGCAAGGCCACCACACACGGTGCCTGCAAAGTCCTGGCGAAATTTGCCGCCCATTGACGTGTTTCATCCAGATTTTTTGAAATAAACTCGGTCATTTTACTTTTCCTTGGTCCATCAGATGAATCACTGGTCTGTAATCTGGCTTTGGCACATTGTTTGATTTTTGTTTTATCTGTTCCAGTGCATTTTGTGCAGCCCCAATTGTACAGTACGGATACCTGATTCTGAAAAAAGTATTTTTCCGTTTTGCGATAACTTCAACAGCATACCAATTCCTATACAACTGTGATATATAGATTCCATTTATTCCCACAATTTCATTTACATTAATCATCATAATTACTCCACTAATAACAAATCATCTTCCAGACTTTTTATTTCATCGCGTATTTCTGCGGCTTTTTCGAATTCCAAATCTTCTGCGGCCTGCAACATTTGTTGTCTCAGTTTTTTAATTTCCCGCCGCAAAGATTCGGCATCCATTACCCCACCTGCCTTACTATACACAAACTTTCGTGTTTTGTCAGTTTTTTCTTGTTTTTCGCCAACTTCTGCAAATACGGCCTTGGTCACGGTGCGTGGTATGATACCATGTTCTGCATTAAATGCCATCTGTTTTTCACGTCTTCGCATGGTTTCATCCAACGCCGCCTGCATAGAATCTGTAATTTTATCTGCGTACAAGATAACCCGTCCATTTGCATTACGTGCGGCCCGTCCGATTGTTTGAATTAAACTGCGTGTTGACCGCAAGAATCCTTCTTTATCTGCGTCCATAATTGCGACCAATTCGCACTCTGGCACATCCAGTCCTTCACGCAACAGGTTAATCCCGACCAGCACATCAAACTTTCCCATTCGCAATTCCCGCAACAGTTCTATACGTTCCAACGTTTCGATATCGCTGTGCAGATACTTTGCCCGTACACCATTTTCGTTCAAAAAATCTGTCAATTGTTCTGCCATTTTCTTGGTCAGTGTGGTCACCAACACGCGTCCAGAAACCTTTTTTACCTGTTCCAACAAATCATCAACCTGATGTGTTGTGGGATAAACTTCGCACACCGGGTCCAGCAACCCTGTTGGTCGAATAACCTGTTCAGACACAATACCATTTGATTGGTTTAATTCCCAATCTGCCGGTGTTGCCGAAACAAAGATTGTCTGTGGTCGCAACGCATCCCATTCATCAAATGTCAACGGTCTGTTATCTATACACGAAGGCAACCGAAACCCATATTGTGCCAGTGTTTCTTTTCTTGCCCTGTCGCCACGACTCATTGCACCAATCTGAGGCACCGTCACATGACTTTCATCAATAAACAGCACTGCATCTTTTGGCAAGTATTCGAACAAAGTTGGTGGTGGCTGTCCCGGCAATCTGCCAGACAGATACCGTGAATAGTTTTCAATTCCCCTGCACGTACCTGTACTTTCCATCATTTCGATATCAAAGTTCACCCTTTCCCGCAAACGTTGTTCTTCGATATATTTCATATTTTGGTGAAAGTAATCTAATCTGTCTGCCAAATCTTTTCTGATTTGTGAAATTGCCTGCATAACTGTCGGCATAGGCGTTGCATAGTGTGTATTTGGATATATTGCGATTCTGTCCAGTTTTTTTAATTTTGCCCCTGTCAGCGTATCAAATTCCCAAATTTCTTCGATTTCATCCCCCCAGAACGACAGCTTCCACCCCCTGTCCATTGCGTGTGATGGGAACACATCAATCGCATCACCCCGCACACGAAAGTCGCCCCTTTCAAATGCCATATCATTGCGTTTATATTGAATATCGACCAAAGCCCGCATAACATCTTTCTGCCCCAGCAAATCCCCGACATTCAAAACCAACTTCATCCCTGAATATTGTTCTGGTGCCCCCATACCATAAATCGAAGACACAGATGACACCACCACGACATCACGTTCTTCCAGCATTGCCCGTGTTGCACTGTGCCGCATTCGGTCCAGTTGTTCATTTATTGATGCGTCTTTATCGATATATGTATCTGTTGTTGGCATATATGCCTCTGGCTGATAGTAATCATAATAAGACACAAAATATTCAACATGATTACGTGGGAAAAAGGACTTCATTTCCGTATACAATTGTGCCGCCAGTATTTTATTGGGTGCCATAATCAACGCAGGTCGCCCCAGTTCTGCGATAACATTTGCCATTGTAAAGGTTTTACCAGACCCAGTCACCCCCAGCAATACTTGCGATTGTCTGCCATGATTTACCCCATCGACCAGCTCTGCTATTGCGGTTGGCTGATCCCCCATGGGTTTATAATCACTTTCAAGATGAAAATTCGCTTTTTGCATTTTTTTATTCACAATCGTAAATATAATCCATTATAATAAAAAAACAAGAGGGACACGAGAGATGGCATTAAAACCCAGACACAAACGCAGAATCATATGGTCATTGGTGTACACAATTGGTGCACTGTGCCTGGCCATGGTCATAATTCCCCCTATGATAACATTGAACCAGTTCAAACCAATGGTTGAAAAATCGGTATATGAACAGACGGCTGTTCCGGCCCAGTTAAATGGCGACATACATTTCAGCTTAATTGGTGGTGCGACCATTGTTGCCCATGATGTTGTTGTTCCGACTGCCCGCATAGGATCTGTCATGTTTTCGATTCCGTTTTCCAGTTTTTTTGACTTGGCGAATGCACGTCTTGATGATGCGGTTGTAATTTATGATGCCGACATAACAATTGATAAATTGGCCCCTGCAGATTTCAATCACAACATTGAAATTTATAACAGCAACCTAACCTTTATGGGTCGCAAATTTTACATTGTCCGCGCAGATTTTACCAACGGCGAATTTCATGGTATCATTCGCAGCCAGCATCACAAATACAACATTGAATTTATTGGTGACACATTTCACATAACGAACAAGAACAACAATCTGGATATCACGGGTCAAATGTTTTCAGACGGTTCAATTCGTGGACATTTATCGATTGAAACAGACAACATTGATGATTGGCTGGGGATAAAAACCAACCTGGTTGAAAACAACATAAAACTGTCTGCGAACTTTGAATGGAACGGTTATGATTCATACAAACTGACCAATATTGAATCAGACAAATTCTCTGGCAACATCGAAGTTTATTCTGACAACACCCGTTCAATCAGTTTGGTATCCAATGACATATCATTTGACATATCATTTTTACTTCAGCCCAATGGATTATTAAACAACACAACAGTGAATCTTGATTTTTATGGTGATTTAACATTGGACAATCATAAGTTTCATCACCTGCGGATTCAGGCGACTGGCACCACGAACAAGATTCAAATTGCAAACATCCTTGCTGACGACATTGCGATAACTGGTGGCACGATTGACCGCAACGGTGCTGAAAACATAATGATTACACTGCCTGTCAATGACACAAACACCATGTGTTTATTTTCTGGCACGACCACCCATTGGGGTTGCAGCATATTTACCTATGGTGACATGTCTGGTTCATTATCTGTATCCAAGGATAATTTTGAAATATTTGTTCAATCTGCCGGTCCCATGCCCACAGATTCAGACATATTAAAAATGACATCACGTTATGGCAAACACGGCACAATAAACTTTCAGTTTTCAGACATGGGCGGCACATATAAAATAGACGAAGATAAAATCACAGCAACATATAATTTTGCCAAAGATAAAACCCTGTCATGGCTGGACATAAAACTGCCCTATTTACCGCAGTTCATGTTAAATGATGTTGGTGATTTTGCATGGCATGACGGCATGTTAACCTTTGTTCCCCATAATAATAAGTGGCAACTGTCTGTTTATGACAATTACTTTTATCTGTCTGGTTTGGGATTTAAATCATGGTTTCCCGACATTGACCTGCGGTCAATCAACGATG
This sequence comes from Alphaproteobacteria bacterium, assembly GCA_017522445.1. Classification (GTDB taxonomy): domain Bacteria; phylum Pseudomonadota; class Alphaproteobacteria; order Rs-D84; family Rs-D84; genus Enterousia. The sequence continues at coordinate 21,452 of JAFWZK010000009.1, forward strand.
CGTCATACACAGTTTCTGGATTTTATAACGACAACAAAATATCAAATCTGACGATAACGATATCAGACCATGAATTTATTGGCAGTGTTTCTGATAACAATATCACATTACACACAGACAAATTGGTTTTAGATAAATTTTTAAACGCACTTTACTTTGACAATTTTGCAGAAATGGAATTTTTATCTAATTCGCCATTACTGATACCATTTGATTTTTCATTCAACCTGGCCCTGTCTGCGAACAGTCTGATTTACAATGGCGACACATACAATAACTTTATCTATGCGTTAAAGTCGAACAGTCAGACCTATTCTATTATGGATACATCACGTGGGAACTTATTGGCGACAATTGAACGCGACAAAACAAACTATGACATACATATCCAGTTAAATCGTTTTGAAACCAATGGTCCGATATTATCATCACGCATGCCGCTAAACATCCGGGACTCATTTATAACGGGTCAGATATCATTAACGACCCATGGCCAGATTGCCCACGACATTTATTACAATTTGTCTGGCACATTGGATTTAACATTCACGGGTGGTTATTTGATTGGCATGTCACTGGACGATTTTTATTCATCGGCAGAAAACATCAGCACACTGAATGCAGAATATGCATTATCGAACGCATTCAGTGGTGGTGAAACCCAGCTAAAATCATTACACCTGGTTGGTGATTATTCCCAAGACCGGTTTATCACCACTCGTCCCCTGGAAATATCTATACGTCACACGACGGGGATTGGTGGTTTGGCGATAACGGACGGCATGATGACGGCAGAACTGGATTTAACCATGCGTGGCACGGCACCGACCCCTGTAACGATACAACTGGGGATATTACCGGACGGCACACGCCAATATTCATTGTCTGAAATCATGCAAAACCTGGACACGGGCTTTATGCGTGCATTTGTCAAGACGCATGACAAGTTTTAATTATTTTTATTGCGTAAAAACTCTTCACGGGAAACGATTTGTCCACATGCATTTGCATAGTATACATATCGTCCAACCTTGACACTGTGGTATCCATTTGCTGTAAACTTAATATTTCTTTGTGCCCGCAACAGCAATTTATTTGGCCCGATTAAATCAGCCCTGGCACCGAACAGTAACTTTTCAATCCATGCCCACAGTCCATGTGGCACATAGGGTGCATACAATACCCCGCCGCGTTTTTCCAGTCGTGCGATATTATACTTATCAATATGTATTTTCAGTTTATTTATCTGATATTGATTCAGGTTCAAATTATGTGCCAGTGCGTCGAATTTTGTGTACATAAGCAAATTCTCTTGTTATAAACTTACACAAAATTATAACTGGAATAAAATCCATGCCAACAGGTATGATTTCCAAAAAATCCCCCGATTTGGGGGATTGGTTTGTTTCAGTTTTTCTTACGTACCTGGATATGAACTTCGCGCAACTGTTTTTCTGTCACGGTTGTTGGTGCCCCCATCATCAGGTCTTGTCCACGTTGATTTGTTGGGAACAACACCACCTGACGCAGGTTTGGTTCATCCAGCATGATTTGCACCAACCGGTCGATACCAAATGCACATCCACCGTGTGGTGGTGCGCCATATTGGAACGCAGTGTACATACCACCGAACTTTTCTTTAACTACTTCTTCACTGTACCCTGTGATATCGAAACACTTTACCATTACATCGGGGTTAAAGTTTCTTAATCCCCCACTGCATATTTCTGCCCCATTTAACACCATATCGAACTGAGCCGCCTTGATATCCAGCGGATTTTTCGTATTCAGTTCATCCAACGTTGCCATTGGGAACGAAAATGGATTATGTGTAAATGCGATACCTGTTGGTGATTCTTCATCTGCTTCAAAGAACGGGAAATCTTCGACCCAACACAGACGGAATTCTTTTGGATTAATCAGCCCTAAATCCGCCCCCAGTTTATTACGCAACTTACCTGCGGCCTTGGCTGCGGCATCTGCATTATCGCATACAAAGAACAAGGACGCATTATCACCTGCAATTTCACGCAGTTTTGCAACACGTTCCGCATCCAGTTTTTTTGCCACTGGCCCCTTGGCTTCTTCTGCGAACACGATATACCCCAGTCCCCCCAGTCCCAGTTCTTTAACTGCATATTCACCCAGTTTATCGAACCAAGAACGTGGTTTATCTGCGGAATTTGGTGCGGGTATTGCACGAACAACCGCACCATTTTCGATTGCATTTGCAAAGATACCAAAATCCGACCCACGGAAAATATCTGTCACGTCAGATATGATAATAGGATTACGCAAATCTGGTTTATCGGACCCATATTTCAGCATAGCATCATCGAACGAGATATGTGGAATTTCATCTGCGATAATTGCATCTGGCACAAACTCGCGTATCATTGCCGGCATCAGCGTATTACCCACGGCCTGAATATCTGGCAAATCGACAAAGGACATTTCCAAGTCCAACTGATAGAATTCCAGCAATCTGTCTGCACGCAAATCTTCATCACGGAAACATGGTGCAATTTGGAAATATCTATCAAACCCCGAGATTTGAATTAATTGCTTGAACTGCTGTGGTGCCTGTGGCAACGCATAGAACATGCCATGATGATGCCGACTGGGGACGATATAGTCACGTGCCCCTTCTGGGCTGGACACGGTCAGAATTGGTGTTTGGAATTCAGAAAAACCCATATCCCACATTTTATCACGAATAAACTTCATAACGCGGTTACGGAACAGAATGTTTTTATGTAAACTTTCACGTCTTAAATCGATATAGCGGTATTTCAGACGTAAATCTTCTGCGACCGAACCATCATCACCGAACACCTGGAACGGCAGCACATCTGAATTTGTCAGCACTTCAAAAGAATCGGCCTGAATTTCGATTGCACCTGTTGGGATTTTATCATTTACGGCCGCCGCATCACGTGCAACAACAGTGCCTGTAATTTTGATAACAGATTCTGGTCTGACTTTTTCCAGTTCTGCATTTCCCCCATCGAACACCACCTGTGTAATACCATAATTATCGCGCAGGTCGACGAACATCAACGCCCCATGGTCACGTTTACGATGCACCCAGCCACTTAACACAACTTTTTCACCGACATTTTTTTCGGTCAGTTCACCACATGTATGTGTTCTGTACTTTGATTTCAAAGATAACATTTTGGTCCCTTTATTTTTTATATTGGGCAACGAAAAACAGATTAATTCGGCACCCATATTCTTGTTAATATTCAGGGGCGCAGGTTTAGTTATTTTTACCGCGCGGTGCCACCCTGATTTATAACTTTGGTGTGTTGTTTTCCGCTCCGTGGTTGTCAGTCACATCATCGCATAAACAACAACGATGCCCCCATGTTATATCAGTCAGATTAAAAATTCAACAAAATCTTATCAAGACTTGCAATTTTAATAAACATGTTGTATTATCTTCATCATGAAACAAACAACAATAATTATTATTAAATAAATGGCTGCACGCACTTTGGCGGTGGCTGGGGTGCATGGCACCCATTTTTTAATACAAAAATATCAAAAAGGCAAAAACAATGGCATATCCCAAGACAGACCCACGTGCAAACTTTCCAGAACTGGAACAAAACGTTTTGCAGTACTGGAAAGATAACAATACTTTTCATAAATCATTGGACAGGACTAAATCCGGTCGCCCATTTTCATTTTATGATGGGCCACCATTTGCAAATGGAACACCACACTGGGGACACCTGGGGGTGACAGTTGTAAAAGATATGGTGTCCAGATTCCAAACAATGAACGGACGATTTGTCAAACGTGAACTGGGGTGGGATTGCCATGGATTGCCTGCGGAAAACTCGGTCGAGAAAAAACAGGCACGTGCCGCAAAAGATATCGTTGCAACTGACGGAATCGATGCGTTCTGTGATATGTGCCGCACAGATGTTATGACGTATTCAAACGAATGGAACCGATTTATCACACGTATGGGACGTTGGGTCGATATTGGTGATGGATATGGATATAAAACCATGGATAAAAATTACATGGAATCTATGCTGTGGACACTGAAATCACTGTATGACAAAGGATTGTTGTACAAAGATTACAGTGTCAATCCGTATGACTGGGTAAATGGCACGGTTGTTTCAAATTCCGAAGCATCCAGTGATTACCGTGAAATCGTTGACGATGCATTGACCGTGTGGTTCGAACTGAGCAATGGCGACAGGGTCATTGCATGGACAACAACCCCCTGGACGTTGCCTGCAAACAGTGCATTGGCGGTTAATCCAAATATGACATATCTGCGTATGGCGGATTCAGACGGACATGTTTATGTTATCGCAGAGACCAGATTAAAGGCATATGAAAAACAATTCGCCACCGCAACAGAAGTTGGACGGGTCACGGGGGCAGAACTGGTTGGTATGCACTATACACCATTGTTCCCATACTATGCCGGGGTGTCTGAAATGCTGTTCCAGGTGATACCTGCGGATTATGTGTCTGATTCTGATGGTACGGGTATCGTTCATATCGCACCAGCATACGGGGCGGACGATTTCTGGGCGGCCAAGGCAATTGACCCAAAATTCCCTGTGCTGTTAAATGTAGACGACTATGGCAACTTTGACGAAACAGTCGTGGATTTCGCAGGACAAAATATCTTTGCAGCAACACCTGCGATAATAGATTGGCTGAAAACAAATGGAAAACTGGTTAAAAAAGAACAGTATAAGCACAGTTATCCGTTTGGCGACCGGTCAAAAGAAAAACTTATCTATCGTGCGACAGATTCTTGGTATATCGATGTGCCGAAAATCAAAGACAAACTGTTGGCAAATAACGCAAAAGTAAATTGGACATCCGCGGGTGAGCGTTTCCGTTCATGGATTGAAAATGCGCGTCCCTGGTCGATTTCACGAAACCGTTTCTGGGGGATGCCACTGCCAATCTGGGAAAGAAATGGCGAATACAAGGTATTTGGTTCAATCGCAGAACTGGAAGAATTCTTTGGGGTAAAAGTTGATGACCTGCATCGGCCCACATTGGACAAACTGGAAAAAGACGGCTGGAAACGCATAACAGATGTCCTAGATTGTTGGGTGGAAAGTGGTTCTATGCCATGGGCATCGCTGCATTATCCATTTGAAAACGCAGACCAATTTAATGCCAGTTTCCCAGCAGACTATATTATCGAAGGCCAGGATCAAACCCGTGGCTGGTTCTATTCATTGATGGTACTGGCAACGGCACTGTTTGATAAACCTGCGTTTAAAACAGTGTCTGCAAATGGTATGGTGGTGGATGAAAATAAAAAGAAATTCTCGAAATCATTGCGGAACTTTGTCGACCCATCCGAACAAATCGAACAGTATGGGGCAGAAGCGGTGCGTTTGTTTATTTTGGGTTCAAACTTTATGAAGGCAGAACCTGTACCTGTCGACAATTCAGGCAAGGTGTTCGCAGAATCAATAAAAACAATTCTGATGCCACTGTGGAATGCATATCACTTCTTTACACTGTATGCGAACGCAGGAAATATAACGGCAACCGAAATAACCAACCCCACAAACGTATTGGATAAATACATTTTGGCGGAATTGAATGTATTGATTGATGCAGTTTATAAATCATTGACAGAATACAAACCAGACTCTGCAATCAAAGAATTTGTTCGTTTCTTGGATATACTGAACAACTGGTACATTCGCCGTGGTCGTGCCCGTTTCTGGGACGAAGAACAGGATGCGTTTGATACTTTGTATACGGTGCTGGTCACACTGTGCCAGGTGTTGGCACCGTTTGCACCGTTTGTGTCTGAATACATCTGGCGAAATTTAACAGGTGGGGAATCTGTGCACCTGACAGATTTTCCTGCAGCAAATATCACAGACATGTCTATTGTCTGCGACATGCGTATGGTCCAGTCAATTGTATCCACAGGCAAACAACTGCGAGAACAGTACAAATTACGTAATCGTCTGCCATTAAATTCTTTGACAGTGGCGGGTGCAAATATGCCGGACTATGCCGATATTATCCAAGATGAACTGAACGTGAAATCCGTTGTGTTCCAAGAATCTTTTGGTGATGTCGCAGACAGTTTTGTGTACCTGATTACACCAAAGATTGGTGCACGTCTGGGCGGTGCATTAAAGGAAATCATCCCATCTGTTAAACGTGGCGATTATGAATTGGTGGGGGATAAACTGGTGGCTGCGGGATACGAATTAAATTCAGACGAATTTGAAATGCGTCTGACGGTACGTAATGGTGTATCTGGTGCTGCCTTGTCTGATAATACGGCGGTGGTTGTACTGGATACAGAAACAAACGCAGAACTGGTGGCCGAAGGGCTGGCAAACGATGCATTGCGCTTTATCCAAGATACACGCAAGGCAGCGGGTCTGGACGTATCTGACCGTATCATATTAACTTATTC
>JAFWZK010000010.1 GCA_017522445.1 Alphaproteobacteria bacterium
ATTCTCGCAACAAAATTTTACAAATCCTAACCTCGGTCAATGTTGCGGAAAACCTAGGTTATTCATACTCAACAGCACTCAATACAAATCTAGGGCTGGGGATTATGATTCCTCTGCTCTACCACTGAGCTACGCTGCCAAGCGACACAAATTATAACATCATTTTTTTCAAATGCAAGCAAAACCACCACTATGATTTTGTTCTTGTTTACAAACATTATAATATTTAATAATTTTACTTTAATCCAAACACATTTTGTGATAGTATATACCCTATGACAAAAATCTTATACCCTTTGATATTATCATGTGTTGTGTCGGCTGCCCACGCAGATACGAATCCATTTTTTAATGGCTATGAAAACCAGGTTGCTTTCAATTTTGGTTATGGTGTAAACAGTGGTTTTTTACTGCCACCACCGACCCAATTTGTACCTTTTAACATGTTTCAGATTCAGTATTCTCAACCAACCGAGTTTTTTCGTCTGCCTGCACGCAAATCGTTAAATATTATTCAGACACTGGGGCACGGTTCGAAATACGGATGGCACTGGGACAAGTACACGATTCCCATTGCGATGTTAAGCGAAGATGTAATTCCATTTCATGGCAACGATTGGTACACATTTATTGGTCTGGGGGTTGGCATGCAGGCCCAGCAAAACGAACGCATCGGGTCCAAGTTATTGTTTGGATTTAAACTGGGCGCTGGATACAAGATATCTGATTGTGTTGGCATAGAACTGTTTATGCAGCACTATTCCAACGGCAACACCGCCCCCGAGAATAATTCATATGCATTTTATGGGCTTGGTCTGACGTACAGTTTCTAGAAAAAATGTCCCGCAACCACGGGACAGTTTTGCTACCAATCGATTGGTGATTTTCCACATTTGACCAGATATTCATTTGCCTGACTAAAATGTTTACACCCAAAGAATCCCCGACTGGCCGACAGCGGCGATGGATGTACACTTTGCAACACCAGGTTTTTATCACGATTAACCAGTGCCGCTTTTTTCTGGGCATAATTTCCCCACAGCATATAGACAATATTTTCACGTTCTGCGACCTGGCGAATAACCGCATCTGTAAATTGTTCCCATCCATGGCCAAAGTGCGACCCCGCCTGATGTGCCAGAACGGTCAAAGTCGCATTCAACAGCAACACCCCCTGATTTGCCCAGTATGTTAAATCACCATTTGTCTTTGATTTTCGTCCCAAATCAGATTCGATTTCCTTATAGATATTTCGCAAACTTGGTGGCACCGGTGTAGGTGGCAACACAGAAAAAGATAACCCATGTGCCTGGCCTGGTTCGTGATATGGGTCCTGGCCGATGATAACAACCCGGACATTTTCCAGCGGGCACAAATTAAACGCATTAAAGATATTTTGTGGTGCCGGATAAACGGTTTTTCCCGACAGATATTCCCCACGCACAAAATCTGTCAGTTTGATAAAGTAATCCTTGTCAAATTCTGCCGCCAAGGCATTTTTCCAAGATTGTTCAATTTTCACATTCATAGTTTTATTAACCCTTGTTGACATGCCTTCCACAGCACCACATCTATATATCCCCGCGGCAAATTTGTTTGTTTTACCAGGTGTTCAAACATACTATCACACGCCAACTTTATTTCCTGGGTCAGTTTTGCATTATCGACTGGCAAATTTTTTCCCACGAACACGGCCCCCAGTCGTTGAATCCAGACATCATACTTTACAATATCTTCGCCCAGATTTCGTGCCAAATGATTTGCAGTTATCTTTCCGATATGCGGCAATTTTTGTAAAAACATTAATTTATCATCCAATGATTCCAACGCATAGTAGCCATCACGCAACTGTTTTCGATTATTCCAGATTTTACAAATTGCATTAATTTTGTTTTTGTTATTAAACAAATGAATCAGCATTTCAAAATCTGCCCCAACCGCATTTAACACGGTCATTATTTCCAGATGTTTAACTTTTGCGGTTTTTTGTGAAAATCCACCTGCCAGAATTACATACACACAGTGTGCTGCAAACGTATCTGCATCATAAACTTTCCGTGCACGCAGGTTTTCCAGTATCTCATCAAACGATTGCACATCGCTGTCCAACCCGGCCGCACGCAGTCGCGCATCTAAATCAAAAAACC
>JAFWZK010000011.1 GCA_017522445.1 Alphaproteobacteria bacterium
AATTTGCCGTACACTTGGTCTGTGTTGCACTGTTTTTGGTTGCGATATAATTACCTTTGGTTGTTGTCAGATAACAGTCAGCATCACTTGCGGCCCCTGCATCAGATTTACCATATCCGTCTGGACACTCATATGCAGTTGATGTGGTTGACCCCGCCGGGCAATAGTATCCCGCCTTACATGAACCTGAACATGCATCGGTCGTCAGCCCCGCCGATGACCCGTATCTACCCGCCGGACACGAATATGAAACACCACCACTGCAGTACGTACCGGCCGTACATTGTTTTTGTCCTGTACGTGTTGTTGACGAGCCACCAGTTGAATAATATCCCGACGTAACACTGTATCTGATACCACCCGAACAATAATATGCATTTGAACCACATGCAGACTGACCTGTACATGCATTATTACTGCTGTTGCATCCGGTCGTGTAATAACCCGTCGTCACGTCTGAACATGCCGATGCCCCGGTTCCCGAATATTTGGTACGTCCCGAACATGCGGAACAGCTGGACGTGGAACCATACGCCACGGTATGTGCCGCCTTGTAATAACCCGGCGAACACGATGCTGTGGTTGTCGTATTTTTCGTGGTCAAATATTTACCGCCGGATACACTGATTGTACATTGTGATGCCGCCGTTTTACCACTTGATGTATTTGCCGTATAACCACTGGGACAGTTGTATTGAATTCCCCCAGAACAATATGTTGCACCTGTACACTGGATTTGTTTGGTACATGCATTACCACTGCTGTTGCATCCATCTGTGTAATAACCACTGCTGACGGTTGAACACGACGATGCACCGGTCCCCGAATATTTGGTACGTCCCGAACACGCGGAACAGCTGGACGTGGAACCATACGCCACGGTATGTGCCGCCTTGTAATAACCCGCCGAACACGATTCTGTGGTTGTCGTATTTTTCGTGGTCAAATATTTACCGCCAGATACACTGATTTTACATTGTGTTGCCGCCGTTTTACCATTTGATGTATCTGCCGTATAACCACTGGGACAGTCGTATTTAATACCACCTGAACAATATGTTGTTCCTGTACACTGGCTTTGACCGGTACATACATTACCACTGCTGTTGCAGTTGGTTGTGTAATAACCGCTGCTGACGGTTGAACATGCCGATGCGCCGGCCGCCGAATATTTGGTACGTCCCGTACATGCACTTTGTGATGACGCCCCCTCTGGACAGTAATACCCCGCTGAACAGGTCGCACAGCTGGACGTGGAACCATACGCCACCTGGTGTTCCCCCTTATAGGTACCCGGTGCACAATTGGTTGCCGAAGTGGCATTTGCGGACTTGACATATTTACCAGTGATAGAATTTGTCTTACACGCCGACGTACCAACCGTATTACCGTCGATACTGTTTGGATAAAAACCACCGCCCAATCCACTGCACGACGGACATGAATTTCCAGACTTATAGTACCCGGCAGCACAGCTGGTAACAGTAATCGAACATGTCGATGCCGCCGCATTACACGAACCGCCATAATACTGTTGTCCCGATGTCGATGAATTTCCATGTGTCACGGCATACGCACCCGATGGTTTTGACTGTTGGGTACATGCCTTGGTACACGCCTTAAAGCAGGCACCGGCACCACCACTGTTCCCCTGGACAGATTTTGTATACGAACCATCACCAACACCACTGCACGCACTGCACGCTGTGCCATTTACATAATAATTACTGTTACACGTAACAGAGGCGACCGTCTGTGTACAGCTGCCTGAATTCGATGAACACCCCGACTTAATTGTTCCATCACCTGTACCGGCCGAATTTGAATACGCAACGTATGAACAGGCGGCAATCGAACACGAGTTACATGTCACGGTATATGCATTTGCCGGCTTGGTACATGCGGTCTGAGAACCGCTCCATGCACGGGACTTGGAATTACTGTAACATGTTTCAATTGAACCATTTGAACCTGCAACACTGTTTGGATACAGCGACGGACAGGAATATGGACACGCTTTGCTAGCACTGGTGCCATAGCAACCGGCATTGATACTGGAACAGCTGGACGCACCGGCATTTGACCATCTACCGGCACCGCACGCATATTGAATACCATTTACACAATACGAGCCCGCAGGACATTGTGTACAAACACCATTATTGGAATATGTACCATTGGGACATTTCACATAATATGGGTACAGATATACATCCCTGTTGCTACTGCCGCTGCAGGAAATTGTAGAACCTGTGGTATAGCTGCTGCTGCTGCAACCACTGGAATTCGTACACCATCCCGCCAAATACGTACCGGTCGGTGGTGCTGAACAACCATACCCCTTAATCTGTGCCCAGGTTGGCGGTGCCAGTGTAATCGTTGCATTTGTTCCTGTTTTTGATTGGGTATACGCAGACATGGCCGAACAACCTGCGGCCTCGCGATAATATACCATAACCCGGCAAGAGCTTACCGTCACGCAGGTACAGCTGGGCACCAATGTGTCCCCAAACAAATTCCTATCATAATAATAGTTACAATCTTTACTAAGCGAGTCCTCATCAACCGTACACGACTGGACGCCATTTGGACAATTACAAAAGCTTTCTATTGAATTTTCACACTTTTCAGGGTCATCGCATTCCGAACAAAATGTTGCACATGACATTGAAAACGCAGACAGCGGCACCATTATGCAAAACAATGCCACACAAACTGCACGAAATGCCGAAAATAAACGGTGGTTAAAAATCGGCATATTTGTTAAATATTTTTTCCCAAAAATCCGCATGTTTCACATCCCCCCATGGTGCTGTTTTTCCGCCACCGTTAAAAAACAACAGTGGTAAATTCCTTTCTATGCCAGACATTATACTGCATCCCGCGGAATTTATGCAAGCTTTTTTTTTGCATTTATCATAAAAACAGCATATTCAATGTCTTCGCGAAAAAAAGTAATCTCTGCCACCCCTGTAAATTGCAAACATCATGATAAACAACCATATAATTGCCAACCGTGGCAAGGAAAAAAGTCCCACAGGGAAACACCCCCGCGGGACCTGAATTTATTTTTTATAAAACGACATCCAAAACATTATTGTAAATCGCGGATGCCACGCATGGTAAATTCCTGCATAATATTCACGGTTTCGGCCGCCTTGCGCAGTGCATGTGCACGGGCCCCACGTTGTAATTGCATCGTACCTGCGTTCAAAACATTTTTCAGTTCAGTCATTTTCAATGCCTTTTTACCATAACATCTCTCTGACGGGCAGAAATATACACCAACAAAAACTTTTTGTCAAGTATTATTGTTTATATACCTACTGCACGCATCCATATTCACCACATGTACCATCAGAAAACTCCTCAACCTCTATCGCCACCGGGACGGGTTTAGGTTCTTCGGTAAAGTGGATTTCTTTGACCACACTGACACGACGGTTCGCCGCATTTGGTGTGTTATCGGGTGTCGGCACCGCCAGGTCTTCTTCCCCTGCGGACACAGCAACAATCTGACTGGCCGGGATACCATATTTAATCAGCATTTTTTGCACTGCATCTGCACGGCGTCCCCCCAATGCATAATTATAATTTGACGAACCCGCTGTATCTGTATGACCAACAACCGTAACTTTGATATTTTTGTTTTCCTGTGTTGCGGCAACCAGCTGCTGAATCAGTTCCTGATATTCTGGTTTAATTGTTGCCTTGTTAAAATCAAATCGTACTTCGAACACCTCTTCCATGACATGCTGGGTTGGTTCCAGTGGAATTTGCTGAACCTTAATCATGGTTTTTTCACCGGCCGCCGCCTGCAGTTGATCCAGGCGTGCATTAATTGCCGCCAATTCCGCCCGCATAGCCATCATCATATCTATGAACTCTTCCCGGGTGACCAAATCTTCTGTTGATTTTTCAGAAACCATAACTGCGACCGATGGTGCCGGGCAATTTTGTTCACCATGCTGACAATCATGTTCATGATTATGCTGATGTTCCACGGCCTGTTCACATTCCACATCACCCGCTGGGCAATCCACCGCCATCAAACTGTTATTGCTGTTACGCACACTGTTATCATTGGCACTTTTATTAACAGTCTTGTCCCCGCCATAAATATTCTGATTAAATATCATCGGCTGAACAGGTTCCGGTTTAATCAGATGTTCTGGCACATTAACATTATTAACGATAATAACACCTTCGCGTGGCTGTGCGGCGGAACGCATACTGGCCATATTGCGTGTATCGGGATAATATTCACCAACCGTACGTTGTGTTGTGGTTTCAACCAGCATTTCACCATTTGAAACAACAGACACATCTTCCTGGACCAAGTTCTGTTCGACCTGCTTTTTCACAATTTTACCAGATTTGCAATCCCGCAACGCAGTCAGTGTCTTGTTAAATCTGTCACGACATTGTTGTGCCGTTGCCACCTGGCCACTGGCCGCAGCAGATAACCAGCAATCAAACTTTGCCTGTGCCTCGGCCGCCAGTTCTGGATTCACATAGGACGCATCGTTTTTCAACTGCTCGATCAATTCATTATAGGCATTATACAGTTCGAAAGATTCCTGTTCATTTTCCACGGGCCAATTTTCCAGCGATTCTGGGAAAGGCACATCACCACTGAACGCGGCGACCGCCTTGTTTGCGAACAGTTCCCCCATATCGGCATAACCACTGGTTCGTGCATTATATATTGCATACGAACGATAATTCATGGCCAATTGGTTTAAAAAAGAATCCTGATGCGGGGCAGAATAAACATCCAACGATTCCACATAGTCAACCGTTGGTGTTGCAACCGGCTCGAAATATTGTTCAGTTTCCTGACCTGCACACGCAGCCAACGCAATCAGACTGACCGCCATCAGCGTCCGCGAAACCTTTACATTCCATGCACCGAAATTCTTTTTCATGAACAATCCCTTCTTTCTTTTTAATCTTTCCAATTATACGATTTTTTTAGCATCTAGTAAAGCAGAAAAAATTAAACAAAAAAAATAAAAGTCCCACATTACGGGACAAATATTTACTTAATAAACTGGGTTGCCACACTGCCCAGCGACTGCAAAGCCCCCAAACCACTGGTATTTGCGACCGAACCAACCGTCTGCATAATTGTACTGGTATTTGTTTTTTGTCCCAACCCGCCAATTGTATCCACCAAGAAATCACCCCACAACGCCTTCTTTTTTGCACTCAGTTTTGCATAGGAACAATTTTCAATTTTTGCAATCAGTTTTGCTGCCATTGTTGCTTCTTGCTGGGTGTAATCGGCCTCGGCAAAGTCTATCAGGTTAAACACATCATAAATATTTGAAACATACTGTTTATTTTTTTCGCTGCACCCACCGACTGAACCATCTGTACAGTACGATGCCTTAACAGCCATGGGAAAGCCATACCAAATCATATCCTGGTTTGCGTCCCCCCCGAACCAGTCATAACAAATAACACCATCGTCATCCAGTCCCTGTGCAACACTGACCGATGCCTGATACCCACCACTGGGCTGCGAGCAGCGTTGCATACGCAATGCACTTTCCATTTCGTCTGCGGTGATTGCACCTGTTTTTGCCCACTCTTTCACAGTTTCATTAACAAAGCTAAGTTCCTGGGTTGTTGGGATACATTCTGCGGTCAGATTTCTTTGCTGTTGTGTTAATTCTTTGACATTACTGACCAGCCCCAGCACAGTCCCGATTAAGCTGCCCGCGTTGTCTGTCACCGCCGCCTGTTTGGTTGCGACCGACGCCGCCTTTTTCACAGTAATCGCCGCCATCGCCGCCCCTTGTGCAGCAAACATTATACCGACAAAAAAAATCAGTGATTTATTCATCTCTCTTTTTTTGATTATAACATAAAAAACAAATCAGACAAATATAAAAATTGCATTTTTAAATATAAAAGGTTAAACTGCATCTGTGTACAAAGACAAACGAAACTTCATTATATTCTCGAAACACAGACGCTTAAAACGCCTGTGGCAGTTCTTTTTTACTGGCTGGGGGCTGGTGATGATTGCGGCCCTGGTGGCGGGTTCATTGTTTACCAAGCAGATTTTATGGACACCAATATCTGCGATAAACATGACCGACATCGTCAGTAATCAGTTCAAGATGTCTGGTGCATCATTTGTTGGCACTGACAAAAACGGCAATCCGTTCAAGATACGTGCCGCAAACGGATACCAAGAATACGACAACCCAGACATAATATTCCTGGATTCTGTATCCGGGACTGTGGTCCGCACAACCAATGGCATCCAGGTAACGGACAATATATCCGCCCATCACGGCCAATACAATCGCAAAAACAAACGAATTACATTAACCGGCGACGTACATGTTGACTCTGACAATGGGGACCAGGTACGCACAAACGAATTGGTGATACGACTATGAAGCAATCTGTACTGCGTGTTGAACACTTATCTAAATCCTATGGCAAACGGATGGTAATCCGGGACATATCCCTGATTGCGCGCCAGGGCGAATCGGTTGGTCTGTTGGGGCCGAACGGTGCGGGCAAGACCACGGCATTTTATTGCATCACGGGCCAGTTGGCGGCCACAGGCGGTCAAATATTTCTGAATTCCCAGGACATAACCCACCTGCCGTTTTATCAGCGTGCCCGCCTGCATATTGGCTATTTACCCCAGGAAAACAGTGTATTTCGTGGTCTGACGGTTGAACAAAACATTATGGCGATACTAGAAGTGGTTGAACCCGACCGCAAAAAGCGCCAGCGGAAACTGGATTCATTATTGGAAGAATTTTCGATATCATCACTTCGCCACAGTCCTGCGACTGCCCTGTCTGGTGGTGAACGTCGGCGTGTAGAAATTGCCCGTGCCCTGGCGAACGACCCAAAGTTTATATTATTGGACGAACCGTTTGCGGGGATTGATCCAATTGCGGTGAACGAAATCCGCAGTCTGGTATCCCAGTTAAAGAATCGTGGTCTGGGCGTAATAATTACCGACCACAACGTCCGTGAAACCCTGGGGATTACCGACCGCAGTTATGTATTGCACGATGGCAAGATATTAAAGCACGGCACAACCCCAGAAATTGTCCAAGACGAAATGGTTAAAAAGGTCTATCTGGGCGAAGATTTTGTGATGTAGAATTTTGGGGGCGACCCCCGCCCCAGTTTTTATTTTATTCACACAAACAAAAAATCCCCCGATTGGGGGATAATTTTTTTAGAAGCCGAAAACCATACGTTGTTTTGATTGACGTTTCTTTTCGTTACGAACTGCTTCTTCTTTCAAACGTTTGCGTTTTGTTGTTGGTTTTTCGAAACGCTGACGTTCTTTCATTTCGCGATACAGACCTTCTTTTTGCGACTTACGTTTTGCGACACGCAATGCCTGTTCTACGTTATTATCACGTACCAGAACTTTCACCATTTTTCTTCACCCCCTTTAACGCAATATCTGTTGTTAATCAATACAGAAAGGGGATTTTCATCCCCCTTTCCCGTTTTTTGGTGGAGCCAATCAGACTCGAACTGACGACCCCCTGCTTGCAAAGCAGGTGCTCTACCAACTGAGCTATGACCCCAAAACTTTGCACCTTCATCATGAAAGCGAACGTATTTTATACATTTTCTCGCACCTTGTCAACATAAAAAAACAAAATCATACTTTAACAGCCCACACATAACAATTTATTGACAAATTATAACAACAGTCTAAAATACAAATTATTATGAACACAAAAACACAACCTTATTTAATTGTAATATCCGGACCGAACGGTGCAGGTAAATCGACATTTTACAATCGAATGATTACGCAAAACCCGTTCTTGTCAAATGCATTATACTTAAATTACGACAACGAAATTGCCCGTCTAAGGGCTATGCCTGAATATTCGGCACAATACAACACCATCACCGAACACATGCATTTGCAGATACAACAAGCAAATACATTGGCTGTCACGACATTTAAACAACAAATGGAAAAAATCGCAGGGACATTAAACGCCCGCATTACCCAGGCCTCGCAAACAAATAAGTACTGGCATGAACAGTATCGGATTTTCACACACATTCCTGCCGGCAACGAGCACATCAAAAAAAATCTGTATTCCAAAACAGACCTGATGAAAAACATTGGTGGCAACAGCATCCACGACCGCATTAATGCCAAGGCCAACGGCCAAAATTGGTACCCAAAGTATCAGCAAATGGTTCACAACCTGGAAATTCAAAAGACGATTATTATTAACACCTTTAATCAAAGGTTAGAAGCCCTGAACACAAAACTGTACCGTCATGCGGTGGCCAATCTGCGTTCCCAGTGTCAAGCGGCATTTAACAACAAACAAAACATCATTTTTGAAACAACCAATTTTGGTGGCACCATCAAAAAATCCGCGATAAAACAGGGTTACAAGATTTACGGTCTGCACATCTGTGTACTGCATCCAGAACTGAGTGTTGCCCGTGTTCAACACCGTGTAAAAAACGGCGGACACGACATCCCAGTAAACGTTATTCACAGACGTTATCAGGACAATCTGACATATTTACGCAAAGTATTACCCAGTGAAAACACTGCGATTGTCATAGACAATTCCACCAAGCGTTCATTTACACCTGTATTTGCCTTGTCTGACAATCACATTATTAATTTCAGTCAATGCCCAGAATATTTGTCATCGACCCACTCGGCCATGCAGGTTTTATTTCCCGAACAATCTGTTCAAAATCTGTTAAACCTGGCCAACAAACCAGACATCAGAAAAATGACCGATGAACAGCGTGAAAATTTCAACCACATAATACTGACTCATTTACTGGGCAAAATCAGTGCACAATATACAAATACATATTTCAAGACCAGTTTTATGGATCGCATCAAATCATACATATACAGTCGCTTTGGCCATAAAAAGCAAAAATAAACGAATCAACCGATAAAAAATTAAAACACTAGACATATTATGGGCTGTCTTTTATAATACTCGTGCTATGATTAAGAAAATATCAAATAAAATTAAGTCCTTTGTCAAAGGCGATGAATCCAACGGTCGTATTAAATGGTCCCTGTACGGACGTGTGTGGCGTGAAATTGGCCAACCATATTGGAAATGGCTGGCGGCGGGTGTAATATTTACCGTCCTGGCCGCCGGGGCCGAGGCCTATACCATCACCTTGGTTCAACAGGTTGTTGACCGTGCATTTATTGAAAAAAGTATGGATGCCGTATATTGGCTGGGGATTCAGGTTATTGTTGCCTTTGGTGCCAAAGGTGCCTTTACCTATGCCAAGGCATTAATCATGTCCAAGGGTGGCTTGTTGGCCAGTGCCAATTTGCAAAAAAAGATTTACAGACACATGACCCACATGAATCTGGCCCGCTTTTATGCGGACGGCATTGGCAAGAACCTGAATTATTTTGGGGTCCAGGCGGGTGCGGTATTAAATCTGGTCACCGGCACCGTGATTAAGGTTGTCCAGAACGTTGCGACCCTGGTTATGACATTGGCATTAATGTTCTATTATGCGCACCAGATGTGTATTGTACTGATGTTTTTGGCACCTGCGATAATGATACCAATGGTTGTAATTATGCGTAAACGCCGCAAACTGTCGCGCCAATCATTTGGCATCGCCAACAGTGTTTCGCAACAGTTGAACCAAACACTGCACGGCATTAAAACGATTCAGGCATTTGCCGCCGAAGAACGCGAACAGAAAAAATTCGCCCACGTTTTAAACAGTTCCATGACCAACGCATACAAAAGCACCCAGGCCAACGCCCTGCGTTCACCACTGATGGAATTCATGATTTCAATTGGGTTGTGCATTGCGATGATTATGGGCGGTCATTTTATTGCCAGTGGTGCGATAACAACTGGTGATTTCACTGCGTTCTTGCTGGCATTGACGGCGGCATACAAACCCGCAAAATCAATCACCAGCACTGGCGACACATTACAGCATGGTTTATTGGCGGCGGAAATCCTGTTCCAATTTTTGGACAGCAAACCCGACATTACCGATTCGCCTGATGCCCGCCAATTAACGGCAAAAAATCTGTCTGTTGGATTCCACAACGTATCATTTGCCTATAATCCGAACGAACCCGTATTAAAGAACATAAACCTGAACGTTCCTGCGGGTCGTGTATGTGCGTTGGTTGGGCCATCTGGCGGTGGCAAAACAACATTGTTCAATTTGCTGGAACGTTTTTACGAACCGCAAACCGGAAAAATCACCATTAACAAAACAGACATAAAAAAATACACATTAAAATCCCTGCGTGAAAACATAGCCGAGGTTTCCCAGTCTGTATTCCTGTTCAACGGCACAATCGAAGACAACATAAAATACGGCAATCCCGATGCCACCCACGAAGCCGTTGTTGCGGCGGCGGTTGCGGCAAACGCAGACGGATTTATCAATGAATTTCCAGATGGTTATAACACCCCTGTCGGCGAAGGTGGCGGCCTGCTGTCTGGTGGCCAGAAACAACGCATAGCAATTGCCCGTGCGATATTAAAAGACGCCCCAATATTATTATTGGACGAGGCGACATCCGCCCTGGACACACAAAGCGAGAAATTAATTCAATCTGCCCTGAATGAATTAATGGTTGGTCGCACAACATTTGTGATTGCACATCGTCTGTCGACCATTTTAGACGCAGACATCATCTGTGTAATAAAAGACGGTCAAATCGTTGAAACCGGCACCGATGCAGAACTTTGTGCCCTGGATGGCGAGTATAAAAAACTGCGTGATATCCAGTTCAAAACCGAATCGAAATCAAAAACAAAGAAAAACAGATAAAAAAATCCCCCGTTTTGGGGGATTTTTATTAACCAACAGTCAGTTCTTTGCCTTTGACATCTATGTAAACTGTACTGCCCTCGCCGATGGTGCCGGTCAGTATCAGATCTGCAATCTTGTCTTCGACTGCGGACACGATTAAGCGTTTCAATGGTCGTGCACCGAACGCTTCGTCATATCCATTATCCCCCAGCCACTTAATGGCTTTATCGGTGATATTCAGCTCGATTCTGCGTTCTGCCAAACGTTTTTCCAGTCCACGCAGTTGGATTTTCACAATTCCAGCCATGACATCCTTGCCCAGCGGATTAAAGAACACAATTTCATCTATACGGTTAACAAATTCCGGTCTGAAATTACGTTTTACCGCATCCATATCTGGCAAATTGCTGGTCATGATAATAATCGTATTTGTAAAGTTCACCACATGCCCCTGGCCATCGGTCAACCGCCCATCGTCCAAAATCTGCAGGAACACATTAAACACATCTGGGTTTGCCTTTTCAATTTCATCGAACAGCAGCACCTGATACGGCCGTCTGCGAACACTTTCGGTCAGCACCCCACCCTGTTCATATCCGACATACCCTGGGGGGCTGCCGATTAAACGCGACACAGAATGTGGTTCCATATACTCGCTCATATCAATTCGCGTCATGGCCGCGTCATCATTAAACAGATATTCCGCCAACGCCTTGGCCACTTCGGTTTTTCCAACCCCTGTTGGCCCCAGAAACATAAAACTGCCCATTGGTCTGCGTGGGTCAGACAAACCTGCCCGACTGCGGCGAATTGCACGTGCAATAACCCCCAATGCATGATCCTGACCCACGACACGTTTACGCAGTTCATCTTCGATATTTAACAATTTCGATTGTTCTTCTGCGTTTAATCTGTCGGCTGGCACACCGGTCCATTTGCTAACCACCGCGGCAATATGTTCAGGCAGCACCGTTTTATATTCACGTGCATCTGCGTTCATTTTGGCAATTTGTTCTTCCAGTTCTGGAATCTTGCCATATTGCAGGGCAGATGCTTTTTCATAGTCACCATTTCGCATTGCTGTTGCGACTTCGGCCTTGGCCGCATCCAGTGCCGCCATTGCATCGGACAGTCCACGCATTTTTTGCTGTTCACGTTGCCAATCGGCGGTAAGCGTTTTGGATTCTGCCTCGACCCCTGCGATAACAGATTCTAATTCTTTTAGTCGTTTTTTTGATTCATCATCTTTTTCTTTTTTCAGTGCCTGCTGTTCGATTTTCAGTTGCATCAGATGTCTGTCCACCTCGTCCAATCTATCTGGCTTAGACGAAATTTCAATACGCACACGTGCCGCCGCTTCATCAATCAGGTCAATTGCCTTGTCTGGCAGAAACCGGTCTGTGATATATCGATTCGACAACTTCACCGCCGACACCAGCGCAGCATCTGCGATTCGCACCCCATGATGCCCTTCGTATTTTTCTTTCAGACCACGCAGAATTGAAATCGTATCATCAACAGTTGGCTCGTCCACATAAACGGGTTGGAAACGGCGTGCCAGTGCCGGGTCTTTTTCTATATATTGGCGATATTCATCCAGTGTTGTCGCCCCCAAACAGTGCAGTTCCCCACGTGCCAACATTGGCTTCAGCAGATTTGCTGCATCCATACTGCCTTCACCCTTGCCTGCCCCGACCAGGGTATGCAACTCGTCAATAAACAGGATAATTTTACCATCTGCATCTTTGACAGCTTTCAGGATTGCTTTTAATCGCCCT
>JAFWZK010000012.1 GCA_017522445.1 Alphaproteobacteria bacterium
GAAATGGCGGGTGTCGGGGCAATCTTGAAAATGCTGGAGGAAAGAAAACGTAAATTGGCCGCCGAAGGGTTGTTTGACACTGCACGAAAAAAACCACTGCCAAAGTTGCCGCAGCGGGTCGGTATCGTAACCAGTCCAACAGGTGCTGCATTCCAGGATATTCAGAATAGATTGCGGGAACGTTTTCCTGTGCATGTATTGCTGTATCCTGCAACTGTCCAGGGGGTGTCTGCTGCTGCAGAGGTTGCTGCAGGTATTGAATACTTTAATCGTATGAACAATGTTGATGTTATTATCGTGGCACGTGGTGGCGGGGCCTTGGAAGATTTACTGCCCTTTTCAGAAGAAATTGTCGTGCGTGCCGCCGCAGCCAGTCATATACCGCTGATATCGGGGGTGGGACATGAACCAGACTGGATGTTAATTGATTTTGCAGCCGATTATCGTGCACCAACACCAACGGGGGCCGCAGAAGTCTTGGTGCCAACAAAATTGGCACTGAGTCAGGATATAGATAATTTGTGGATGCGATTAAGTGGAAACTTTGTCACGCGGCTGAATAATGCAAAACAGCGTATTGAATCGATTAATATCAAAAGCCCAAAACAACTGGTGATGGAACATATGCAAAGATTGGATGATTTGGGACGGACAATGAATGTCTTGATTAATGCCAAGGTTGATATCGCAAAACAAAAAATACATATGGTTTCAACATTCCCAAATATTCTGCAAAATCGTATGATGACACTGGGGCAAGCGGTAAATCATCTGGGACAGATGTTGCAATCGCTGTCGTATAAAAGTGTTTTGTCGCGTGGCTATGCAATTGTACGTGATGCAGACGGCAAGATAATCAGTCGTTCAGACGCCGGCACGCCAAAAACAATCGAATTCGCAGATGGTGTGGTTGCGTTGTAACCTAGTGAATTAACGTCTGGGCCATTGTGATTGATTCTGATGTAATTTCGGCACCACTGATTATGCGGGCAATTTCGTGTAAACGTTCGTCTGCAGTTATTTCGTGGACGGATGTTGTTGTTTTATTATCAATGACCGATTTTGAAATCTTAAAGTGTTTATCGGCATAGCCCGCAACCTGGGCCGAGTGAGTTACGACCAATGCCTGGTTCGCAGATGCCAGACGATTAAGGCGTGCCCCAACGGCAGATGCGGTGGCACCACTGATACCTGTGTCAATTTCATCAAACACAAATGTGTGGCAATCGTCTGTACCGGCCAAAACAACACGCATCGCCAGCATCAATCGTGCCAGTTCGCCCCCAGATGCCGCACGATGCAACGGTGCAAATGGCGAGCCGGGATTTGTGCGAATCATAAACGTTATGTCGTCTGTGCCCGCGCCAGATGGTGATGCATCAGAAATTTCAGTCGAAAAGTCTGCGTTCCCCAGTTTCAAATCTGGTAATTCTGCCAGTAACATTGTTCGCAACCTGTCTGCGGCATCGGTTCGCAATTCAGACAATTTTTTTGCATGGGAATCAAACTCTGCACGATATTTTTTTACATCTGCGTCCAATCGGTGCAGTTCTGCATCAGAATTGTCAATCGCATTTAACTGGGATTCCATTTTGGATAACAGTTCTGGCAGTTCGTCCGCAGAGACGCGGTGTTTGCGTGCGGCGGCACGAATTGCAAACAAACGCTCTTCAATCGTGTCCATGTCGTCTGTGTCTGTGGCATCCGGTTCCAGCGAGTCTGCGATTTCTGCAACAGATGATGCCAGTTCATACAATTTATCAATTTGTTCTTGGAACGGATTAATTTCACCGCGAATTCGTTCCAGTATATGGGCCGTGTTAAAAAGCAATGTTTCCAAAGACGTGCCGTGTGGCATCAAGCTTTGACGTGCGTCCGAAATAATGGCGGCATTTTTTTCTGCGTTCATCATGTTGGTGCGTTTTGTCGAAAGCTCTTCTTCTTCGCCAGGTTGTGGATTCAGTTGACGCAGTTCGTTGATGTTGTGTTCCAAAAAATCGCGTTCAGATGCACTGCGTGATAATGTTTCTTGTAAATCAGACAGTTTTTGTTGTGCAGTATGATATTTTTTGTATGCGTCACGCGTGGCAGACAGCAGTTCACCAAAGCCAATGATGTTTTTTTGTGCATAACTGTCCAGTGTGCCACGGTGTGTTGATTGGTTTAATAGTGCGTGATTCGCAAATTGACCATGAATTTCAACCAATGCATCACCAACAGACTTTAACACGCGCGCCGACACAGGCACATCATTTATCCATGCACGACTTTTCCCATCTGATGATAATGTGCGGCGTAAAATCAAACCTTCGTCCAGTTCCATCCCCAAGTCATCTAAGATACCAATCACATCAGACGGCACAGTATCAAAGTGTGCCACAACCGAAGCTGTGTCGCAACCATGCCTGATTAACCCAGAATCAGAACGTGCCCCCAATGCCAAAGACAAGGCATCCAGCAAGATACTTTTCCCGGCACCGGTTTCCCCAGTCAGTACATTCAACCCCGCACCGAATTCCAAACTCAATTTTTCAATCAGTACTATGTTTGATATTTGTAAACTTGTCAGCATGCCCAGATTATAGCGACTTTAACGACAGTTTTTCCAGTGAAAAATCATGCGTCCACAATATATATCCAGAAATTGAATAATCTGGATAAATGGCGTGCAGTAATGCTGCATACTCGTTCAATTGATTAACGTATTCATTGTAATGCATTGCCCGAGACGTGTCGGTTTTATAGTCCAATATATCAATTGTTTTGGATTCTTTATCTATTAACAGGCGGTCAATGCGACGACTGATGAATTTGCCGCAAATTGTGCCAGCAACAGGAACCTCGGTTCGTGAAAGTGGCGAAAACATCTTGGCTAATCCCGGGACTGACAGAATTCGCGAAATTAATTCAGGGTCGCCACGATGGTTGACCTTATCAATTGTTACCCCGTGCAGCCGGGCATGCATCTGGGTTCCAGATTCTGTCGCATGACAAGATTGTTCAATGTTCTTGATTATCTGGGTCAGTGTGTTCGGTTTCATTTGTAATCCTGATATATGTTTGATTGTCTGAAATTTTACCTGCAAATACACGCCACAGATGGGCATGCCATGAATCAGGTGTCGTGTTTTTGTTGGGTGTATGCCCATAAATATACAGCTGGTCACGGGCACGAGTCATAGCAACATACAACAAACGATAATATTCCGCCATTTGTGATTCATGCGATAGTGCGGCGGCAGACTGATATTTTTCACTGCCTTCGCCACGGGCAGTCCACAGCCATACAGGATAATTATCCGATGGTATGGACAGAACACGTTCGGCCTTGGGCGTGTGGATGGTGTCAATCAAAAATACAACCGGCGATTCCAGACCTTTGCTGCCGTGAACGGTGACTATGCGTACACCACTGGACGCGTCCATGTCGCGTTTAATTTCACTGCCACCTGTTATGAACCACTTTAAGAATTGGTATAACAAACCCGGCTGGGTGCGTTCATAGGCCAAACAGATTGTCATAAATTCTTCTAATGGATCTATGACCTGGTGCCCCAATGCGGCAATAAAGTTCTGACGTGCGTTATCTGTACCCAAAACGTTCGAAAAAAACGTATAAGGTGCCATGTATTTAGACCATTTAATAATCTGTAATAAACGAGTATGAGCATCTGGACGATATGTTGATAAAATGTCAAAAATTGTTGTATGCGGGTTGCTTGTTTTATCGTTATGTGTAAAAGCAGCTTGTTCATTTCTTGCCTTACACAAATTAAAAATATCAACTTCGGTCAAATAGAAAAGCGGACTTTTTAACACACAACATAAACTGTAATCATCTGATGGATTTATACAAAAACGAATTAAATTTAACAGGTCGCGTACCGCAGGAAAATCAGGCAAAACAACACGGTCGCTGCCCGCAACATCTATGTTTCTGCGTTTCAAGGCCTTTAACAAAGGCGATGCCATTGGGTGCCTTTTTTGAACCAGTACCATAATATCTTTTGGTTCATATTTACCGGACTTTATCATAGATTCAATTTTGGTGGCAATACGCTCTATGTATTCTTCAAGCGTCGTTTCCGTGCCGTTGTCGCCCTGTTTTGCCGCCAGTTTATGTATTTCCACAGCCCCAACATCGTCCACACGAAAACATTTGTGTGTATTATTTACAAAACCAGATAATTCAATAACACCATCGTCAGAAAAGAACCTGTCTACGCTTTCCAATATGGGGGCGGTTGAACGAAAACTTTGTGCCAGGGGTATTTCACAAATTGTTCGCATACTGTTTTCCAGTTGCGATGCGATTTCAGCACGACTGGTCGCGAATGCGTTTGGGTCCGCACCCTGAAAGCCATAAATAGACTGTTTCGTGTCGCCAACCACAAACATAGAATGCGTATGTCCAGCCGTATCACCATCTGCAAAGAAATCACCCGCCAGCATGCGTAAAATATCCCACTGCATTGGAGAGGTATCTTGGGCCTCGTCCACCAGGATGTGCGACAAAGACAGGTCCAGCTGCGACAATACCCACCCCATTGTCTCGCGGTTTGAAAACAGTTTGCGTGTGTATAAAATCAAATCATCAAAATCCAGCAAATTACGCAACCGCTTTTGTGTCAGATATTCATCAGCAAATGCAGACGACAAATCAAACAATGCAACCGTGTCTTCAAACATTTTTTTGTTTGCTGTATACTGATGAACGGCGTAAACACGTTCCTGTTCGGGAACCAAATAGTCACGCTTGGACACGGCAACATTACGTGTAAACTTGCCAGTTAAATAAGCAAACTTGTATTCGTCAAAATCTATTGCATTGTCAATGAATTGTCTTGTCATACTAACAAGTTCGTTTAATGTTTTTGTCGGCTTTTTTATATGATTTATATCATTTTCCACAGAATCTATGATTTTTTGCAGTTCAGATACCGAAATTTCCATCTGTGGCACATTATCTATTTCAAGATATTTTCGAGTTGTATCAACAAAGTATTCACGATATTTAACACGATTATCTATTGTAAAAAATTGTTTATACTGGTCACTTAATACGTCTAATAAATCCCCCATCGATTTTTCCGACACACGACCGACTATGTGTGCAAAGGCGGCGTTTGTTCGCACGTCCGTTTTGGGCGAGTTTATTAAATGCTCGAACGTTTCGGCCAGCAATACACGCTGGGCCGCATCAGACACCAATGACCATGACGGCGAAATGCCCGCCTCGAGCGGAAAACGATGCAAGATTTCTTCACAAAATCCATGAATTGTCTTTATTTTCAGAATATCTGGATTATCAATGTAATAAAAGAATATTTGTCGTGCATGCTGAATATCAGCCGCAGTTATGGGGCGATTTAATGACACACCGTCCAGTAATTCTGCCAATTCAGTGTCCGTAGATACCGCCCATGTACGAAGTGCCTTTAATATACGATTACGCATCTCGCCCGCACCTGCATTGGTGTATGTCAGACATAATATACCCGATTTTGAACAGTCAGGACTGCGAAACAAGATTCTTAATAGCCGCTGAACCAGCACACTGGTTTTGCCAGTGCCGGCATTGGCCTGGACCCAAACATTGTCATTTGGATTGGCGGCCCTGTCCTGGTCAAGTGAAAGTTTTGGTTTATCTGTCATTTCTATCCTTGCATTGTTGTTCGGATTTTAGTATAAATTCGGCAGAACTGCAAGTTTTATAAAATAAAATAGCGTTTGCGTAGGGAGAAAAAAATGGATTTTACTCAATTTTTGTTAATTAGTTCTGGAATCTTTGGTGGATTGATGCTGATTGCACTGGTGGTGCTGTTCTTGGTGTCCAGAAAATCACAAAAAGTGATGGAGTCTTTGCTGACAATTATGACACGACCAGAACGGGCCAAGGTGGCAGATGCAGCACGTGTTCTGAATACTATTTTGGCAGATGAAATTACAAAAATAGAGCATAGTTTTCAAACAATGAAAAACACGCTGAACGAACAAATTTCCGCTGCAAACGCATTAAAAAATGCACTGGCAGAACAAAACAATCAGCTGGTCAGTCTGGCCGATGACGCAACCAGGAAAATGTCACAGATGGCAGGACGACTGGATAATACCGTAACGGGACTGGGACAGATTGTAGAATCGCAATCATGGAAAGACATAGAAACATCAACCAACAATTTTGGCAATACAATCAACGATTTATTGTGCAGAATTGATACAACTTCTCAGGATACGACTGAGCGTGCAACACAAATCCAAACCCAAATAGATTCGTGGATTGCCAGTGGTAAAAATCTGTCCGAAGTGCTGCAACAAGAGTTTAATCGCAATGCTGAACAAATGCAAAATATTACAAGCCAATCAGAATCTGTGCAAAATAAACTGGGCGAATTAACCAAGTCAACCGCCGATGGTTTTGAAAGCGTCAAAAACGCCGCAACAAACTATGAAGAAACAATGATACGTAACGACAGATTGCTGGATGGATATCTGGAAAAGCTGGACCTGTTCGGCAGAACATCAAAAAAACAACTGACAGGTCAAATGAATACCTTGACCAATACCGCAAATACAGTTGGTGTTCAGCTGCGTCTGACAGAATCTTCGATTGTTAATCTGTCAGAAAAATTGGCAGATACTGCAAAAACACTGATTGGAACAGCCGCAACGACCGAAGAATCTGTGCGAAACATATCAGGTGAAATGGTGACACTGACCAATCGATTTAACAAGGAAGTAAAAGAGTTTGCAACAGGCGTCGTTTCTGAACTGCAGGCCGTATCCGGTGTCGCAAATCATACGCTGGAAAATACCAAGACCGCCGCAAATGCGTTCTCGGATTCGGTAAAAACAATGGCGGGCAGTGTGCGTGAAACACTGATAGAAATGAATACTGCACATTCACAATTATCAGGTCAATCTGCAAATCTGATTAAGATGTCAAATGAAACAACCGCCCAATTGCAGCCACTGTCCGCATTGATTGAAAAGTACTATGCCGCCCTGCCCGACCTGTCGCGTGGCAGTGTCGAGGCCAGCACAAAACTGGAAGATATCGTTAACAGTTTAAATGAAAAACTGAACCTGATGAAGGATACCGTTGCAGAATCAACAACCGCCGTGTCCGAGTCCGCAATAAAATTAGAGGATTTAGCCGGAACATCACGCCAACAAATGATAGATTTAATGTCCGACTATGCCAAGGCAGTAAATACTATGCAGACATTAAACAAACAAATGATGGTGGCACGTGCATCTGCACCAATGGATGCAATCAAAACCGCACCAGCCGAAACTTTTGGACATATCAGTGGTCAAGACTTCTTGGCACAAAGCGAAAAAATGTTCGAAAAATTACATGAACAGTCTATGGATTTAACCCGTGCCGCAGGTGCAGAAATACCAGATGTTATTTGGAAAAAATATCATGGGGGTGATAAAACCATCTTTTCAAAATGGTTGGCAAAAATGCTGGGGGCGGCCGACAAAAAGCGGGTCAAGGATATGCTGAAATCAGATACCGTTTTCAGATCCCAGGCAACACAATTTGTCCGCAGCTTTGATAAAATATTAAGCATGGCAAAACAGACCGATAATCCAGACAATGTTTCTGCAACACTGATAAAAACAGAACCTGGACAAATTTATATCGCCCTGAAAAGTCATATATAACAAACATCCCCGCATTCGCGGGGATTTTTTATCGAGATTTTTCAAGACGTTTTATATGTGCAGTCAGGGCAGAATCATAGTAACCATTTATCGGCTGGAGACAATAATTTACACGTACGCCTGAATGTAAAAAATCAACCGGATTACACGTATTCATTTGACGGACGTGCGTATCATTGGGCATGTTGGCACGACCTGCAACCGTGTTTTGACTGATGGTCGCAGGCAGAAAATATGCAACACGAAAATTATAATACTTGGTCAAATCGTTGCGTCGAAACCAGTCCATTAGCTGACGTGTATATTGTGGTTCTATTACATCATATATCAAGTTCTGCCCCAGATTGTTGTAAATTTCAAATTCTGGGATGCCATACATCCATTTCTTTTCGCCCGGAACCCAAACATCCTTGTTCACCCACAGATGTGTTGCCAATGGCGTGTTATCGAAATAGTATTCATCGCGGAAAAAGTACGGATTGCCTTCGCTTTCGCCGTCACGCATTGGGCGCGTGGTCGCAGAACGCAGATTGTAAAACAGCCCCTCCGGCAAGGTATTCTTGATAAAGTATGTTTTTCCACTGCCCGATACACCATTACAAAATAATAATGTGTTTTTCATTTTATATTGTCCCCTTGTTTTAAATACATTCCCCCGCAAAGGCGGGGGATTACAATTAATCTTCCAAGAAACTGCGAAGTTTGCGTGCACGCGATGGATGCTTTAACTTATTCAGTGCCTTTTGTTCAATCTGACGAATACGCTCGCGGGTTACGCCGATGTATTCACCAACCTCTTCCAGGGTGCTGGTTTTATTACGGCTTAGCCCAAAGCGACGACGTATTACGGCTTCTTCCTTGGAATCCAGTTCCGCCAGTGCACGCGTGACAATGTCTTTCAGATTTTTTTGTGCAGCTGATGCAAATGGATTACGTGCGGTTTCATCTGCAATGATTTCAATACGCGAACTGTCGTCTTCGGTGCCAACGGGGGCCTCTAATGAAATAGGTTTCAGGTTAACCTTCATTGCCTTGTGAATCTTGTCAACAGGCAGATATATTATCTTGGACAATTCTTCAGCCGTTGGTTGACGACCGTATTTATGCATAAACTGGCGTGTGGCACGCTGAATCTTGTGAATATTATCTATCATATGCACAGGGATTCGAATTGTACGTGCCTGGTCTGCGATACTGCGGGATATACCCTGCTGAATCCAGTTTGTCGCATAGGTCGAAAATTTGTTCCCCAGGCGATAATCAAATTTGTCCACCGCCTTCATCAGACCAATATTACCATCCTGGACCAGGTCGGAAAAGTCCAACCCCAGACCACGGTTGCTGGATTTTTTTGCAAATTTGATAACTAAACGCAGGTTGGCCTCTATCATTTCGCGTTTCGCACGGGCGGCCTCGGCCTGGCCACGACGAACCAGTTCCACCACCTTTTTATATTCAGATGTTGGCTGACCTGTTTCGTTTGCAATGGCAGTCAAATCTTCTTGGATTTTCAAGATATCTGCTTCGTGCTTTTTCGCAAAGTTTGCCCAAGCGGCATCTTTGTGTTTGGTCAGATTTTTTGCCCAATTGCGATTCAATTCATTGCCTGTATATTCGGCCAAAAAGTCTTCGCGTTTGATTTTGTTGGCCATTGCCAAACGCATCAGTTTTCCTTCGAGTCCCAATAACAACTGATCTCGTTTGGTCAGCTGTTCCAGTATTTCTGCAATACGATCATCATTCAAGCGAATCTTGCTGACGTGTTCGAATAATTCCAGACGTAATTTAGTGTACTTTTTTTCCAAAGCAACATCAGGCGTGTTCGAAACCAACAGATTATCCAATCGTTTCGCCTGAAGTTTCTGCATACTGTTAAAGATACGTTTTATTTTGGCAAATAAATCCAAAATAGTCTGCAACAAGGCTTCTTCCATGACAGGAATTGGAACACCAGATGAACTGCGTGGGGTATCCTTTTTAATACCATCTTCGTCATCTTCCTCGTCTTCATCCTCTTCTTCTTCGGTTGCGGTAACATCCTGCAGGTCGTCCAAATCATCATCGTCCAGTTCATCGATATGTTCCACACCTTTGGACTTTAATGCCTCGGACAGGGCGGCCAATGATTTTTGTTCTGATTCACTGGAATACATTACTTCCAGGTTTATGATATAACGCAGACGAATATCTTCATTTATTAACTGCTGATACCAGTCTAACATGGCCTTGATGGTCATCGGACTTTCACACAGACCGTAAACCATCAAACGTGATGCCGCCTCGATACGCTGGGCAATGGCAACTTCGCCAGCCGCCGTCAATAACTGAACTGTACCAATCTGTTTCAAGTACGATTGAACAGAATCCTGAACCCCCAGCACCAAACCGCCAGTCTGACTGCGTTCCAGCTGCTTGGCGTAATGTTCATACTCGTCATCGTTGACATCCACCTGCTCGGCATCGGCGTTCAATAAATTACGGGTTTTATCACGTGGCTCGTCATCGTCAGAATCATAATAGCGACTTAAATCCTGGGGATAATTTTCAGTTTCTAAAATCTCGACCCCTAAATCCTGTTGAAAGAAATCCAGAACTTCTTCGTGTTCTGATTCTGGAACCTCGTCCGCGTCGGTCGCGGCGGTAAACTCCATGCGGGACATATAACCAATGTCAACCGCGTTCATTGCCAATTTTTGCAGATTTTCCGGCAATGAATCAATTAACAGTTTTGTTGCTTCGTCCAATTTCTTAGCCATTAAACGCCCTTTGATAAATTGTGTTATATTATGGTGTATGTCGTATCAAAAAATCTTTTTTTATTTTTTCTTTTTCTTGGGCTTTTTGGGTGCGGCGGCCTTTTTCTCGGCTGCGGCAACGGCCTCGAGAATAGCGGATTCAGATACCAGCCCCAAAACAATTGGACTGACCCCGCCCTTTTCCAGTTCATGATACGATGCATGGCTTTTGTTGCGAATAGATGCAACCGTTGGGTTGGTGCTGTGCATCAAACGTGCAATCTGGCCATCAGATAATATCGGATAGTGTTTTAAAATCCACCAAACACCAAATAAACGATTCTGACGATGAATCTTTGGGGTGTACCCTACACCGCGTTTATTTTGGGCCTGCTGAGAATCGATAATTTCTGTACGTAATGTTAAACGTGCCGATGGGTCCGCCTCGCACTTAGTGATGTCTTCGCGTGTGATTTGACCACTTAAAATCGGATTTAATGGTTGAAACTTGTACGATTCTGCATCTGCAATATTTTTAACCTCTAATTCGTGCAGGCCGCAGAAATCCGAGATTTGTTCAAAGGTTAAAGATGTGTTTTCAATTAACCACAGTGCAGTTGATTTTGGCATATATGGATAGTTCATGGAAATTTCCTCTATTGTTAACGGGGGTAAATATAGCATAAAACGCCAAAAATTCAAGCCATTAATTCAAAAAAAATTATACCCGGCAATGCCGGGTAAGTTTTTATGACTTTTTTACTAATTTATAGCCGTCTTTGCCGTCCAGGATGGTCCAGCCAGCGGTATCAATTTGGGTACGCAAGGCATCAGCAGTCGCCCAATCTTTGTTCGCCTTGGCAGCAACGCGGGATTCAGCCAGTGCAACGATTTCTGCCGGTGCAGTTTCTGATTCCAGTGCGACTAATTTTTTTGCCCGGTCAATAAATTGTAAGCCCAGCAGCCGGTCAACAAATTCAAACAAAGCAATTTTTGTAGCGGGGTTCAATTCGCCAGACTTTACAATGTCTTGGACAAAAACCAAAACAGACGACGTTTTCAGATTGTCCGACATCGCAGCCAACATTTTGTCGTGCCATGTGTTATATGCAGATTCATCGTGCGTGCCGACATCCGATTTTAACAAATCGGCAACACGGCGGACCAAATTCATATATCCATTTGCCGCCGCATCCATGGTTTCCCAAGAAAATGCCAATTGCGATTGATAATGCCCCATGGCGACAACATAACGATAAACCATCGGATCATAGCCACGTTTACGCAATGCATCCATGCCCAGAAATTCGCCTTTGGATTTGGCCATTTTTTCGCCCGATTTATCCAACAGAAAACTGTAATGTAACCAAGTGTTTACCCAAGGTGCACCGGTAATAGGTTCGCTTTGTGCGATTTCGTTGGCATGGTGTACACGAGACAGGTCTTCGCCGCCAGTGTGGATATCAAAGTGATTGCCCAGTAATTTCATGCTCATTGCACTGCATTCTGCGTGCCAGCCGGGAAATCCGATGCCCCAAGGGCTGTCCCATTCCATTTGACGTTTGGTTTCGGTCGGGGAAAACTTCCACAGTGCAAAGTCAGTTGGATTGCGTTTTGCATCATTAAACCCAACACGTGCACCCGCACGATTGCCCGACAATGAACCGCCCGTCAGTGCACCGTATGCAGCAAATTTGGATGTGTCATAATATATTCCATCGCCAGGAATTTCATAAGTGTAACCCAAGTCTTGCAATTTCTGTACCAGTTCAATTTGTTCGGCAATATAATCTGTTGCATGTGGCATAACTGTTGGAGGTAACATGTTCAGGTCGTTAAAATCACGCAGGAATTCACCCTTGTAGAATTTTGCAATATCCCATACGGATTTGTTTTCACGGGCGGCACCTTTTTCCATTTTGTCTTCGCCAGAATCGTCTTCGTCATTTGTCAGGTGGCCAACGTCTGTGATGTTCATAATGTGGCGTACATCATATCCATTTGCCAAAAACATGCGCTTTAAAAAATCGTTGTGCAAAAATGTTCGTAAGTTTCCCAGGTGGGTATAATGATAAACCGTTGGGCCGCATGAATAAAAACCAACTTTGCCGGGTTCAAGTGGTTTAAATTCTTCCAGTTTGCGTGTCAGTGTATTATATAATCTGATTGTCATTGTGTGTCCTTTCGGTTTATTAATATTGGGATTTTAGTAAGTGTGTGTTTGAAATGCAAACGAATTAAGTTTGCGAAAGTGTATTATTATCGACAACAGTAAAAGTTTATAAAACGAATTGTCATGCCCTTATTATGGCACGAGAATGCAAGATAAGTCAAGAAGCAAAAAAATTAAACCCGACAAAAGTCGGGTTGAATTTTTGGCGGAGCGTATAGGACTGTACTCCCCTTCCCGTATAAACGGGCGGGGATACCCCTATCCACTCGTGACGATTTGGGTGCACTACGTTGCCCAAATCTACTTCGTATCGAACCTTTTACGGTTCTCGTCCTACGTCCACAACAAAAATTAAACCCGACAAAAGTCGGGTTGAATTTTTGGCGGAGCGTATAGGACTCGAACCTATGGACCAAAAAAGCTCGGTCACAGATTAGCAATCTGCTGCATTACCACTCTGCCAACGCTCCATGCGTGGGGTATTATATAGAAATTGCTTTCCAAATGCAAGTGATAAAATTAAGAAAATCCCCAGTTGGGGATTTGTTTAGTGTTCTTCACCAATGTGTTCGGGTTGGTATATCTCGACATCACGGGTCATGGCCAAGAATTTGTCCATGCGACGCCCTGGCAGTTCTGATACAGGTATTTCCATCAGTTCACGAATATGCCTGGTAACAGATGTCGCCAACAGTTCCATGGTTGTTTGCCAATCCGTATGTGCACCACCCGCAGGTTCGTGTATAACCTCGTCTACGATGTTCAAATTCGCCATGTCGCGGGCCGTTAGTTTCATTGCTGTGCTGGCAACTGCCTTGAATTTATTATCACGCCACAAAATACTGGCACACGATTCTGGGGCAATCACAGAATATATCGCGTTTTCTAACATCAAAACACGGTCGCCCGTACCAATCGCAATCGCACCACCAGAACCACCCTGCCCCACGTTAACGGCGATATATGGGGTTTTGATAGACAAACCGGTCGCAATAGACGATGCAACCGCCTGGGATTGACCACGCTCTTCACCTTCGCGACCGGCAAAGGCCCCCGCCGTGTCAAACAGCGATATCAATGGCAATTCAAACTTTTCTGCCAGACGCATCATGCGTTGGGCTTTGCGATAACCGTCGGGATTGGGCATGCCAAAACGATGCTTTTGCCGGGTTTCAATGCTGCGCCCCTGTTCCTGGCCAATAATTACAGATGGGATGCCACGCCAAAATCCAATGCCAGATGCCATGGCCGCATCTTCGGCATATAAACGGTCGCCCGCCAGGTATGTCCAATCGTCAACAATGCCGTTGATATAATCCAGAAAATGTGGACGATTTTCGTTGCGGGCCAATAACACCTTGTCATAGGCATCGCTTTCGCCCATGCCGCGAATCTTTTTCGATGCGTCATGCGGCGGTGTTGATACGTTAATTTGCTTTGGCGTGCGTTCCTGTTTGGTCAAGACCGCCAATATTCGCGCAATCGTATCGTGCAAATCGCCACGGGCAACAACCATGTCAACCATTCCATGTTCGTACAGATAATCCGCCGTTTGGAAATTCGATGGCAACTTCTCGCGGATGTTTTGTTCAATAACGCGGCGACCCGCAAAACCTATGCGAGCCCCCTTTTCTGCAATGTTTATGTCGCCCAACATTGCAAATGATGCCGTCACACCGCCAAATGTAGGGTCGGTCAATAAAACAATATAGGGTATACCATTTGCGTGCAATTTATTTACAGCAGCCGTCGTGCGTGCCATTTGCATTAGTGATAAAATATTTTCCTGCATACGGGCACCACCACTGGACGTAACCATAATAAACGGACGACGGGTCGCAATCGCGTGTTCCATAGCCGCAACAATGGCATCGCCCGCCGCACGCCCCATAGACCCCATCATAAATAAACCATTTAATACACAAACAGTTGTTGGAATGCCGCCAATCGTTCCGTCCGCAGTCGATACGGCGTCGTAACAGCCCGTTTCAGAACGTGCATCTGCCAATCTGTCCAAATATGGAACACGATCTGAAAAACTTAACGGATCGTCAGATACACTGGGTGGTGTCAGACGCTCCCACAGATTATCATCAAACAGTAAATCAAATCGCTGCTTTGGAGTCATGATAAATGCACGACCACAACTGGGACAAATATATTTATTTCCCTTGTAATCTTTATAGTAAACCAATTTGCCGCATGATTCACACTTAATCCACATCAGACGACGAACGCGTTCGTAACGTTCCCGATTGCGATTTTTTATGCCAGACCTTTTACCAAATAGCATAATTATTTCTCGTTCATTTTTTTGGTTAATTCACGACTGGGTTTGAATAAAATAGTTGTGCTGGCCGGCAATGGCATAGGTTTGCCAGTGCAAGGATTATAGCCAACCTTGGTCGCACGGGCACGTGGCTGAAATGTGCCAAAGCCACGAATCTCGATTCTGTCACCGTTGGCAACAGACTCAATCATATGTTCCGAGACCGTGTCCAATATCGCAGCAGCATCCGTTGACCGCATGTGTTTA
Organism: Alphaproteobacteria bacterium; assembly: GCA_017522445.1. Classification (GTDB taxonomy): domain Bacteria; phylum Pseudomonadota; class Alphaproteobacteria; order Rs-D84; family Rs-D84; genus Enterousia. The sequence continues at coordinate 15,119 of JAFWZK010000012.1, forward strand.
AATTTTACCTGAATAGAACGTACTATGTCTGAGCGTTTCATTTTTCTTATCCTTTGTTCTTGCACCTTATTATGATTATTATAACGATATTTATCAAGAATAAAGTTTCTTGTTTAATACGAATACGTTCCTGTGCCGATTTTTTAGCAAAAATGATAATCTGAATAGCGTAAGCAAGCAGGAGTCTTTGTATGGAACAACTAAATAATGAACACGATTTTATACCGCGGATGCCACTGATTGGTGATATTGCACCCCAGTTTTATGCAAACACAACAAATGGTAAAATTAACTTTCCAAATGACCTGGCAGGACATTGGATTGTGTTCTTTTCGCACCCATCAGACTTTACCCCAGTTTGCACAACCGAGTTTGTTGCGTTTCAAAATAAAATTGCGGATTTTGCAGAAATAAATACTGTGCTGGTCGGGCTGTCCGTTGGTGCAAATGCGTCGCACCTGGCGTGGATTGATGTAATTGCAAAAATGAAAAATGGTGTACAGATAACCTTTCCTTTGATAGATGATTTAAGTATGAATGTTGCAAAAAAATACGGAATGATTCACCCAGGTGCATCCGATACCAATGCCGTTCGCGCTGTGTTTATAATAGACCCCAGTGCAATAATTCGTACAATTTTATACTATCCGCCTGTGTTGGGGCGAAATATCGATGAAATATATCGTGCAGTTGTGGCACTGCAAACAGCAAGTGTATTTGGTGTTGCCACACCCGCTGATTGGACACCAGGGGAAAATGTGCTGACCCCTGCCCCCACCCAGGTCAAGCAATTATGGAAACACGATAAAAAAACACCATGGTTTTTGAACTATAAAAAGTTGAGCAAAGATGATATTTATCGCAAAATCAGAAAACAAAAATCTGGGAAATAACAACCCAGGACAAAATAATGTGGTCAAATTCTGGTTCAAAATACCAGCGGAAAATCACGTATGTCAACAGGTGCAGAATCACGTTCGGGGTCCCATTGAAAATCGGACATGATAACATGCCTTTGACGGTCAAACCGCACACCTTCGGATTTCAAAGCACGGTATTGTTCGGCCGCCATGCCAGAACACAAGGAACCGTCTTTGAACACAACACGATGCCACGGCAGGTGCCAGGATGCCCGATTATTAGACGCATAACCGACAAAGCGCGCCATGCGTGGGCGACCAATCATTGCCGCAATTTGACCAAATGTCGCCACACGACCATGCGGAATACGGGCGACAGTATCATATACTTTTTCGTTGAATGTTTTCTCCATACCTTAATGCTAGCATATACAATGAAAAAGTCAAATATTTGGACTTGCAATATAATCCCAATGTGGTTATAATGGCGGGCACGGAGACGTGGCAGAGCGGTTGAATGCGCGCGACTCGAAATCGTGTATACGGCAACCCCGTATCAAGGGTTCAAATCCCTTCGTCTCCGCCACCCGTCTTTGCTAGCGCAAAGCCGCGGTTAAGCGGATTTAAGTGTAGCAAAACGGAGTGTCGCGGCTTTTGGGTCGCAGTTTTTTTATAAAAAACAAGACAAAAAGACGGACTAAACATGTATTACGTGTACATTTTACAATCAATAAATAATCCAGATTCCTTTTATATTGGTTTTACAACTGATTTAAAACAGAGATTAGCGGAACACAATTCTGGAAAATCGATACATACAAATAAATACAGACCTTGGCAAATAAAAAATTATTTTGCATTTGGTGATGAACAAAAAGCCAAAGATTTTGAATCTTACTTAAAAACTCATTCTGGACGTAAATTTTGTAAAAATCATTTTTGATTTTTATTATTGCGTATCAAGGACAGGGATACGTCTCCGCTACCTGTCTTTGCTAACGCAAAGCGAGATGGTCAGAAATTAAACCCGCCAATCGGCGGGTTGTTTTTATTTTGGTCAAGCAAATCGGCCACTAGGCTTTTTACATTGGTATAGGAATATTTTGATATCAACACAAGATTTTTAAACTTCGAAATTATAGTTTTTGACAGAGCGGACAATCGCATCAACCAATTTGTTCTGGTGCTTGTCCGTTTTTAATAACTTTTCTTCGGCTGCATTGGACAGATGCCCCAATTCCAATAATGCCCCAGGAACCGTAGAACGTAATACCGCAAATGGTGCATGACGGACATCTGGGCCGGGTTGTTGTTCTATGTCTGCACGTTTAAATGACTTTGCACAGCCGGTGGCGTATTCCTGACTCATTTCTGCGACCGCGTGCTGTTGTAATGACGATAATGCTATGCGAATATTTTCTTCAAACTCGGTAAAACCCGACACGCCAATTTTATCAGCAGCATTTTCGGCCTCGGCCAGTTTTTTTGCCTCTTCGTCTGATGCCTTTTCAGATAATGTGTAAATCGAAAAACCCTTCATCTTGCGACTGGGATTCGCGTTTGCATGCAGGGATATAAACAGGTCTGCATGTCGCTTCTCGGCAATAGAGGCGCGTTCAGCCAATTTCAAATATGTGTCACCACTGCGGGTCAGGTATGTTTTGTAACCGCTGGCGTCCAACTTATTTTTTAACTTTCTGGCGACAGATAAAACAATATCCTTTTCGCGGGTTCCACCTTTGCCTATGCAACCGGGGTCTTTGCCGCCGTGACCGGCATCTATGACAATTACATATTTATGCGCCGCAGTCACAGCCGTTGTTGCCGTGGCAGATGATGTAGTGTATTCGGATTTTGACGATGATGATTTGATATTCTGGGATGCCTGGGGTGCCGTGCCTGCAACAAAATCTAAAACCAGACGATAATCATTGTCACCATTTGGTTCCAATATCATAACAGAAGACTTGGATATTTCGGCAATTGGTTTATGCAGGTTCGCAATAATATGCAATACATCACCATTTTGCGACTGGCTGATGTTTTTTACCAGTCCATCACTGGCCAATCGGGCAGATATATTCATGTTTGCAGATGTGTTCGACAGTTTTACCACCAGCTGGTTCGCAGGGTATGATAATGTATATGATGGACGATTTGCAGTTTCAATTACCAATCGTGTTTTATTGCCCGGTTGAACCCCCGTGCGAATTGAACGCAATGTATTGCGTGCCGCAAACGCAACGCGTGGCAATGTCATCGCCGCGAATACCGAAAAACCTGTAATTTGTAAAATGTTTCGTCTGCTGAATTTCATGGATTTTATTATATCAAAAATCGCCCCCTTGTTCAAGTGTATTTCAGGAATAAAAAACCCGCCAATCGGCGGGGGATTTATATTTATTTGCTGACACAATTCGCAAACGACTGGGAAACAATGGATTGTTCCTGGGGTGTCATTTGGGCAACCGGTATAACATAACAACGTGCACTGTCACGAATAATATACACCTTGGTCCCGCGGGTATAGGCAACCTGCATATCGTCCATTTGTGCACCAGTTAAAAATGCATTCTGGGTCGTTGAAGGATTCGATAATGCCGCCATTACCACCTGGTATGCGTCAGAATATGTGTACAATTCAGATAAAGATGTGACATCCATCCAAACAGACCAGTCTTCGTGCTTATTCTCGCGTTTTTCTTCGGTCGTTGGAAATGCCATATTGACCGCCAGAGCTGCAACAGTTTGCAGTGCCGTCGGCTGAGACTGGCCATCAGATGTATGGGCAACGGTATTTAACTGCATATTATCACCACACGCCAGGTTCATACGGTTTGTATAACCCGCCAATACTGCATCAACCGCCGCCTGCCATTCTTCGCCCTTTTTATTTAAATCCAGACTGACAATCTTTTCCGCCCAACCCCAAATGTTTGCACCAACATTACCAGCATTGGCAAAGCGTGTTACCATTTCAGCACTGCCCCCAGGGACGCCGGCACCACAATAATCTGTTAATTGCGTGTTTAGCATGCTGGCCGTTTCGTTGCCATACGCCAACGCAACCGAGTGACATGCCATGGCGGCCTCTAACTCTTGGCGACGTTGCAAACACAGGTCAGAGTGCGATTTTGACAGCTGGTTCGCCATATTAGACATAGATATGAATGACATTAATTCCTGTTGCACATAAGAAGGACATAAACGTGCCGCCGTATTCATGCCGCCTTTGCCATTTATTGTGTTTACACCGTATTGAGGCAACAAGATTTCTGTATCCTTTTGCAGGCACAGCAATGTGTAGTTGTATAATTCACTTTCCGTTGCATACTGGCACCTGGATTCGCGTTGACCGGGCACAACCGTTACATCGCCACAATATTCGGTCAGGCAATTAAAAATCTTGGTCCGACATGCCGTATCAACATCTGGCTGGGTTACCATAAAGTATGTATTACGCTGGTTCGTTTTATACGCCTGGGCCAGTCCAGCGTTGCCACGCAAATTCGTTGTCCCGCCCGTTACCGTGCCAGAAATACCACGATTTTGTCCCGCAGAACCAACCGTGCCAGCAGACACTGCAAATGATGCGTCGCCCAACAGGCATGCACAAACCATACAAAAAAACGTCAGAAAATATCTCATTTAATCCCTCTCGTTAAGCTGATTCTATCACATTAATTAAAAAAAGGCAAACATTCATTTGATTTATAAAAATAATCTGATAAGATTTAATCGCTATGGTTATAACAAATGATTTTTTGACACAAATTTCAGACGACATCGCCGCCGTCAGGGGGTTCCTTTGACCCTGATACACTGATAAAACAGATTTCTGAACTGGATGAACAGGTAAACAATCCTAATCTGTGGGATAATCCTGATAATGCACGTGCAATTCTGCAGAAAAAATCAAACCTGGAAAAAACATTGAAAGAACTGACTGATTTAGAGTCGGAACTGGCCACGTTGCGTGAATTGTATGAATTGGCCCCCGATGATGCTGATGTTTTAAACGGGCTGAAAACACTGGCGGACAAGGCACATCGGGCAAAGTTTATAACACTGTTTCGTGAACCCGCCGATAATAATGGGGCATTTCTGTTTATCCAGGCCGGTGCCGGCGGAACCGAGGCACAAGACTGGGCACAGATGATGGCACGTATGTATGCCAGATGGGCCGAACGTCATGGATTTATAACCGAAGTTATCGAAGAACACGAAGGCGATACAGCAGGAATTAAAAATATTACATACAGAATATCTGGCGAACGTGCCTATGGATGGCTGAAAAATGAAATCGGTGTACACAGATTGGTACGGATTTCACCATTTAATGCAAACGGAAAACGCCAGACCAGTTTCGCATCTGTTGACGTGTGGCCCGATATAGATGATACAATCGAAATCGAAATAAACGACAAAGATCTGCGAATTGACACATATCGCGCATCAGGTGCAGGCGGTCAGCATGTTAACAAAACCGACAGTGCTGTTCGCATTACTCATATTCCTACAAATACAGTTGTTACATGCCAAAATGAACGCAGCCAAATTCAAAATAAAGAAATGGCAATGAAAATGCTGCGAAGCAAATTGTATGAACTGGAAATGCAAAAACGTGCCGCCGAAGAAGATGCCGCCAAGGCCGCACAAAAGAAAATTGAATGGGGCAGTCAAATCAGAAACTATGTTCTGTACCCATATCAGCTGATTAAAGACGTTCGTACAAATGTTGAAAAAACAGATTCTGACGCTGTGCTGGACGGTGATTTAGATGATTTTATGCTGGCTGCGTTACAGGGATTTTAACTTTTTATGTCAAATTATGTACCACCCTTTTGCGAATACGCCATTGGCCATGTTTACCATGGTGCAAAAAATATCAGATGCCCAAATGTGCCGGGTATGGTCGCACCTGTATTCCTGGCAGATGTTAATAATAAAACCATCGTTTGCAAATTCAGTGATGAAGCAATTATCAAAAAAAATCTGATTATCAGCGACCTGATGAACGAATATCAAATTCCAGCCCCAAAACTGAAAATGCATTCATATCGTGGTGCATGGTTCGAAGCGTACGAATACATACCAATAAAAACACTGCAAGAACATATTGAAGATGGAATTTCTGAACAACACCTGATGAATGCGTATGCACAGGCAATAAAAATACAGAATAAAATATCACAAATTCCCATATCTGACTTTCTGCCAACAAAATACAGATATCATGCAGAAATACTGGCAATGCATCTGCAATCCAGCCAATCGCCATTTGCAATGTACAAACGTTTTTTGGCACGAAATGCCATGGCAGGACATCAGATATTACTGCACTGCGATATTCATCCAAAAAATATTTTATATTCACCAGAAACAGGTCATGTATTTTTAATCGACCTGGATGCAGTCGGTTTATGTAACGAAACGTTTTCAGTGCTGAAGATGCTGTACCAATCCCCACTGAAAAATCACGACGAACTGATGAATATATATGAAGCCGAAACCGGCAGACAACTGCACCGACATGCAATTAAATTGTCCCTGAATACAGTCCATACAATTCATAATCATCGCGGAACAATTTTACAGCTGTATACAAAAATACAATCGTTAACAAAATAATGACAAAACCACGGGTTGCCCCCTTGCATTTTATTATATTTCAGATATAATACTGAAAATTGCACCCGTGGCTTAATTGGATAAAGCACCGCCCTCCGAAGGCGGGGACTGTGGGTTCGAGTCCCGCCGGGTGCGCCAAAAATTAACCGCCAAATGTTTGGCGGATTTCTTTATGCACATTTTGTCTTGCACACTGGCAAATCTTCAGGTATGGGTAATCCTGAAACAATATTTGCATAGCAGTTTGGTAAATGACCTATGTCTATGGCCTGGTACCCCAGGGCCGCCAAATCGTACGCAAAAACAGTTGCAGCAGGACCACATGCCAATAAAAATAGACAGTCGGTAGAATACTGACGTGCCTGGGTCATGACAGAGTCGTATTCTTCAAACGCATTTTCCGCCGATACGTCAATATGATGATAGTGTTTTATATTTGAAAATATTTCTGGGATTATTTCAAATCGACCCGTCGATGCATATATAAATACAACCGTTTTGTTTTCCCATATCTTGCGATATTCAGGAATGCCAGATACCAAAAAATCTGAATGACGCGATATGTTCGCATTCGCATACGTTGAACGCAACTTCATAAACGACAATATGCGGGAATAACGTGTGAAGTATTCTTGAAAAAAACCCATTTCTGTGGGACGTGGCGGAATACCAATCAAACAGCTGCCATTGGGGTCAGATAAAATCTGTCGCATACGACGCTTTAGCAGGGGCGAATTCTTTTGATAGCAGATTTTCTTTTTGCCCAGTGCCAAATTAAATTCGCCATCGCCCAGACGTGCCAATGAACGCCCCTGCTGCAACAACTTTACAGTTTCTGGAATCGTTAAGACATTTGGATATGGATACGGACGTGAATACAGAAAACGGCGACGTACCAAACGGCGCCCGTTCGATGTTGTGCAAAAAATAGACATAATAAATGATAGTGGTTTATAAAAATATCGTATTTTTATCAGTTGCCAATTCATATCATCCCCCAGGGTTGCCGTAATAAAATAACGACCACATTTTTAGTGGTCGGGGAGTTAAGAAAATCATACGAAAGAATGACCCCACCAGTCTTTGGGAATTGGCCCTGTTGTATAACTGGTGCCCCCCGACACAGCGGGGTACGGATGCAAACAAATGCATCACGACAGTGGATGTGGGTACTGGTGAAAATACCCCCTTTCGTACGGAATTTCTTAGGTCCCGAAACATGTGTTCCACCACATGTTCAGTAATCATGATAAAGGAATAAAATCTGTTTGGCAAATGATAAATGATTATATTCCTTGTTTTTATTTTGTTTTACGCCTATTATACTAATAACAAATCCAAGGATAAACTATGCAAAAGATATCTTTATATTGCTGGGCAACAGTTATGCTGGCGGGATGCAACAGTGTTTATGTAAAACCAAATACACTGGATACCACCGAAGTTTTTTATATTGATCGTGGTGGCAATCAACTGCAACATGCAATCAAAGAAGTAATGGAAAAACGTGATTATAATATTACTGTTGGACATAAGCGTTCTAGTACAAGGACAACATATATTACAGCAGAGGATGTTGAATCTGTGATATCTGCATCGGACATTGGAAAAGCCAGGTATATCGTGCAAATTAGTGAGACAGTACCAAAGTTCAGACCGATTTGGTGTGTATTTAATGGATTTTGGTGGTGGAGATTTAATGTGTCTATTGCAGACAATAAAACAGGGCAAGAATTATTGGGATGGTCTGGTCGGGGATGTGCAAACAGTTCGGTCAGATTGCTGGAACGTATCTTGGATGAAATGGAACAGTAAAAAAATCCCCCGTTTGGGGGATTTTTATTTTCTTAGTCAATGATGCTGTATTCACAGAAACCTTCGTTCGTATCACAGCGAGAAGTGGTGCCTTCGCTGATGAAGTATCCCTGTTCATGCAAACAGGCCGGACATACTTTTGGTGCGTCTGTGCCAATGTGCCACATACCGCAATTCGTGCAGCGCCACATGACAATCTTGTCCTGTTTGAATAATGTGCCGTTTTCAATCGCATCTGCCAAAGCACGAAAACGTGATTCATGATAACGTTCCGCATAGCCAATATTTTTCAGAATTTCTGCAATTGCAGGAAAACCTTCTTGGGCGGCGATTTGAGCGAACTTTGGATACATGTCAGTGTTTTCTTCGTGTTCGCCATAGGCAGCGGCCTGTAAATTTTCCAGGGTTGTGCCGATTTTGCCCGCAGGAAATGATGCGGTGATTTCCAGTTGGCCACCTTCTAGGAACTTGAACAAGCGGGATGCGTGTTCTTTTTCCTGGTCAGCGGTTTCCAAGAATATTTTTGAAATTGCCTGATAACCTTCCTTTTTCGCGGCGTTGGCAAAGAATGTATAACGATTGCGGGCCTGGGATTCACCAGCAAATGCAATTAACAGGTTCTTTTCTGTTTGTGTACCTTTTAGTGATACCATGGTGTACTTCTCCTTGTTATATTGTTTAGTTCGTGACGAAATCTTAGCAGAGAATATACCAAATTGCAAAGTTTATTTTATTCCCCCTGCCCCAGTGACAGAAAGCGCTTTTCAATCGCGGAAATTAAATCTGAAATCCCCAGGCGGCCTGCTGCACTGATTGTGATAATTTCGGGTCTTTTCCGGCGACCAAAGGATTTCTTGAACGCAGTCATCTTTTCAGACAATTCGTCTGGGGCGATTGCGTCAATCTTGTTAATAACAACCATTTCGGGTTTGTCAGTCAGGTCGCCACCATACGAATCCATTTCATGACGAATTGCCGAATAACGTGCCGCCCAATCTGGTTCTGTGCCGTCAATTACGTGCAAAATCATTTTCGTGCGTTCTGCATGTCCCAAAAATTTGTCGCCCAGGCCAACACCAGTGTGGGCACCTTCGATTAAGCCAGGCAAATCCACCAGTACAAATTCGCGATCGTGGGCATACATTACCCCCAACTGTGGATTTAATGTCGTAAATGGATAGTTTGCAATCTTGGGACGGGCCGCAGTCACAGCTGATAATAATGTTGATTTGCCCGCATTTGGAAAACCAACCAGACCAATGTCTGCAATCAATTTCAGACGCAGTACAACCGTACGTTCTTCGCCCGGCAGACCATCGTTTGCCTGCTTTGGTGCACGGTTGGTCGGACTTTTGAAATGCAGATTACCCCAGCCACCATTGCCACCACGGGCCGCACGGTATTCCATGCCGTCAACATTCAGGTCGGCATATTCAATTTCTTCGTTTTCAGACAATATTACTGTGCCAGTCGGTACAGGCAAATACAGCGTTTCACCAGATGCACCAGTTCGCATCTTGCCCATGCCATTTTCACCACGTTGGGCAACAAAATGCATCTTGTACCGATAATCAATCAGTGTGTTCACATTTGGAACAGCAACAAATACAACGTCACCACCACGACCGCCATCGCCACCGTTGGGCCCACCAAATTCAATATATTTTTCACGGCGAAAACTGGCGGAACCATTGCCACCATCGCCTGCCTTGATATAGATTTTTGCCCTGTCAAGAAACTTCATATGTTATGCCTTTTGCAACCATTATAATCTAAAAACTTGCAATTTCCAGTCCAAAAGACTATAATAAGTGGGCTGCGTTGCAGTGATGATTCTGAATCCGTTGTGAAATAGTCATTTTGGACTGGGGGGCGGTACCCCACAGCTCCACCATCTGATGCGATTGCGGGTCGTATTTGATTATGGGGCTGACATAGATTCGACAGATGATGAAAGACAAATTGGGTGAATCCGACATGGTGTCGTAAAAAACCAATAAAAAAATGAATGGCGATAGAATCGCTGCGAACGACAATGTTCGCCTTGCAATGGCTGCCTAATGTGGCACTGAATACAGTTGGCAATTGTTAATTGTATTCGCTTTAGTTATTGCGGGGTCTGTCGGGTACCTGGCACCAGAAACCCGACACTTTGATTTATTATGAAAAACGGAACATAAGGATATAAAATGTTTGGAAAAGTTAAAAAAGTATTTTTTACAGGCGTATTCGGTACGTTGTACATCTCTTTCCTGGCCCAGCTGGTTTGGGTTATCGCATGTATGGGAAATTTTGGGGCAGAACTTGACTCTAAATTATTGGGATTGGCCGGGTTGTCGCTGGAATGGCTGGTTTTGATTGCGGCACGATATTTATCAAAACGTTCCAGCAACAATGCACAGCATAATGCTGGGTTCCGCCGTCGTTAAAACCAAACGCCCAAACGGGCGTTTTTTTTGTAAACTGTGGATTTTATAGCCCTTGAAATATTACCAGAATATATTATATTATGTGGGCTATGAAAAAATTTATTCTGCCTTTTCGTGATTTGGTCGTGTCACCGGGCCTGACGGTTCCGGTGCTGGTCGATAATCAAATGTCTGTTTCTGCAATCAAAGCCGCCGCGAACGCGGGTCAACAACAGCTGGTACTGGTGCCACAACACAGTTGGTCGTACCCTTCGGCCGTTGCAGATATCTATGCCGTCGGTACAATAGGTGATGTGGTTCAGGTGTTAAGTATGCCTGATGGTGCAATACATATACTGGTACGCACAACTGATGCAGTAAAATTAAATAACATCGAAATAAACAACGGTATCTTTACCGCAGATATAGATAAAATTGTCATTGCAGATGATATGAATGCAGAACAAACATTGGCACTGCGTGATATCGTCGCAGAAAATATGAGTGCACTGGCCGCGTCATCACGCAGATTTAAAATGGATAAACTGCGTAATGTAATGGAGAATTACCCCATGCCCGCGTTCGTTGACGCAGTTGTTCAGACCGCAGATATAGATACAGATGACGCTGTCCGCGTTCTGCAGGCAAAATCATGGGCCGAAAAATTAACCATTTTACTGGAAGCAATCAAGCTGATGGCAGAAACCGTAAAAATAGAAGAATCTATTAATAAACGTATTCACCAGCAGATGGAAAATGGTCGCCGCGAAGCGATACTGCAAGAAAAAATGCGCGCCATTCAAAAAGAAATGGGCGAAGATGACGGCGAATTTGATACCGCAAATATCAAAAAGAAAATTATGCGTTCCGCCATGCCAGCCGATGCAAAAGAAAAAGCATTGAACGAGTGGAAACGTATGCGGTCTATGTCCCCAATGTCAAACGAAGGGGGGCTGCTGAAAACATATCTGGATGAACTGTTGGCGATGCCATGGGGTAAATCTGATAATGAACCAATCGATTTGAAGCAGGCCCGCGAAATTCTGGACAGCGAACATTCCGGCATGACCGCCGTCAAGGAACGTATCTTGGAACATATCGCCGTGATGAAAAAAACCAATGGTAATCAGGGAACTATTTTGTGCTTTGTCGGGGCACCAGGGGTCGGAAAAACGTCTTTGGGTAAATCTATTGCCAAGGCATTGGGACGAAAATATCAGCGAATTTCACTGGGGGGCATTTCAGACGAGGCACATTTCCGCGGTCACCGAAAAACATATATCGGGGCACAAACTGGGCGAATTATGGATGCGTTAAAACGATGCAAATCAAATAATCCAGTTATTGTGTTGGATGAAATTGATAAAATGGGACGCGATTGGCGGGGTGACCCAGAAGCTGCTTTGCTGGAAATATTAGACCCAGAACAAAATAAAACCTTTCGCGACCATTATCTGGAGGTGGACTTTGACCTGTCAAACGTTATGTTTATTGCGACCGCAAACAGTTTGAATATGTCAAACGCACTGAAAGATCGTATGGAAATTATAGAAATTCCTGGATACTCCGTAGATGAAAAGGTTAAAATCGCACGCGAACATCTGATACAGCGTGCCGCACGGGATACAGGATGGAATACGGATGATATCGTTATTTCTGATGAAGCAATTCGGCATTTGATTCAAAAATATACCTCGGAACAGGGGGTGCGTCAGGTGCAACGCGAGCTGACCGCTGTTTTACGACGTTCATTGTTGGAAAATGACTGCGAAGATATTAAAACCGAGTTCACACCTGAAAAAATTGATTTGTTGCTGGGACTGCGTCAATCCGCAGGGTTTACCAAAAAAATCGGGTTTGGGGTAACGCTGTAATGAACGACAAGCTGTGCATTTTTGGCGATGGCGATATTCAATTAAGACTGTTTGATGATGTGAAACAGTATTTGATTCATAATACACCTGTCGTTCGTATGGGCAGCCAAGACCATGGCAAATCCAGGGTGGAAATTATCAGGGCACAATCACCAAAATTTGATATCATCGCTGTAAAACAGTATGCACAAAATCTGGAGCTGATAACCAGTACACTGTATCAGGTTTACGTAAAAAATAATGAATCAAATAATACATATAATCACCGTGGAACTGTGGCAAAAATGATATATGATTTACTGAAACAAAATCAAACAAAGGCGAAATAAAAATGATTCTGATTATAAATACAGCAGGAAATAGTTTAGAATTTGTTCTGGGGAATAATCATAAATCTGTCACAGTTGAAAAACAGTCGATTGCCCTGCCGGTCGAGTGCGAAAAATTTATGACCGAAAATAATGCAAAATGGTCGGACTTACATGCAATCGGTGTTGTCGTTGGGCCAGGCAGCTTTACGGGAATTCGCCTGGGAATCGCATATGCCAAAGGGTTGGCAATGGGGTTGAAAACCCCAGTCGTTGGGGTCAGTGTATTTGATTTGTATCTGGCGGCAACACCTGATGCATTTGTTGCAATCGATTCTGGTCGTGGTGATTTCTTTGTGGCGGCGAACGGATTGGCGCCAAGGACAATGAAAATCGAGGAACTGGAATCAAAACAAATGGAATGGCCACGCACAGTTGGACACAAACCCTTTGATTTAAAGTTGGCTGTCGATGTTGTGAAACAAAAAATTGCATCCGGTGATACAAAACCCGTTGTGCCAATGTACCTGCGCCCCAGCTATGCAGAAGAAAATAAAAATGTTAAATGAACTGGCGAATCTTCACCAAAAATGCTTTCCGCACAAGCCATGGAGTGCAGACGATTTTTCAGACCTGAAAAAGTCGGGGTGTGAAATTATCGCCAGCCAGCATGGATTTATCGTTTATCGACAGACACTGGACGAAGCGGAAATTATCACCATTGGTGTGCACCCAGATGCACGCAGAACTGGAATTGCGGCAGCAATGCTGGGGATTATGGAAGCGGACTTGAAAAAACATGGTGTAAAACATGTATTTCTTGAGGTGGCGGCGGATAACACCCCTGCCCGTACACTGTACGAAAATAATGGTTTTGTTCAAATCGGTGTGCGACCAAAATATTATGATGGCCAGGATGCCATTATGATGAGGAAAGATATATGAGTACAATAGACTATATGCCCAGTACAGCCATTATGGTCAAGGCAGTTGAAAAATCTTTTGAATACCCATACGGTGTGATGGATGTCAATTCAATTACACCCGGTCGACCTGCGATTGTTATCCTGGGGGGTGATTTGACGTCCCTGCCCCGACATGCAACCTATTACACCAAAGAAATTAAATCTGTGTTGTCCGATGCAGAACTGCATGACGTTGATGTATATGCGTTTTACTATAAGTTCGGTTCACGCAGTTCATATGTCGAACGAATAAATATGTTTAAAAATGCCGGACATAAAATTAATTCCCTGAAGGTTGACCAGGATGTATTTGAAAAACGCAGTGAACATATGAAACAGACCGAACCACGCGCGTTATATATCAAGAAAATCTTTGATATGGTAATTCGGCCGATTATTTCGACAGACGAAAATCACATAGAACAAAATGCCGCCATGCTGCGTTTCTATACACATTCACATGGCGGGTACATAGCCCGAGAATTAGCAAGAATAATGAAGCATGAACTGAAAATACAAAATTTATCGGACAATAAAATCAAAGATATTCAAAACCAAATTATCGCCATTCAGCATGGTCCAATCGCACCACTGGAAAACCCGGACTTTACAACCGTAACATTTGGATCTGCGTCCGATACAGCAATGGATATGCATAACCAATTCACAGAATATGTCACAAATAATTCAGGTGATATTTTCCCGTGTTATCTGGGTGGCAAGAATTCTCACCTGTTTATTGTCGGTCAATCCAAGAAAAACTTTGATGGGGAACATGACCCACGGGGACTGGCGGTGGCGGATGAAAATGTTCTGACCCCAGATGGAAAAATTCTGTTTACCGCAGAACGAAATGTAATCGTAAACACTATGCGGGCCGCAGCCAACAAACATCCCACACCACATATAAATAAATTGGTTTCTGGTAACGGAATAGACTTTGATTCTTTGAAACAGTCCGGAACATTTTTATATAATCGGATGCTGGGCGATATCAGAAATCAGATGCAACAAAATCCAATACGCGGTCGTCAAAAATAACATCACGTGGACGCAATGGGGATGCAATATGCATGTCCGAACTGCGACGTGTACGCGATAGTGCCACATAAACCTGGCCATGGGCAAAGGCACCACGCGATATATCAACAACAACCGCGTCCAATGTTTTGCCCTGGGCACGATGTATCGTCATGGCATAGCCCAAGGATAATGGAAACTGTTTATATGAACCCACCTCGTTTTCAACCAAGCGGTCATTCTCGTCGCGAGTGTATTCTATCTTGTCCCACTTGTCCGGTTTTACGGTTACCACATCACGCGAATCAGATAATAATTGAACAACGATTTCACGCGGTGTCAGACTGCGAACAATACCCATAGAACCATTATGCCATTTGTCACCATTTTTTACAAATACAACCAATGCACCAACCTTTAATGTTAATGCCAATGGTGCAGGAACGTCACGTTCAGAAAATATACCACTTAACACACCATTATATACAAACTCGGGCGCTGCAATTTGTGCCAGGCGTGTTGTGTTTATGCGTTCGGCAACCGCACGAAACGGTGTGATAATAACCGCATTTTCACGACGCAAAGCGTCAGATATTTTACATTCGTTAAAATACCCCAGTGCACCAGTGTCATTGTTTCGCAAGCGTCCCAAATTTTCCAACAATGGAATATCACTTTGACGATATACCATGCTGAAATTATACCGAATAAAATTCGACCGTTTGTAAACGTGACTGTCAAAGAAATACGCGTTGGGATGCCCATATTCCGATTCGTAATATCCGGTTGCATCACGGGTAATGACCGGTGGCAGTTGAAATAAATCACCAATTGCAACAACCTGGATACCCCCAAAGGGTTCATTATTGCGGCGTGCCCATCGTGCCAATATATCAATCGCATCCAATAAATCAGGCGCGACCATCGATATTTCATCAATCACCAACACATCTGTTGCGGTTAAAATGTTGCGTGGTTTTGCCTTAAGTTTTAAAAAATCGGGCATGATAAAGTCACGTGGCTGAATCTGGAACAGCGAATGTATTGTTTGTCCGCCAATGTTCAATGCCGATACCGCGGTCGGACATGCACACAAAATCCGCTTGGACGATGCAGATTTTAAGTAATTCACAAATGTCGATTTACCCGTTCCCGCAGGCCCCAATATCAACAAATTGGAATTCGTGCGTTCCAGGGCATTAAATGCCGCCATCTGGGTTTCGTTTAAAATCGGTGCAATTTCTGACATGTATGTTATCATGACATAAAATAATGCGAAATAAAATAATTTTTATCTTGCACGAAAAATTAAATTATATATAATAGTCGCCGTGGGTTAGTAGCTCAGTGGTTAGAGCGGAGCGCTCATAACGCTTTGGTCGTGGGTTCAAGTCCTACCTAACCCACCAAGAATAATTACCGTCCGATTTGGACGGTTTTTTGTTTTTTTTCACTTGCGTAGGCAGGGGCGTTTTTTCTAAGATATCGGTATCAGAAAGGATAATGGAACGTAGGAATGGTTGAGTTTTGCTGCAGAAAATTGGCGAAAATCTTGGTTTTTTTTGCACTTGCATTTGTTTGCCTGATTGTTAACACCGATCAATCATGGGCTGTGAATCTTTTTCGATGTGTGAACTGTGCTAAAACAGAGCGTTGGCTCGATGATGTAGAATGTAAAGAGAAGATAGAAGAGATCTGTTCGATTAGCGATCTTTCAGAGTCTGAGTGCGAGATAGATAATGATACCGATAAACTGTATTGCTACGGTTATACCGAACCAGAAACACCTCCATCTTCGTGTACATGCAATTGCCCAGCCGAAAGTTGTGTTGATATTTCATATATACCGGGATATCAGGTTTGTACTAGATATATCTGTGATACATCCGATTGTGCTTGTTATGAGATGACCAACATCGGTTGTTCATCGGGCTATACAGCAGATCGTATAGCAACGTGTCTTATAAAAGATGTGGAGGCACAAGACAAATATAGTAGTTGTTCCGGATGCACTTGTACAACACTGTGTACTTCTGTATCTGCGGCAGGTAAAGCAACCCAGGAGTGTACACGTTCGTGCGATATTGAACACGGAACATGTTCGTACAGTGGTTCAACACAAACATGTGTCAGTGGTAATTATACATCGTCTGGCTGTTCGTCTGCAGGCGATACGTGTTCGGGGTGCAGTGGACAGTGGGGCGAATGTACCGGCGGTACAAAAAGTATTACATGTAATGAGGGGTATTACAAATCTGGGAATGCATGCCTTTGCACAACCTTATGTACATCGGCTGCCAATCGTGAAACATCCAGCGGCACCGAGGGTTGTTCTTATGATTGCACCAGTTCTATTGCCAACGCCGCATCCGCGACGTATTCTGGAACACGCTCGTACACCAACACATGTAATGGGAATTATACAGCTGGTGGTTGTAAATCGGCGGGCGCGTCATGTTCGGGATGTTCTTCGTGGACACGCACCAGCACCGGCTCCTGTGGCAGTGGTTCATGCACATTGAACAGTTGCAAGTCTGGTTATTACAAAGATGGGAATGCATGCTATTGCACAACCTCATGCACATCGGTGGCGAACAGCACCAGCACCACCAGCGGCACCGAGGATTGTTCTTATGATTGCACCAGTTCTATTGCCAACGCCGCATCCGCGACGTATTCTGGAACACGCTCGTACACCAACACATGTAATGGGAATTACACAGCTGGTGGCTGCTCATCTGCGGGGGCAACATGTACAGGTTGTTCTTCGTGGTCACGCACCAGCACCGGCACCTGTGGCAGCGGTTCATGTACATTGAACAGTTGCAATTCTGGTTATTACAAAGATGGGAATGCATGCGTTTGCACAACCCCATGTACATCGGTGGCGAATAGCACCAGCACCACCAGCGGCACCGAGGATTGTTCTTATGATTACACCAGTTATATTGCCAATGCCGCATCCGCGACGTATTATGGAACACGCTCGTACACCAATACGTGTAATGGGAAGTATACAGGTGGTGGCTGTTCATCTGCGGGTGCGTCATGTACAGGTTGTTCTTCGTGGACACGCACGTCAACCGGTACCTGCGAGGGCGGAACAATCAGCATAACATGCAATGCGGGATATTATTTGAAAGATGGAGAGTGCGTTCAGTGCGACCCGGGAACATATTCATCTGCGGGGGCAACGTCTTGTAAGACCTGTACCGGATTGCCATCAAATGCAGAATGGACGGGTTCTGCAACATCAAACGCATGCCCATGGAGATGCAAGGCCAATTATTATAAATCGGGGTCTTCGTGTAAGCCATGTTCGGGGGTGTCGTTCACAGATACGGGTACAGATACAGAAACCATAACCGGCGGTTCACGCACACGCTCTAAAACACGTACATGTTATCGCACGACCAGTTCAGCGGGTTCAACATCTTCGTCTGCATGTAGCGGTTCTGGAAATTGTGGTACCTGGTCGTATGGCGCATGGGACGCAGTATGTTCAACGGGATATACGCAAAATGCAAATGATGATGGGTGTAACTGTAATACAAATTGTACCGCTGTATCAAACACATCGTCAACCCAGACCTGTACACGTTCGTGCGACATTGACCATGGAACATGTTCGTACAGTGGTTCAACACAAACATGTAATGGTAAATATACGGCTGGCGGTTGTTCCTCTGCGGGGGCAACGTGTTCTGGATGCTCGTCATGGGGTGCATGTACTGGTGGTACAAAAAGTATTACATGTCATGCAGGGTATTATTTGAAAGATGGAGAGTGCGTTCAGTGCGACAAGGGAACATATTCATCTGCGGGGGCAACGTCTTGTAAGACCTGTACCGGATTGCCATCAAATGCAGAATGGACGGGTTCTGCAACATCAAACGCATGCCCATGGAGATGCAAAGCCGATTATTATAAATCAGGGTCTTTGTGTGCGGCATGCTCGGACGTGTCGTTCACAGATACGGGTACAGAAACACAAACCATAACCGGCGGTTCACGCAAACGCTCTAAAACACGTACGTGTTATCGCACGACCAGTTCAGCGGGTTCGACATCTTCATCGGCATGTAGCGGTTCTGGAAATTGTGGTACCTGGTCGTATGGTGCATGGGACGCAACTTGTTCAACGGGATATACGCAAAATGCAAATGATGATGGGTGTAACTGTAATACAAACTGTACCGCTGTATCAAACACATCGTCAACCCAGGACTGTACACGTTCGTGCGACATTGACCATGGAACATGTTCGTACAGTGGTTCAACACAAACATGTAATGGTAACTATACGGCTGGCGGTTGTTCCTCTGCGGGGGCAACATGTTCTGGCTGCTCGTCATGGGGTGCATGTACCGGCGGGACAATCAGCATTACATGCAATGCGGGGTATTATTTGAAAGATGGAAAATGCGCTCAGTGCGAAGCCGGATATTACTGCCCCGGGGACAACAGTCGAGGTTCATGTTCTGGACGTACCAAATATTCGGGGGCCGGGGCATCGAAATGTTCAGACGTCAGCGGTGGGCATTACACAACCGGATGCAATTCCAGTGGTAATAATTGTAAAGATCAAAGTCAGTGTACAGATGCAACATATTGTTCTGAGGGAATTCAATACGACTGTCCCGATGGTTATACGGCAGATACATCAAATGGTAAAACGCTGGCAAAACAATGTAAAATCAGTGTATCTGGCGGTAAATATTTGACTACGAAAAATAAGACAACCACAGCATCGTGTTTGGCGGGTTATTACAAGGCGGCACATACCGTGGCGTATGGCGACACGTCCAGCTGTTCTGTGTGTACGGGACGTACCAAATATTCGACGGGCGGGGCATCGGAATGTTCAACCGTCAGTAGCGGCTATTATACAACCAAGTGCAACAGCAGTAATAATGCATGTACCGGTCAGTCTGAATGTGGTTCAAATGCATATTATTGTTCGGGTGGTATCAGATACAGTGTTACGTCGGGATATTATTCAACTGGTGGTTCTGCAACAACACGTACAGGACAAAAACAATGTACGGCTGGTACGTACTGCAGTGGTGGTGTTTCAGCGTCGTGTCCGGGGGGTACATACGGGTCAACGGCGGGGCTGACGACCAATGCATGCAGTGGACAATGTAAGGAAGGATACTATTGCCCGGCGGGGTCAACATCTGCCACACAAAATGCGTGTCCGTCGGGTTCATCCAGTGCGGCGGGGGCTGATGCGGTTGCTGATTGTTCGTGTGTTGCCGGATATGGCGGTGATGCGTCCAGTGGGTCTGCGTGCACGATATGTGCGGCGGGATACTATAAATCCAGTGCGGGTAATACATCATGTTCAAACTGTGGTAAGGGATATTACTGTACCGGTGGTACGGCACGTGCGGCGTGTCCGGCGGGTACATACGGTTCAACGGACAATTTAAAAACCGCTGCATGTACGGGGCCGTGTGCGGGCGGTCGATATGGCAGCAGTACTGCACAAACTGCGTCTACATGTAATGGTTCATGTACAGAGGGATACTATTGCCCAGAGGGGTCGACATCTTCAACACAAAATGCGTGTTCAGCAGGGTATTACTGTCCGGCGGGGTCGGCATCACAAAGTCCATGTACGGGACGTACCCAGTATTCGGCGGCCAAGGCATCGGCATGTTCAACCGTCAGCAGTGGTTATTACACAACCAACTGCAACAGCAGTGGTAATTATTGTACCGGTCAAAGCCAGTGTACAGGTGCAACATATTGTTCTGGGGGAATTCAATACAACTGTCCCAGTGGTTATACGGCAGATACATTAAATGGTAAAACGCTGGCAACACAATGTAAAATCAGTGTATCCGGCGGTAAATATTTGACTACGAAAAATAAGACAACCACAGCATCGTGTTTGGCGGGTTATTACAAGGCGGCACATACCGTGGCGTATGGTTCCACGTCCAGCTGTTCTGTGTGTGAAACAGATAAATACAGTGATGAAGGGGCCGCGGCATGTACCGCGTGTCCAACTGACTATAAAAACACTGGGGACACAGCAAAGAAACACGCCAGCAGTGCCAGCTGTATTATAACCGTGACTGCGGGTAAGTATATTGGCACCGCGGGTGATAATACAACCAACTGGGATACCTGTGCGGCGGGTACATATAAACCACAGCATACCGTGGCGTATGGTTCTACGTCCAGCTGTCCTGTGTGTGGAACAGATAAATACAGTGATGTAGGGGCTGGGACGTGTACCGCGTGTCCAACTGACTATAAAAACACTGGGGACACAGCAAAGAAACACGCCAGCAGTGCCAGCTGTATTATAAC
>JAFWZK010000013.1 GCA_017522445.1 Alphaproteobacteria bacterium
CAATATTTTGGCGGGCAAACCCCGTATTGACGGCCGCGATAACAAGACCGTACGTCCGATTGAAATTGAATTGGGTGTATTACCACGTGCGCATGGTTCTGCCTTGTTTACACGCGGTGAAACCCAGGCCTTGGTGTCATTGACATTGGGTGGTGGCAAAGATGCACTGCCAATTGAATCACTGGACGGTTCCGAAGAACGTGACTTTATATTGAACTATAACTTTCCTGGCTATTCAGTCGGCGAAGCCAAAGGGTTAAAGTCCCCAGGTCGTCGTGAAATTGGTCATGGTAATTTGGCATGGCGTGCAGTTCATCCAATGGTGCCATCTCGCAGTGAATTTGACTATGTGATTCGCATTGTGTCTGACATTTTGGAATCAAATGGTTCATCATCTATGGCGACTACATGTGGTGCGACATTGGCGATGATGGACGGTGGTGTTCCGATGAAGCGTCCCGTTGCAGGTATTGCCATGGGCTTAATCAAAGAAGGCGATGATTACGCCATTCTGACAGACATCCTGGGTGACGAAGACCACCTGGGCGACATGGATTTCAAGGTAACAGGTACAGACCAGGGTATCACAGCCCTGCAGATGGATATTAAAATCACATCAATTACATTTGAAATCATGGAACGTGCACTGGCCCAGGCAAAAGATGGCCGTATGCATATTTTGGGCAAAATCGAAAAGGCGATTAAAAAGCCACGTGCATCTGTTTCTGAATATGCACCCCAGGCATACACAATGAAAATCAACCCAGACAAGGTTCGTGAAGTAATTGGCAAGGGTGGCAGTGTGATTCAGGCATTGGTACGTGAAACCAACACGATTATCGACCTGGAAGATGACGGTTCCATTAAAATCATGGCGGTCAGCAAAGAAGATGCAGACGCAGCAATTGCCCGCATCAAAGATATCGTTGCTGAACCCGAGGTTGGTCAGATTTACAAAGGCACAGTATCTGGCATGAAAGATTTTGGTCTGTTTGTAAAAATCATGAACGGGTTCGAAGCCATGGTGCACATTTCTGAAATCACAGGCGAACGTCTGGCGAAAATCGAAGATGCCGGTATCAAAGAAGGCGACACCGTCTATGTTCGCTATCTGGGTGCAGACAAACGTGGCAAAACCCGCATGTCTATGGTCGGTATTGACCAAAAGACAGGTGCAGAAATTAAGAAATAAGGATTTCTGATGAAACCAGAACAGTTAAATTGGACAGACAAAGATTGGGCGACGCACCTGGGGTGTGTCGTCCAAGATGTTCCAAAGTTCAAACGTTATTTAGAGCAGAATTTTTGGTTGGGAATCTGGCAAGAACGTGATACGAAACTGAAATATGCGGAAATTCAGGTGCGTCATGACACGCCATCTGGCAATGTTCGTTATGTGCCAATGGTAACGTCGCATGGGTTTAATATATCGTTGGCTGATATGGTTGAATATACAAACAACGAATTTATCCCATCGCTGGAATTAAAACCCGCCGTTGCAGGTTTGCGTGGTGTTCCGCCAAAAATTTTGCAAATGCTGCACGTTGAACAAAACAAAAAAGAGAGATAAAAAATGGATATGGAATCATTAATGGCCCAGGCCGCAGAACTGCAAAACAAGGTTGCCGCTGCCCAGGACCGATTGTCACAAACCACAATCAAAGGCATCGCGGACAATGGCACATGCATAATTGACATGACTGCGAAATATGACATGCTGGGCATTACTATTCGTCCAGAAATCTTATCCGCTGGTGCAGATGCGGTTGCTAATGCGGTGTTGACCGCCTATCGCGATGCCAAGCAAAAGGCAGATGTCATCATCGACCAGGTTATGGGCGATGCGACTGCGGGCATTCCAATGCCGTAATTCGGCAAGTTCAGCAGAAAAAATCCCCGTTATGGGGATTTTTTTTACTTTGTATGATATTTATACCATGCCAATGCATGTTGAATATATTTCATCGCCTGATTTGTATCGAATTTTCGTGTTCCAGGCACCATCAGTTTTCCTTCGGCATCAATCCATGTACGATAATCTGTTGGCATCTGTTGTGCGATTTTCCCCAGGTTATCTGCGACATTATCTGGCCCCAGTCCCCCTGCATATCCCATTTTATGATTATCGTACACTGGCGGGCCCCAGCTGTCTGGCAATTTGCCATATCCATACGAAGAATCATACAGCAGTGAAAAATTAACACCTGTTTTATTCAGTTCATCGATTTTATCGTGTACTGTCTGATTATATGGGAAAATAAATTCATGTTCTGGGTAATCTGCGATTAATTTTGCAACGGCCTGTGTATCCCATGCTTTTGTGCCATCACCGATATTCAGTTGCCACCGTTTGATTGCAGGTTTTCGTCCAAATCTGCGTTGCATATTCATCCAGTCCCGAATTTCATTTGGAATTTGACCTGTGCACATTTTATCGCACCATTGATAGTTTACATGCACAGCGACATTCAGTCCCATATCTATATTTTTAACCAACTGCATCAGTCCATTAAACCAGTTGTTTCTTGGGTATCCGCTGGACATTGCACTGGGGTGTGCCTGGATAGCGACTTCGACCTGGGGTGCATATTTCAGCAATCGCATAATATCATTGTGCGAAACATCTTCTCGTGGGTCAGAACAAGTTATGTATGTCAGTTTCATTTTTTACAAACCTTTTTTGCATTATTCAGACGTAATTGGCCACATGCCGAACCGATATCGGTTCCACGTTCCCGTCTGATACGTGTATGAATACCGTTTTTGATTAAAATATCCTGGAATCTGTGTACTGCGTTTCCAGATGGCGATGCAAAGTCTCGTTCGTCAACTGCGTTCCATGGAATCAGGTTAACCATACAGTTTTTACCCTGTAACAGTTTGGCCAGTTTTTCTGCATAATCTGGTGTTGCGTTAAACAGGATTGTTTCGCCATTTTCGTCTTTTTTCCCCAGCAGAATATATTCAATCATTAATTGTCTGTTGTGGTTATCTGTGAAACGCCATGCCGCATCCAAGACTTCGTCTAATTTGTATTTGTTGTTTATGGGCATGATTTGCGAACGCAATTCGTCTGTTGGTGCATGCAGTGAAATTGCCAAGTTAATTGGTCGTCCCCATTCAATCAGTCTGTCAATCCCCGGTACAATTCCGCACGTAGATAATGTGATACGCCGCCATCCGATACCCATCTGTGAATTTGCCCGTTCAATAAAGTCGATAACATTTTCTGTATTTTGCAGTGGTTCCCCAGTTCCCATAATAACGATATGTGAAACATCACCATTGTTTGCATCGCCGTTTGGTCGAATTGGTTTATCAGCGAGATTATCTGTCCTCAGTTCCCATTGTGCGACCAGAATCTGTGCAAATATTTCATTTGCGGTTAAATTTCTTTTCAGTCCCAACAGTGTACTGGCACAGAACTTGCACCCCATTGCACAACCTGCCTGCGAACTGACACAGACACTGTTTCCATACGTTGTCCGCATCAACACGCATTCAATCTGTTCACCATCATTTAACCCCAGCAGGAATTTAGTCGTTTCACCATCTGCAGATTCCAGTTTTTTAATTACCTGCACGGGCAGTGTCTGTGCCACTTGTTCCAAATCGGCCCGCAGTTTTTCTGGGATATTTTTCATTTGTGCAAAATCAGGCACCCCCCGGTCCAGCCATTCCCGAATTTGTTTTGCCCGGAATTTTGGTTGTCCCATATCGGTGATAAGATTTTCCAGTTCTGCGTTATTAAGATTAAATAAGATTGTTTTTGTCATAGTTTATATCTGTCATCATTTATGACAATGACGGCACGGCGTCTCAGTTGTTTTAACTGTTGGTCTGCCATAAACATTGCCTGTTTATACTGTGTGTTTTGTTTGATAATATCGTCCAGATTTTTATATTCATCTGTTTTTTTTGCACTGCACACCAGCAGCACAGAATTATCCACGCGTTTTGACCACGTCAATTCTGGCAGGTTAACGACCCGTTCACGGATATCCGCACTTAATTCGTATTGCAGTGCGGTAAACTTTTGAGGCACCCCGCCCAGTTCTTCGGCCATATTCATTGCCCCGTCACAAGACTTTGGCTTAACCAGTTTTTTTGCGACATCTTCTGGGATATCAGTCAGTCGAATAATTGTCATTTCGATTGGCAGTCCGTGTTCACGTGCCAGTTCTGCTTTTTCATTGGCGATATCTTCGCGTGTTGCATCGACCGTTGGCAGGATTGTCCGTGCAACGATTATCTGCCATGCGATTTCCGCACGCAAAGCACTGCGTGCCATTTCTTTTTCTGCGGCACTGATATCGCCCAGGTTCATTTTTTTCAGTTCCCCGTCCACTGTTTTATCATCTGGCACGGCATTAAAGTTTTGTGCATATGCAATTTTTACATTATCGTCGATAATATTTTGCAGTGCGACCCGTCTGTTATCGGTTGAAGTTTTTCCCTGTTTTGCCATCAGTTTTGTACGTGCGGTAATATCAGTATCTGTGATTGGTGTTCCATTGACTGTTGCGACGACCGCCGCTGCGAACGCAGGCACCATCCACAGTGTACAAAATACAGTTGTCAATAATTTTAATATTTTCATATTATATACCCCTCCGTGTTCCTAGTATTGTTGTCCATTAATTGCCATACCGAATCTGAATTGGAACGTTGTTGTTCCGACATAGTCTTCTTTGACGGCATTATCCCGTCTGTATTCCACAGACAAGTAATAGCATGGGTGATTATAAAAGAATCCCCCTGTATGTCTTTGGAATATTCCTGTTTCCATATTAAATACCCCATTCCATCGTACGGCCCATCTGTTGGTCAGTTGGAATCCTGTTCCGATAATTGCCTCGTTAATATCATTGTGTCCGGTTACAATTTCTTCTTCTGCGGTCAGGTTTTGCGACCATATATGTCCAATGTTTACAAAGTTTCGCGCTGTACCAACGTATGCAGATGTTTCAAAATGCCGCAATGCCAAATCTGCCTGATTTAATCTGAAACGTGATGCAAGATTCAGCCATTGCATATTGTTATAACTGACCCGACCGACATAGTCAGATGAACCATTATGAAAACCGCTGTTCAGGTCAATAGATGCCCGGTCTGTAAAGTCATATGATTGCCCCAGGAAAACATCTATATTATGTCCCGCCTGGTTAAAAGCGGCCCACCTGATACCATAGTCTGCGTATGTTCCATTTTCCCACAAATCCAGTCCAGAAAATCTGTTATCTGAAAACAGTGTTGCATCGGTCAGTATTGTTCCTGCGGAATCGTTATTTTTTGCAAACTCCTCGTTATCCATGTGTCGCATAAAAGTAATTCTGGCACGTGGTTCCAAAATTTGTGTCCACTTATTTGTTGGTTTAAACAGTGGCAGTCCCCATTCCAAATATCCACTGGGTAAAAATCTGGATTTAATTCCGGAATACAGGTCACCATTTGCCATTTCTGTATTATCAAAGTTGTATAAATCATATCGTGCAGATGCACTGGCGGTAATTCTGTTTCCGCCCCCCAGTGTCCATGGTGTGGTTAATCTGATATCGCCCGTCATACGTTGTGCAGATGTTCCGTCCCCAGAAATCCCCAGTACATCTGCCTCAAATGTGGCGTACGTTTCACCAAACAGCGGTGCGGTCTGATGCACGGCCCGGATGTTTGGCAGGATATTTCCATCCAGTGCGGTTTGATTTCCTGTACTTTCACGCAGTTCTTGGAATATATGTGCATCTGCGACCACATAACTGCTTTGTCCGAACAGTTCGATTTTTGCACCAGAATCCAAATATGGTTGATCGTTATAGAATCCATACTTTTGCAGATATGTTTTATCTGACGCCCGTTCCAGGAATATTGTTGCCCGTGCATATTCCCCCATTTCGATTACATCATCATTGAAAATATGCCATCTGTTTTCGCCCAATTTATTATGTGTAAAAGATCCCTGGGTTCTGAACTCTGCATGGTCAGTATTTAATCTGTGTTCGATTTGGAACAGTGGGTTTTCCTGGGTCAGATATGAAAATGTTGCGGTAATATCATGTGTATCAGAAATTGATATATAATACGGTATGTTTATCTGGGTTCCCATTTTATTTGTTGATGCAAAGTCCGGCATTAAAAATCCGGTTTTGTATTTAACCCCTGGGTCTGGCATTTCAAAATATGGCCACCACAGCACAGGAATATCGTATGTTCTCAGCACAGGGCTGTAAAATTTCAGCATACGTGAATCCATATCATGAATAATTTTATACGTTGAAATTTCCCATGCATCGCCATATGCATCACAGTCATCACATGCGGTAAACGTTGCACCACGTGCAATGGTCAAATCGCCTTTGCGTGTAATATTATCTGATTCGACATAAACATGATTACCCAGCCACAGTCGAATATCATCACCCGACAGTTCTTCACCCTGTTGGGTAATATATGAATCGGTCAGCGTTAATCTTTGTCCAGACTTGTTTGTGATTTCTGTTTTACCTGATGTTTTTATGGTTTCAGATTTTACATCATACTCGATTTTATCAGCGACAATAGTTTTTGGTTCATTTGCATCGACAGAAAACGCCCCGGCATTTCCGGTTGCCAACATGCACATTAAAAATGGGTAAACACGTTTCATTTTTTTGCCAACACCATCATAATAATCGCCAACAAAGTCATCTGTCCCATGACCAGGACAGCAAATCCTGTCAAACTGCCAATCATATTCGATGCGGACATATATAACGCCATTGTGGTTGCCATTGCAGCAACTGCGACAATTGGTGCAAAGCTGGCCCGCCGCCGCAACAGTGATGAACGCAACAGAATAACCGCACATAACGCCGCCAGTATCAGGTTCATAACAGGGCTAAGGAATCTGTTACACAGTTCTGTCAGAATCATTTTATGCTGTTTTTTTGTTTCTGCATCGAACGCGATTTTCATCAGTTCATTGGTTGGTATTCTGCGAACCCGGAACGAGTTATTTCCACCACGTTCAACAACATTCAAATCCATATCAAACGTTTCAAATGTTCCTGTGACCATCTGTTGTCCAGATGCCTGCAGCGAACCATTTGTCATAACCAGTGACAAACCACGAACTGTGGATATCAGTTTTCCTTTTTCTGCGAAAATCATACTGGGTGATTTTTCGTCCCGCATATCGGACAGCATAACCTTGCTCAGATCATGACCTGCGACACTGTCCACATATACAACCAACCCATCCGAGATTTCTGTAAATGCACTTTCCTGTAATTTCATATGTGCCATACCGTATTGCAGATTCCACTGTGTATCATAGAACATCGATTGTGTTCTTGGGACAATCCAAAGATTCAGCACCAGGTTCAGCACCATCAGCACTGCACCCAACCGCAATGCAGGGGTTGCGATTTGTCGTGGCGACAATCCTGATGCCGCCATAACGGTAATTTCATTATCTGCAATCAGTTTGTTATAAACAAAGATAACCGCGATAAAGCAAACAAACGGTATTATAATCGATGCGATAAACGGAATCATCAACGCGGTCAGCCCCAAAAAGCTGCCAACATCTATACCGTATTTCAACAGGAACTTCATCATAGACATGATTTGCATCATCCACGCCAATCCCGTTAAAATCAGCAACAGCATAACAAAAATTGCCACCAATTGTCGCGAAAAATATCGGTTTAAAATCTTCATGCTATGCAGTATAAAATATAACTTTCATGTTTTCAAGGTGCAATAACAACAACTATCGTGCTGGAACGATACGTAATTCAACGCGTCTGTTGGTCAGTCGACCTATATCATCCTGGGCGGCGATGGGTCGCGATGCCCCCCGTCCTGTTATAAACAATCGTTGTGTAATGATACCGTGTTGTGCCAAATGTACACCCACGCGTTGTGCCATATCGATGGACAGTGCCGTTGCGGCATTTTTATCACGCATTGCATCGGTGTATCCTGCGATTTCTATAAATGTTGCGTTGTATTTTTTTAATATTTTTTCGATTATTTTCAGTGTATCATCACCTGTGGCAGAAATATCTGCGACATCCAGTTCCATAATTGCATCGCGAACCAGAATCACCAAAACATCTGTTCCTGCACGTTGAACCGAGATACCAGGTTTTCTTAACGCATCGTATAATTCGTATTCGACCTGGGTCATATACTGTGTTGCTATTATATTATCATTTGTGATTTTATCACCATAGTCCAGTTTTTCATTTATGTTAACTGCATCGCCAATCAGCTTTCCGCCCGCCCCCAAATATACGGGTCGCTTTGCCATGCGTGCGATTTCAGTCATATCTGTAAAACTGGCACCATTCAGCAGGTATTTCCACATTTGTCTGTCTGGACTGGAATAGGGCATGCACCCCATCATCAGTCCACATACAGTGCAGATAAAAAGCGTGTTCAGTTTATTCATTTATTCCACGATAAAAGACACCTGATTAGTTGTGGTTTCGAAACAGTTTTCTGTTACACCCGCCTCGAATCCGTTTATCAAGATTGCGGTTGCCCATTGTGGATTTTTTACCGCAAAGTATTCGCAGTCTGCATGTCCCAAATCGACCAGATTAATTGAAAACGATTGTCCGTCTGCACTGCTGACGACCGACCAGTTGTCTCCACCAACGGGGGGCTTGTTTGATTGCAACGCACCTGCCTTTATCAGGTAATCGACCGACAGTCCTTCGTATGTTCCCCGCATTTCCATCAGCATTTTAACATCCTGTGCGATTTGTTCCAGTGTTGCATCTGCGATTGTACGTACCTGGTCGCGTCGTATCATTGCATACATACCTGCGGCGGTGATTGTCATCAGACCTGCGATTGCCATTACACCAATAACTTCGATTAACGAACGTCCGGATTCTTGCTGCATTATTTTACTCCTATGATTTCTGCGTCCGCGAACAGGTTCATTGCACTGGCGACCAGTGGGTCCGCGACCAGTTCTTCTTGTTTTTGTTCATTTATGGTATTTACGTGAACGGATTCTGTTGCCCGTTCCAGTTGCCATTGTTTGCCCGTTTTATCCATCAGCCAGGATGCCAATTTATGAACAAAGTCTGCATCACCTTTGCGGTCAAAGTATTTTATTTTTCCATCTGAAAACTCTGCGATTTCTATATTGCTGCTGTAATACGAGAATAACAGAATTTCTTTCGATTCCTGTAATGCCGTGGCCAGTTCGTTTGCATTTGATATGCATTTGGTCTGTTTTTGTATATCTGGCGCAGGTGTGTTATTGGTGGTGGTTTGTGTATTATTTGCCATACGGTCAGCCAATATATTTTTTACATCTCGCATTCGATTGGCAGATTCTTGTTGTTTAATAATTTCTGGCACTGGTGGCATATCTGCGATATGCATCATGCGAATAATCAGCATGTCAAAGCATTGTTTTTGATTACCTGCGGCCTGCATTTCTGATACAGCAGCGACCATAACCTGCCAAATTCGCGACAGTGTATTCAGTGACACTCGGTTGTTTATATTTATGATTTGTTCACGTTGCTCACTTGTATAGGGCGAGTTGTTTACATCCCCTGCATTCAGTGCCGGGTGCATACGTGTTGCCCAATGTGTCCATTCCATCATATCCGTCAGCAGCATTGCCAAATCGGCCCCATTGTTATAGATTTCATCGACCTTGTTCAGTGCCCGACCTACATCCCCCGACAGCACAGATTTCATCATATCCAGCACCACACCACGATCGGCACGTTTCAGCATATCCAGTACGGCATTTGCATCGACGTTTCCGCCTGTTTGTGCGATTGCCTGGTCCAGCAACGACAGTCCGTCACGCACAGACCCATCTGCGGCACGTGCCAACAGTTCGTTTGCTTCGTCTGTCAGTGTAATTTTTTCCTGTTCTGCAATCGATGCAAAATGTTGTTTCAGTGTATCAACAGGAACACGAGCCAGGTCAAATCTTTGGCACCGTGATAAAATGGTCACGGGTACTTTTCTTATTTCTGTTGTTGCCAGTATGAAAATGACGTGTGCCGGTGGTTCTTCCAGTGTTTTCAGCAACGCATTAAATGCAGATGTCGACAGCATATGAACTTCGTCAATGATATAAACCTTGAAACGTCCGTTTGTTGGTCTGTACTGGGCTGCATCCAGGATATCGCGCATATTATCGACGCCTGTATGTGATGCTGCGTCAATTTCCATAACGTCAATATGTTGTCCCGCTGCGATTGTTCGACAGTTTTCACAAACACCGCATGGTTCTGCGGTTGCCCGGTCAGATGACAGGCAATTTAATGCCTTGGCCAGGATACGTGCGGTACTGGTTTTACCGGTTCCACGAATACCTGTAAAAATATAGGCATGTGCGATACGTCCGGTATTTATTGCGGTTGTCAGTGTTTTTACCAACACATCCTGACCGATAAGTGATTTAAAATCCTGGCTGCGATATTTACGTGCCAAAACGGTATAATTATTATCCATGCTTACGACTTCCTTTTGTCCCAGCATAGCAAAACAAGGTTAAATTTCAACAAATAAAACGCACCATTTTCGGTGCGTTATTTAATTATTTCAGATTTGTTATAAAGTCTGGAAATCCTGAATCTTCATCATCTGTATTTTCGGACGATTCTTTTTCGGCTGCTTCTGCTGCTGCGGCCTCGGCTTTTTCTTTGGGGTCGCGTGTAGAATCTATTTTTCCCTGTTCTGTATTAACCATGCGGCCATAGTGTTCTGCGGTTTGCAGTAATCTTTCGCGTTCGATTTCATCTGATGTTTGTCTGGCCTGATCGATATATTGTTTTCTTTTTTGCCGCCATTTATGGCAACGTTGAATCATCTGTCCGACATTAGATTGATTTTTTTTATTTTGCATATCTTATCTTTTTGATTTTGTATTTTAATTACCGGGAAACATATTCAGACAGTGTCAACAATTTTATATTTAACACCATCACCCAACGCGATAAATATTAAATCAAGTTAAAACTGATTGCAATAATTTTTTTCTGTTGCTATGCTGATACCCGTAGGAGGGGGCATAACCTTGCACCAAGAACGTGGAAATTTTTTATTACAGGCATTATTGGCATTGGGGTTAATTTTTGCATTTATTCCGTTTGTGTCGCGTCAGATGGTGGGGCGTGATACAGATTCCCGCATGTATTCTGCCACGCGCCAGGTTGATGTTGCCCAAACTGCATCACGCATATTTATTCGTGAAAACGCCAAGAATCTTCCCTATGAAACGACTGTTATATCTGGGCGTGATTTTGCGGACACATTGGAATCCTATGGTTTGCCGTTGGGTTTTGTTCCCAAAACTGCCCTGGGCCAGGACATATCATTGATAATTCACAAGACACCGGCATCTATATCTGCGTATTTGGAATTATCTGGTGGTCATTTAAATGGTGTTATGCGTGCAGAATTGGTTCGACGCATTGGTTTTTATGCATCGCCATCTGATTCCCCAGATGTTATTCGCGTGGGGATAGAACTGACAGATACATACTCGGACATTGTTCGTCGCAATGAACCAAATTTGGAAAACAGTGGTTTTCTGACTGATTTAAACATGGGCGGATTTGTGTTGAATAACGTGGGTAACATATTTTGTGTTCGTGGCGAATTTGACTCTGCCCAGTTTAATACTTTGACCATATCTGGTATAGAGTCTGGGAAAAAGATTCGAAACAGAATTGCAGAAATGTATGCATCAAAAACAGTATTTCAAAATTCGTCTGGCGGGTCTGCTTTGACATTATCGCGTGGCACACTGCATGCGGACAGTGTGTCTGCGAAAACTGTATCATTATATGGTGAAACGGGCAATTTTACTGCCAACGATATATCGGTATATGATTTTGCGATGACGACTGGTTCCACGGGTTTTACGGGGCCTGGGGTATGGAACGTGCGTGGCAATGTTGTGTCTGACCGTATAAACTTCACGGTCGAGCGTCTGGACATATCGTCATATCTGAATGCGACCCGCGGCCAGGATGTTTTCATAGATGACGAAACCTTGGAATACAGCAGCAAGTCCG
>JAFWZK010000014.1 GCA_017522445.1 Alphaproteobacteria bacterium
TGTCCGCATGCAGGCACGCATAGACGGCAGTGCCACGGATGCAGATTTAGCACATGCGGAAAATATAATTCGTGCATGCGATGCATGGACCACGGTTGATATCAGTTCAATCAACAAACGTTCAACGGGCGCAACCGTATCCAGTGGTATTGGTGCGGGGTTGGGTCTGGCCGGCACAATAACATCTGCATCGGCAAATTCAGACGGTGTTCGCAATGGCGATGATGCACAACGCGAAAAGAACCTGAACACTGCGGCAAATGTATTGGCGGGTGGTACAACCGCGGCAAGTTTATCCGCCACAATATTTAACGCAACACAGATAAGTGCAATTAAACGTGCGGCAACGGTTGCCGATGAATGCGAGGGGGCGCTAAAATAAAATGAAGAAAGTATTATCGGCTTTTTTTGCTGTATTTCTCTCTATGACCGGCGGTTATTGCGAAAATACATCATATGTAGACACAAACTTAAGTTCCTATGATTCAATGAATTCTGTCATAAGCATACGAGCTATATATGAGAGCCTTAATACCAATAAATGTACTTTCATAGGATACGGTGTAAAAGACGAGATTGCTGAATACATAGCAGAAACAATATCCGAGGGAGCCAATATAACATTAGAATATTTTTTTAGCCTATGCACAGCTGTACATAAACACAAGATTACTCTTAGCGATAAAGATATCCCTGGGTATGTTGAAAACTGCATAGGCTGCACCATAAATATTGCAGAAAAACACAATGAACTAATCAGTAAACACGAACGGGAACAAATCAACAATATCAACAATATTGATATATTCACATCAGAAGAAGAATACAACAAAGTATTAAAAGCAAAAGGGATTTGCACTGCCAAAAACTCTCGGTGGAAACTAGAGTTTAACAGGCGAGTTCATACAAGGCGCGGCTGCGAAAAAACATGCAAAGATTACGCAATAGCAAATGCATGCTTGTTAGATGGAATAGTTTTTGATGGAACTTGCGAGTGTTGCACCGAAAAACTAAGTATGTCAATGGACGGGTATTTTACACCTTACTATGTACGCCCAACCTGGGAAGATTACAAAAAACTGTACAATATTAAATAACCCCCACCGCCCATTGGGCGGTTTTTTGTTGTCAAATGACAAATACACGGTATAATATCGCCAACCAAGCCCAAGGAGTAATTATGTTATCTGGATTACGTGTCAAAGCAAACGCGGCCAAACGTGGCAGATGCAAGAATCTTATTGCTGTTCTTGAAAACCCCAGTGATCCAAAAAACATTGGGGCAGTTATTCGTAATATAAATGCCCTGGGGGTGGAAAAGTTATACATTGTCGATGAAAGAAATGTTGTTCCGGATGCCTGGGACGAAATTCGCACGCGTAACACATTGCTTAAATCATCGGTCGGGGCGGTTAAGTGGACTTTTGTTAAAAAGTTTAAATCCACGATTGAGTGTATAGAACATTTGAACAAAAATAAATATGTGTCGGTCGTCACATCCCCACACATCAAGGGCAAAACAAACGTTATTTTGCAGAACGGTGATTTTACACAAAAACGTTTGGCTGTGTGGTTTGGCAACGAAGCCACTGGAATCAGTGATACTGCCGTTACGCATGCGGTGGCATGTGTTGCGATTGAAATGCATGGAATAATCGAAAGTTTTAACCTGGCCGTATCAACCGGTATTGTTTTATACGAAATAACCAAACAGCGTCGCGCATATCAATCAACACATACCCGCGGTCGTAAAAAGGATCCGTCGGTTGTATCTGAAAAATAATCCCACCGCCCATCTGGGCGGTTTTTTTATGTTTGACCTGGGGGATTTTTGTGCTATTGTATTCCGCCGAACGCAATAAATTTAACAGCAAAGGGATAAGGAAAAAATGAATATAAATGACAATTCTGGACGCATTATCAAGCCACTGGGCACCAACACCACCGCCCCTGGAACATCGGTGTACGAATACAGTTGTGAATACAGACCGTTAACAGTTAAATCATGCTGTGCAGATAACTGTCCACGTATATTTAATGCGACCACATGGCGTACACTAAGCCAGCATTGTCTTTATCGCCAGATTCGCACTCGCTGATTTTTATACCTTGGCCAAGCGGTTTTCTGTTGCAAAATAGTTCATGTGCAGTATTATATGGGCGAAAAAAATAAACAAAGGGGTTAGCTATGCCATTTCAACAAAATAATTCGGTTTGCTGTGACGGTTGTTCTGAACATTGTGTTTTGGGTACTTTCACGGAAAGAAAGGAACAAGATCACAATGTTTCTTATACTTTTTATCCTTGCATAGGTGGGTTGCGTATCTTGCAGTATAAAAGCGAGTATGGTGAAGTGGTATCTGCGAAATGTTCCAGTATTTCAGAGGCATGGAAAAAGGCGCACATTATAAAAAAGTTATGTGATAATTACAAAAAAGCACAAAAGTCTAAATAACAAATATGCCGTCCAAATGGGCGGTTTTTTGTTGAATACTGCGATTTATATGTTACCATTAGCCCATAATTTTTAAGATACAAAAGGGGTATAACGATGCCAATGATGCCAGTGTCTGGTGTGTTTTACAGTTCCTTGGGGGCAATAAAAAGTTACAGTCATGAAAATGGCGACGTCTATATCACGCACGACAAAGAATTTTATGCTGTACACATCATCAAGCAGACATCAGCATACAGTGAAGAATATCGTGTTCGTGGACGTATGGATACGGTTGCCGCGACCGAGTTCTTTGATATTGCATGTCGTTATTTACGCGACGAGGTTAAATGGACCGAACCCATTCGTATATTCTGTTGTAAATATAATCCAAATCGTTCCAGGGCATGCAGTTACAGAAATTGTCCATCTGCATTGGGTGGGGCCGCATACCGGGAAATATTTGCCAAAAATTGTCCGCATCGCAACGGCCGCCTTCGTACCCGCTAGATATATACCCCCAGGGTATATTTTGCGGCCTCGCCAATCAGGAAAGATATTATTGACACCCCCATACAAATGGCCAGCATTTCAATTGCATGGTGCCAAAAATTTCTGCCATACAGTTTGCATATGCACAAATTACATCCCAGAATAATCAGCACTGTTAAAGCCAGTGACATTCCCAATGCATGGTATGTGTTTGGTATAATAAAAAATGGCATTACCAAGAAAACGCATGTTGTCACAAATGCAGCACCTGTGATTGTTCCTGCCCGCAGTGCATTCGAATTGTTGTTTGTCTTTTCTGCCAGATAATTAGATACCCCCATAGACAGCCCTGCCGCCACAGATGCGATTACCACAGACAGTATAATTGTATATCTGTCTATATCTGCAAACGTTAAACCGCCAATCATTCCAATTGTAGAAACCAGTGCATCATGCATCCCCAGGACGATTGCGGCGGCGGCTGTATATTTTCGTGTCATGGCCGTGATGATATCATCTTTGTTTTTGCATCACCACAGGACAAAAAGCATAAAATCTGTAAAATATATTTTTTGTATTGCATTTATCATTTGTACTTTGTTAAAGTGAACATAGCCCAGGGTCCAGAAAGGAGAAAAATTACACACCACATTGTTGTTATCCGTGTGGTGTGTTTTTTTCACAATAAAAAGCATTGACGTTTATGAATATATTCATTAATCTTTGCCAACGAAAGGTAAAAGGTTTTTTTATTATCATGACAACGACAGTTTCGAACAGTAACACAGAACGTCAGTTTTTGATAGACATTGCATGTTTATTGCAACGCAGTGATTTATCTAAACTGGATTTACGCACAACAACTGG
Source organism: Alphaproteobacteria bacterium (assembly GCA_017522445.1). Taxonomy (GTDB): domain Bacteria; phylum Pseudomonadota; class Alphaproteobacteria; order Rs-D84; family Rs-D84; genus Enterousia. The sequence goes on from JAFWZK010000014.1 coordinate 3,794, forward strand.
CCCCCAGAAACATCACAGAACACACAGTATTTTGATAGATAATTACGAGATTTCTATTACACGTACACCTGTATATGCCTATGAAACAATGCTGCACCAGCTGTTTAATCGCGGGGATTGGCAATTGTTGGGTGACCGCTTCGAGCGGTACGAGATTTATATTTCGGAAAACATGTATAACATACGCATGGTCGAGGTTCCATTTGCTGCCATTTTGCACAGCGGGTACAATGTTGTAATGCATCATGGCACGATGGCCAGTGATATGGGGCACTATCGTGCACGTTCATATCAAAAGCGTGGCCTGACATCGAAACAGCAATATGACCTGTATCAGTCGCCAAACTATCATTTATTCGAGCCGTGCCGTGATATATTCACATTGCTGGATTGTGAAAGTTCCCGTCGCAGATTGAATATGCCCTTAAATAATTTGTCGCCAATTCGCAATGGCCAGGACATGGACAATGTCCGTAATCGTATGCTGGGATGCATAGAGCAACGTTTGTTAAAGACAAAATAATTGTTGACAATATATGTTTTTGGTCTATACTGATATCAAATAAAGGCAAAAAATGTTTAAAAAAGAACCTGCTTATTTAACACCTGCCCAACAATCTCAGCGGGACTTTATGACCGATTTGGTTAACATACTGGCACACAGTGATTTATCCAAATTGGATATCAGCACATTTGTTGCTGAACATAATGTATACAGTGCATTGATTGAAAACTATGAAATCAGCATTGCACGCACACCGGTTTACGTATTGCCTAAATTATTTAGAAATATAAAGTCTTGGGGACGTTGGGATTTCAAACCCGGCATGCACGAGCGGTACGAGGTTCGTATTTTTGAAAATTCAAAAGACATGCGTTTAAGAAAATGCGTCCGCATATATGGACGTGAAAATGTAAAGTTTAATACTGTTCTAGAGTATGGCACAATGGCATCATGTGATGGTTATTATTTATGCAGTCGCTATGAACGTGATAATGCTTCTGATGTAAACAACATGTTTCACGACCAGAATAAACATTTATTTGTTCCAACCAAACAGTTATACAATATTTTGGATTCCGAATACAATCGTCGTGCATCAACGGCCAAGGATTATAAATTATCCGACATCAATTTTAAAAATGACATATACAATAAAATCTTGCACACGGTACGCGAACAGTTTTTGAATACGAAAAACAAATAGAAAATTCCGCCCATCTGGGCGGTTTTTTTATTTGCATTATTGTGTGAAAATATTCTATTCTGTACCCGCGATATCCAAAAAAAAGGGGGGAATATGACACCAGATTTTGAACAAAAATTATTATCTATGTGCCCCGACACACCGCGTACCGTTGCATTGGCATGTGCGACGGATACGAACGCATTGTGTTCATTAATTGCGGCCCATAAAATGGGTTTTGTAAATGCGATTTTATGTGGCGATGAAAATGAAATAAGAACTGTGGCACGCCGGCATAATATTGACATTTCGCCTTTTACGATTATGCACTGTGCAGATGAAGCAGAATCTGCGAATACGGCGGTATCCCTGGTTCGTGATGGTCGTGCAAATATTTTAATGAAGGGCCAAATTCATACCGCAGATATCCTAAGGGCGGTGTTAAATCGTGAAACAGGTATTCGTGGTGACGGGATATTGTCGCACGTTGCGGTTTTGTATTCCCCATCACGCCATCAGCGGTTATTTCTAACTGATATCGCAATGGTTATGTACCCCAGCTTAGAACAAAAGGTTGACCTGATTAAAAACGCTGTATCTTTTGCGCGACATATGGGTTGTCGTGAATATCCGCATGTTGCGACACTGTGTGCGGTTGAAACACTAAATCCCAAGATGCCTGCAACGGTTGACGCGGCGGCGTTACATGAAATGAACAAATCTGGCCTGTTGCGTGGCTGTATTTTATCGGGGCCTATATCATTTGACTTGGCGGTGTCCCCTGAGGCAGTTCTTGCCAAGGGTTATCGCGGGTCTGTTGCGGGTGATGCAGATATTTTGGTCTTTGATAATATCGAAGCGGGCAACAACACGATTAAGGCCATGGTTCAATTTGGTGATTGGATATTTGGTGGGGTTGTTGTTGGTGCGCGTGCACCGATTGTGCTAAATTCCCGCTCTGATTCAGAGCAATCGAAATTGTTTTCGATTTGTTGTGCATGTACAATGTAAAAAAATCGGTTTTTGTGCCGATTTTTTTCTTGCAATTATCTTGACCATGCCCCACAATCCTTTGGCCTTAAATTATTATTAAAAGGAGAACTTATGACTAATAAATGGGTATATACCTTTGGCAACGGCCAGGCCGAAGGTCAGGCAGATATGCGAAATCTGCTGGGTGGCAAAGGTGCAAATTTGGCTGAAATGAACTTGGTTGGTTTGCCTGTTCCTGCGGGTTTTACCGTTACAACCGATGTGTGTAAATATTACTATGATAACAATCAGACATATCCATCTGACTTGATGGACCAGGTACGTGCCGGTATTGCACATGTTGAATCCATTATGGGTAAAAAGTTTGCAGACATGGAAAACCCATTGTTGGTATCTGTGCGTTCTGGTGCCCGTGTATCTATGCCTGGGATGATGGACACAGTTTTGAATTTGGGTTTGAATGACGAAACAGTTTGTGCATTGGCGAAAATTTCTGGCAACGAACGTTTTGCATACGATTCATATCGTCGCTTTATCATGATGTTCAGCGAAGTTGTTATGGGTGCAGATATCGACCTGTTTGAACACACACTGGAACGCATGAAGGAAGACAGGGGTTATAAACTGGACACAGAATTGACCGCCGAAGATTTGAAAGAATTGGTTGAAAAATTCAAAGAAATCGGTGTCAAGATTGGCAAAGTATTCCCCCAGGACCCATGGAAACAGTTGGAAATGGGTATCGGTGCAGTGTTCGGCTCGTGGATGAGTAAAAAGGCCATTACATATCGTAAATTGAACAATATCCCTGCTGATTGGGGTACCGCAGTTAACGTCCAGGCAATGGTATTTGGTAATTCTGGCGATGATTCTGCAACTGGTGTATGTTTCAGCCGTGACCCAGCCACAGGTGAAAATAAATACTATGGTGAATATTTGATTAATGCCCAGGGCGAAGACGTTGTTGCGGGTATTCGCACCCCACAACCAATGAGCAAGGATGATTCCGGTCGCCTGTCATTGGAAGAAGCAATGCCAGCAGTATATCAGGAACTGTGCGATGTTCGTGAAAAGTTGGAACAGCACTATAAAGACATGCAGGACATGGAATTCACCATCGAACATGGGAAACTGTGGATGTTACAGTGCCGTAATGGTAAACGTACTGCGGCGGCGGCTGTTCGCATGGCGGTTGAAATGGTGTCCGAAGGGCTGTTGACCAAAGAAGAGGCAATCTTGCGTGTTGGTGCGGACCAGCTGGACCATTTATTGCACCCAATGCTGGATCCACGTGCAGAAAAGAAAGTTATCGCAACTGGTCTGCCTGCATCACCTGGTGCGGCTGTGGGTATGGCTGTATTTAATGCCGAAGACGCAGAAAAATGGGCGGCCGCCGGTAAAAAGGTTATGTTAATCCGTATCGAAACATCACCCGAAGACATCGCCGGTATGAACGCAGCCCAGGGTGTTATTACTGCCCGTGGTGGTATGACATCACACGCCGCTGTGGTTGCCCGTGGTATGGGTACACCATGCGTATCAGGTTCGCCTGACATCAAAATTGACTATGAATCAAAAACATTAAAGACAACATCTGGTGTTGTAATTAACGAAGGCGATTGGATTTCAATTGACGGTGCCAAGGGGCAAATTATCGAAGGCAAAATCCCAACAGTATCTGTTGAATTGACTGGTAACTTTGGCACATTGATGCAGTGGGTTGATGAAATCAAAACATTGACGGTCAAGGCCAACGCCGAAACACCAAAAGACGCGAAACAGGCACGTGATTTCGGTGCCGAAGGTATTGGTCTGGCACGTACAGAACACATGTTCTTTGACCCATCCCGTATCCAGGATATGCGTGAAATGATTCTGGCCGAAGACGAAACCGGTCGCCGTGCGGCATTGGCAAAACTGTTGCCATACCAGCGTGCCGACTTTATCGAGCTGTTCAAGATTATGGATGGTCTGCCGGTTACAGTTCGTCTGATTGACCCACCATTACATGAATTCTTGCCACACACCGATGCAGAAATCGAAGAATTGGCATCGCATATTGGCAAATCTGTTGAATTCATTAAACAGCGTGCGGAACAGTTGCATGAACAGAATCCAATGTTGGGTCATCGTGGTTGCCGTCTGGCGATTACATACCCAGAAATCTGTGAAATGCAAACACGTGCGATTTTGTCTGCTGCATTAGAGGTTAAAAAGGCAGGCATCCGTGTATTCCCAGAAATCGAAGTTCCATTGGTTGGTTCGAAAAAAGAAGTCGATATTGTCAAGGCAGTTATCGATGCCACCGCCCAATCATTGTTTGCAGAAACTGGTGAATCCGTTGAATACACAGTGGGTTCTATGATTGAATTGCCACGTGCAGCGGTTCTGGCAAATGAAATCGCAGAAAGTTGTGAATTCTTTGAATTCGGCACCAACGACCTGACCCAGACAACATTGGGTATGTCCCGTGACGACACGGCCAAGATTTTGGATGAATATCGTGCACGTGGTGTTTATGTTGCAGACCCATTTGCATCTGTTGACCAGGCCGGTGTTGGTCTGTTGATAAAAGATGCGGTGAAAAAGGCGCGTGCGACCCGTGGCGAACACATCCATCTGGGTGTATGTGGTGAACATGGTGGTGATCCAGAATCTATTATGTTCTTCCACCAGTGTGGATTTGATTCGGTGTCATGTTCACCGTTCCGTGTGCCAATTGCACGTCTTGCGGCGGCCCAGGCAGCGGTCAAATACCCACGCAAGAACTAAAACAAATCCCCCAATCGGGGGATTTTTTTTATCTGGAAAATTCAACAGGTTTAATTGTTCTGCTTTTTTTATCGATTTCTATTTCTTGAATTACCCACTGGTTATTTATTTTCTTTTCCGTTATTTTCAGTGGTGTTCCCGGGTAAAAGTCTATTTGTGGAATATTTGGTCCGATAATTTGTGCCAGTATTGTATCTTCCAGTCCATCTTTGTCTGTATCCAGATACCACATCATGTATTTATTTTCGGAATTTATGATATAAACATTTGATTCACGTTTGGCGATAAAGTTTCCAACAATTTGTCTGGTGTCTGAAATTTGAACTTCTTTTTTTATATGTTCGTCATTATTTTTTTGTGGGGTTTTTGCGGGTGCGCCTGTGCTGATTGCGGCAATTCCGCCCATAATAATGGCTTTTTTAATTTTACTGACCATATGCTATCTCCTTGGTACCTGTCTGTTGATTATTATATCAGATAAAAATAACTAAACAATTGCAAACCGGGCTTTTTTAGCATAAAATATTAGACATTATGAAATTCAAGAAAATCATACGTATATTGTTAAACATAATTTTTTGGGCATTTGTTGCTGGCATTGCATCACTGGCGGCACTGGTTTTGATATATGGTAATGATTTACCTGATTATAAACAGTTGGCGACCTATGCACCACCGGTTGCAACCCGTCTGTATGCGTCTGATGGTTCGTTGCTGATTGAATATGCCGAAGAACGTCGTGTATTCATTGATTATGCGGATTTACCACCCCAGTTGGTAAATGCGTTTATTGCGGCCGAAGACCAAAATTTCTGGACACATCCCGGTATTGATATCCAGGGTATAATTCGTGCTGTTGCCAATAATGGTCTGCGATTGATGGGCTATGATGCGACATTATCTGGTGCGTCGACCATCACGCAGCAGGTTGCCAAGAATTTCTTTTTAACATCTGAACGCACCATTTCCAGAAAAATACGCGAGGCCATATTAGCACTTCGTCTGGAACGTGCGTTTTCCAAACAGCATATTTTAACCCTGTATATGAATCAGATATTTTTGGGGGCACGCGCCTATGGTGTTGGGTCTGCTGCCTTGATGTATTTTAACAAGCCCGTATCAGAATTAACATTGGCAGAATGTGCATTTTTGGCATCCTTGCCCAAGGCACCAAACAATCGCGACCGTGCGGTTGAACGTCGCAACTATGTGCTTCGTCGCATGCAGGAAGAAGGGTTTATAACAGCTGCCCAGGCCGCATCTGCCGCCGCCGAGGATTTAAATATCAACAGTGGTTTTACCGCCCAGATGCAGCCCGAGTTTCAATATTTTGCCGAAGATGTTCGTCGTCAGCTGTTGGGAACGCTTGGGCGTGAAACATTGTATAACCAGGGACTGTATATCAAGACAACAATTGTACCTGAATTGCAGATTGCGGCATCAAACGCATTGAACAAAGAACTGGATGCGTATAATGCGGGTCGCGATGAAAAATTACAGGGTGCAATTATTGCTATGAATCCGCACACGGGTCGTATTGTTGCGATGACGGGTGGTCGTTCATTTCGTGACAGTTCGTTTAACCGTGCCACCCAGGCGTATCGACAAATTGGTTCAACGATAAAGCCGTTTGTATATCTGGCGGCATTGGAACGCGGATACAGTCCGCAAACAATGATACTGGACGCACCGATTGTTGGCTGGCGCGAAAATGACACATTATGGAAACCCGAAAATTATGACAAGAAGTTTTTGGGTGATGTCCCACTGCGTTTGTCGTTGGAAACATCACGCAATGTTCCGACCGTGCGTTTGGTCGAGCAAATTGGAACAGAAAATGCAATCGAGGCCGCCCAACGTTTTGGTGTATATCCATCAGATATGCCGAACATGAATTTATCTATGGCATTGGGGTCTGGCGAAACGACACTGGAAAAACTGGTTTTGGGTTATTCTGCCTTTATCAATGGTGGTCGTGTGATTCAGCCAAAATTGGTTGACTATATCGCAGACAGATATGGTCGTGTTATTGATGGCACGCCAACCGAAATTATTAAGTGGTCGCCTGATTTATTGCCCCCTGAAACAGTGACAGAGTCTGAACCTTTGTCTGACCCGCAAAGTCTGTATCAAATGGTATCTATTTTACAGGGGGCGGTTGAACGTGGCACCGGCAAACAGGCCCGTGTTCCTGGTCATACCATTGCGGGCAAGACGGGTACCACAAACGATGTCAAAGATGTGTGGTTTGTTGGCTTTTCCAAGGATTTAATTGCGGGTGTTTATCTGGGGTACGACACACCAAAGTCATTGGGTCGTGGGGCGGGGTCGCACATGGCGGCACGTGTCTTTGCGGACTTTATGCGTGTTGCGCTGGAAAATGACAAGAATCAGCCCTTTGCGGTACCTGATGGCATGACGTTTATGCGTGTCAACCGTCGCAGTGGTGCCGCTGCATCGGCGGACCCATCCGGTATGATAATACAAGAGGCCTTTAAGCCCGGTCAAACCCCGAATCCTGCCCCGACGCGTTCTGCACCGGGTTCTGATGCGGTTGTTGGTGGTGTGTTTTAATCGAATAATAACATTTGTATCTGGAATCTTTTGTGATAGAATGTCAGCATAAAGGAAAAAGGATTTTATATGCTGACAGATTATTTTTATGGTCATGGGTTATCATTTTTTGCCAGTGGGTGGACTCAGTTTGCCGGGGCATTTTTTATTTCATTTATGATAATGCTGATGTTTGGTCGTTCGTTTATTCGTGCGATGCACACTGTGCAAAAGCGGGGCCAACCCATCAGTGAAAATGTGCCAGAATCGCACCGTAAAAAGGCGGGCACCCCCACCATGGGTGGCATATTGGTTTTGATTGCAATTTTGATTGGCAGTTTGCTGTTTATGCCTCTGTCTAATCCAACTGGCTGGATTGCGTTGTCTGCCCTGGTGATGTTTGGTGCGTTGGGTTTTGTTGACGATTATAAAAAGGTTACCTCTCAGTCCAGCAAGGCATCAAACGGTCTGTCGCCTGCGACCCGTTTATTTGTCGAAGGGATATTTGTAGTAATTTTGGCATATTTAATAAATAAAACCATGCCGCCATATATTCCAGAATATTCATTGGCGATTGGTGCCGGCATAATATTGCCATTGGGTATATGGTATTATCTGTTTGGTTATTTTGTTATTTGTGGCAGTGCCAACGCAACAAATATTACTGACGGTCTGGACGGAATGTTGGCCAAATTGTATATGCCAGTGTTGGTTGTGTTGGTGGTTGCCTTGTATGGTGCGACCCGTATTGGTTTTATGGACACGGTAATGTTTCTGCCTATGGCCAGTGGGTTGTACGCGGTTCTGGGGGCGGCGTTTGGTGCTGTGCTGGGATTTTTGTGGTTTAATGCTCGTCCTGCGTCTATATTCATGGGGGATGTAGGTTCATTGGCGTTGGGCGGATTTATGGGTACGGTTGCGATGCTGTTGAAATCGGAATTGATTATGGGGATTGCGGCGGGCATGATGGTTTTGATACTGTTGTCTTCGTTTACCCAGACCATGTATTTCAAGATTACGCGTAAAATCACGGGCACTGGTCGTCGCATATTTTTGCGTGCACCATTGCATCATCACTTTGAAGAACTGGGCTGGCCCGAGAGCAAGATAGTAGAACGTTTCTTTATCATATCTGTATTATTTTCTGGTCTGGCATTGGTTTTATTAAAGTTTGCATAAACGTTGGGGATTATCGGTAATATGTTCAAGATTACACGCACCGAAGACAGTAAATTAACCAGTTGGTATTTTGAAACGGATCGTCGTCTGTTGGGTTGTATTCTGTTGATGATGGTTTTATCTGTTATATTTGCATTGTCGGCGGGGTCTGTCGCGGCCGAGCGTATTGGTCAATCCTGGCATTTTTTTCTGGGCAAGGCGGTTCCATTTTATATTATGGGTTTGACGCTTTTGTTTGGGGCCAGTTTTCTGACCAAGAAACAGGTTTTATACCTGGCGGCGTTGAATTTGGTGGTTGGTTTGGCTTTATTGCCGATAACGGTAATTTCACCGCATATTATCAAGAACTCGGCCCGATTTATATCGTTTGGTTTTTTTAATGTGATGCCATCAGATATTATGAAGCCCGGTTTTATTATTATGACGGCGTACTTTTTGTCTTTGATGAAGCAGCGTTATGGTTCTAATATTTTCACAAACAAGGCGGCATGGCGTTTTGACACCTGGCTCAGTTGGGTGTATTATTTGGCGGTATTTTTATTGGTATTGCTGATTATATTTAATCATCCGGACTTTGGTACATCTGTATTATACCTGGGGGTATTTTCTGCGATGATATTTATTGCGGGTATGCCGTTGTTTTTTATACCTGTGTTGGCGGGTGGTGCAGTATTGATGTTAACGGTTGGTTTTTTTACATTTGGTCATATACATCGTCGACTGGTTGCATTTTTTACGGGTGATGGGGACACGTACCAGGTTGACAATTCGATTGATGCGATACGCAATGGTGGTCTGTTGGGTGCGGGGGACGACGCGTTTGTAAAGCAGTATTTACCAGACGTTCATACAGACTTTATTTTTGCTGCGATTGCCGAAGACATTGGTGCGATACTGGCATGCGGCTTACTGGTGTTGTTATTTTATGTATTCAGGCGATTGATTGTAAACGCGACCCGTGCCCGTGATTTATTTGTTTTATACGCGGTTGGTGGAACTGCGGCGTTATTTGGTATTCAGATATGCTTTAACATGTTAACGACATTAAACCTGTTTGCACCCAAGGGTATGACTTTGCCGTTTATCTCGTACGGGGGCAGTTCGTTGCTGGCATACTGTTTATTATTTGGTATGATATTGGCACTGATACGTGAAGACAGGTGGAAATAAGAAATAACAGGGGGTGTGATATGAAAATATGGATTGCGACGGGCGGAACGGGTGGACATGTTTATCCGGCCCTCAGTGTGGCCAATTGTTTATCGTCTTGTGGGCATCGTGTGACGATTTCGTGTGATGGTCGCGTTCAAGATATGGTTCGTCGTGGCATGCCATCTGGCGCACGTTTGTCGCACGTATGGGCATCGGGTGTTGGTGCGAAAAGTCGTATGCGTCAAATATGGGCATTGACCAAGATTGGTGTATCTGCGGCGGCATTAACATTGCGTTTTATGGTATTTCGTCCGGACAGGGTTGTTGCCTTTGGTGGGTATGCATCTGTACCTGCGGTTTTTGCGGCACACGTTTGGGGTGTACCGACATTTTTGCATGAACAGAATGCTGCGATTGGTCGTGCGAATAAATTTGCGATGCGTTGGGTCAGGACTCTGATGACCAGTTTTCCAAATGTATCTGGTATGCCGTCCTCGGCCACGCGGGTGGTATTTACGGGTTTACCGGTACGCAGTGAATTTTTGGCGGCGGCGGGTTCTGCATTACCCGGTGCATCGCGGTTATTGGTTACGGGGGGGTCGTTGGGGGCCCAGATTTTGGACGATGTTGTCCCCACAGCGGTTGCGTCATTAAAGAACAAAAAGATATTTGTAACGCATCAGACGCGGCCTGAAAACGTAGAAAAGTTGCAGCGTTTTTATGCAGACAATGGTATTCGTGCGAACGTCCTGTCATTTATCCATGACATGGCGGGTGCGATTGCTGGGGCAGACCTGGTGATTGGTCGCAGCGGTGCCAGCACAGTTGTAGAATTGCAAACAATTGGTCGTCCTGCGATATTGGTGCCGCTGGGTATCAATCCGGACCAGGCGGCCAACGCGGCCAGTTTTGCCAAAACCGGCGGTGGTTTTGCCATAGAGCAATCTCGGTTTACTGCCAAGTGGTTATCATCTACCTTGTCAGAATTGTTTGAAAATCCAATCCGGCTGCAGAAAATGGCGGTCAAGGCATTGACCCCAAACAATGCGGTCGATTTAATCTGTGATGAAGTCACGAAATAGACTTTTATCGGGGTGCCAGATGGTGCCCCCCTTTTTTATCAGAAACTGTAATTTATCCCCAGTCCCAGAAAGTTAAATCCACGATTAAGTTCGGTAAAATCACCATTCGAGAAATGGATAGTAAACAGTTCTGCCCGCACCGTATCTGTTATATTTTTACCAACAAAGGCCCGTTCGCCGAATACCAGGCGGCTTTCGACATACCTGTCACCGCTGTCACGCATATACGGGCCGATTCCGACGCCTGCGTACCATCCGCATTTTTGAAACACAACGACATCCCATGCGATTCCGACCGCCCCGAACGATGTGTCATCTGCACTGTTGTATGCGATATTTTGCAGCACATGAATATTGACGCGTGCGGGCAGTCTAAGTATTTGTGTGGGCTGGCTGTATTGCAGCATCAGCATAGTTGATGGGCCTATTTTCCAATCCCAGGGCCATAACAGATGTCCCAGGTCTCCGTGTCCTGTACTTTGTGCGACCAGTATACCGACACTGTTCCAATTGTTATCTGCAAACATTGGGTTTGCATGTGTGTTTGTACAAAACAATATGGCAAAACATAAACAAGCTTTTTTCATAGATAAAATTATATTCGTGATTTTTTGCATATTCCACTGGACAGATTTCATAAAATTGCCCCATATACCTGTGTATTAGTTGTTTACACAGTCAAAAAAAATTGTTATAATTAAACAAAATGAACACACATGCTGTGTGTTATGATGCGTAAAAGGTTGGATTTCTGGGGACGCCCAGAATACAGGGAGAGCTTAATGAAAAGTCAAAAGATTGCAGATTCCGTCAAGAATGCGGTCAGTACAGTATTTTTACTGGCTGGGGCGTTTTTTGTATGTTCTACATTATTGTCTATGCGTTCGGTTTTGGCGGATCCGATTGCCCCGATTGATGCGAATAGGTTGATGGGTGTCCAAAATGGTCGTTCGAATGCAACACCACGTTCGTCTGGGCGGGCCAGTCCGCGCACCACATCTGCAAATCGTGCGACGGTTGCACGTACGACGGTTGCGGGTCAGAATAATGTTGGTGCCACATCGCGTGCGACGGCTGCCCCAAATCGTGCGGTCAGGTCGCGTGTTGCGACAACACGGGCTGATGCGGCGGTGGGTCGCGTGAATCAGTCGCGTAATGTTGTGTCACGTCAAAATGCGGTTACGACCCGTGCCAATGCGACTGCGTCCCGTTCGGTTCGTGCCCGTACGGCAACGACAGATGCGGTCAATAATGCCCGTATTTCATTACAGGGTGGTGCAATTCGTGGTTCCAAGACATCGTCGGATACATCATCTTATTCATATTTGTCGGGTAAACTGTATACGGGCAATTACTCGAATATCATAGATTCCACAACTGGTTTGATATCTGCGGACGCATTTAATAATTGTTTGGAATCATATTATACGTGCATGGACGAAATTTGCACGGCACGTAATGCGGCCCAACGCCGTTGTGCATGTGCTGGTCGTGTCCGTGCCTTTGCCGAGGCGGAATCTCAACTGGAAACAGCGAACGAAGAATTGATTAAGGTGTCGGGTGAACTGGCATTACTGGTTGCGAACAGGGGCAAAGATGTATCCCAGGCGTTTATGCTGACCGATGCAGAAAAGGTTATGAACTGTGTTTCGTGGCAGGATGTGACCAAACAGTATGGTGAAAGCTCAGAGCAGGCCATAGAATGGTGTTCTGATCATGGTATTTATGAAAATGGTAAAGCGGTCACATCCTGTACCAAGCCATCATATTGTTCTGAATCTGGCAATACTTTTGGGTTTGATATCAGTAAAATAGATGGCAGTGGTTCCGACATTCTGTCATCACTTCAGGCCTGGGCCGATGCCAAAGAACAAACGATAACGATTTTGGACAAAGACGAAGACGGTCTGTTGGGTGCGTTTGACAATTTATCCAGTGTGGTTAATGGCATGGCGGGCATTGGTGGTGCGTTGGATGCGTCTGACGAATTAACGGATTCGCTGGCGGAAACATGGGGATATGAATTATTTGAATACGCTCACAACAACGTTTGTGCCCGCGTATTGGATTCCTGCTTTAACGGTATATTCGAGGCCTGTGGCACCCCACCATCCGGCACCAAGTGCAGCAATGGCGCCGCCCAGTGTCCATATAATTACAACAGTCACATAACCGTAAATAACACCGGTTCATATGAATTAAACTTTGTTAATGCCAGCAGTGGTTACAGTGCATCAAATTCTGCAACATGTTTTGGATATACATCTGCGTCTGGTGATCCATATTCCAGTCTGCGTGGTCCTGTTGCAGATGCACGCCGCAGCATTATGCAAAAATATGCACTGGACGCGAACGCCGACTGTGACGCATACGGCGAACAATTGCGTGTTGCGGCCCAGAACATCGGCTATCAAAAGGTTGCCGCCCAACAGGCATTGCAGCAAAAGCGTCTGGAATTTTATAACCAGGAAAAAGACGCGATTTATACGGCGGCGGTTACAGCCGGTACAAACTTTAACGAATGTATCAGTGAAATTTATGACTGCTATGAAACGCAAAAGTCATCTAATGCGTCATGGCCAGATGCACGTATAAAAACATACTGTGCCCAAATTGCCAATGTCCCACATTGTTACGAGGAAATGATATGTAATCCATCAACGTCCCAGTTCTATGCGGTCATTGACAAAGCGGACTCTGACAATTGTGATAATAACCAAGATTATACACAAAATACATGCCGCAATATTGTGACTCTGAACGAAATCCTGAATGGTACCGGCACCAGCGAGCAGGTGTCTGCAGACGCACCGTACAATGGCAATGACTCTGCGGCCATACGTGAAAAGTGCTTGCTGGACAGCGGTGTAGAAAGTGTCCGAAAATGGTTTGAAAACAGCGATTCCAGCAACTAGGAACCAAATCCCCCAGATGGGGGATTTTTTAATGAAAACATTTTTATTCCATATAAAAATATGATATAATTATCCAAAAGATAATGAGAAAATTATTAACATGTTTTTTTTCGTTAATGGTTGCCGCCCCCGCCATGGCGGCTGATGTTGTTGCATCGCGTACACTGCCGACTGTGTCAATCGCATCTGACGTGGCTGAAAAAAATACGGAAAAAACATCTGACAGTACTGCGGAAAAAAAAGATATTGTCCGTTCTGGGGTACGCACTGTTCCATCGCGCACATTGCCCACATCTGGCGGGGCTAAAAAAAACATTGAATCAGAAGAATCTGCCACAACGCCTGCGGTACGTTCGGCGGTTTCGCGGGTTTTTTCCGGCACATCTGTTGCTGAACCTGTGGAAACAGATTCTTCATCGCGTGTTGCCGCGATTTCGCGTGCGGTCAGTGCCGCTGGCAATACAGATACATCCGCCCGTGGCAAATTAAATGCGACGGTAAATACGGTTGGTCGTAATTCCCGCGTATCCGCGGCCAGCATTAACAGTGACCCTGCCGTGCGTCGTGCCGGGTTGGTTTTACGTCCATCCACTGCCGAGGTTGGCGGTCGTGCCATCATTGGGAATACTGGTGTACAAACTGGCTCGAACATGGACGAAGCTGTACGTAAAATAACATCACGTGCCGCAACGGAATCTACGCGTGAATCGATTGCGGATGCAACGGCCCGTTTGGAACAGACGGCCGCACTGAACAAATCCTGCCAACAGCAGTACAATGAATGCATGGACCAATTTTGTGCGGTATTGGACGCCAATCAAAAGCGTTGTTCATGTTCATCTAATCTTAATCGCTATACACGTGTAGAATCGGCTGTCAAAGATGCCAACACCCAATTGAACGAGGTTGCCCAACGCATTCGCTATGTTGGTTTGTCTGCGGATGAAATTCGTGCCATCATGAACGAGACCGAGGCCGAACAGGCACTAAGTGGTACGGTTGATACATCGACCAATCGCAACATGCTTGAGGCAATCGAAGATTTAATCCGCGATCCTGTATCGAACACATCATATTCTGCTGACACATATACCTCGCTGGACATGAACCTGGATTTTTCGTCTGATACATCTGACATGTTCAGTCTGGATTTTTTAAACACCGGCACTGGGGGCAGTTTTTCTAACCTGCGTGGCACAGACCTGTACAATGCGGCCAAACGCCGTTGCAATACTATATTAAACAAGTGTAAAGAAGCGGGTGCGACCGTCCAGCAAATAACAGGTAATTACGATTTGGCAATTGACAAAGATTGCGTCTCGTACGAGCAGGGATTAACCAAGATGAACGAAACCCTGGTGTCAAATGTTCGCAGTGCCAACCTGATGCTGCAAAAGGCCCGCTTGGCTGTATTGCAGAACAAGAATCAATACGATGCCAAAGGTTGCATCGCCGCATTGGAAAACTGTATGAAGGACGACATGGTCTGTGGTGATGATTACTTTAAATGTGTTGACCCGACCAAGACATACATAGATGAAAATGGCGAAGTGATTCTGGGGCAGAAAATATCAAACATAACGGCATTTATGACAAAGTATAACAACGCGTCTATTACCGATGCGTATTTGAAGAACGCCTATGAAAAACAGGTTATTGCCAGCGATAAATGCCAAGAAAACCCCACGGGTTCGCCTGCCATGGGTGGTAACGATGGTTCTTGCATGGTCAGGTATTTGTTGAAAAAAATTGGCACGGGTCAAAACGTAACAGACGAAGGTCTTTGTCGTGCCGTCCTGGACAAATGTCAGCGTTACACCTATACAGATGATGGCAAATACGATGCGTATAACGATATAGTTGTAAATTATATCCAGCGTGCGATGGTAAACATTCGTGCGGCCCAGTACAACATCATATCAGATTATTCGTCATCGTGTATGGTTGACATTGCCAACTGTTATAATCAGCAGGTAACCCAGGTAAACACATGGTCATCTGCGGCGACTGCGGACAGTGTGTACAAAGTAATGCGTGGGGCATGTCGCAATGTTGCATTAACTTGTGCCTATGCGGTATTTGCCGCAGATACGACCAGTTGTCCAGATAACGATGCAGACAAATGTATCAACAGTATATCCAATATGTTCTATCAGTCATTGTTGTGTCCTGATAATTCGACGTATCAATCTGATGAGTGTAAAGAGAGCACGTGCGTGAACACCAGATGTAAATGTAACAGTGGCTATACCCCCCAAGGTACATCGTGTGTCAAATCCAGCACCAGTGGATAATAAAAAGTCCCCAAAATGGGGATTTTTTATTTCAGAATTTTTTTCATAAACCTTTGATGATTTTCCAGTTCATCTGGTTTTGGTTCAAACTTTCTGTATGGGAAACTTTCGCCGATTTTTGGATGGTTCAGCATTGCCGCATGCTGTTTTGCGATGATGTCGTGAATATCAGGTGCGGGTTCAGTATTTTCCAGTTCTAAATACACCTTGGCCAGAATTTCCGCGTCAATTAACGCCCCGTGTGCATCCGCACGTGCGGTCAGTGATATACCATACCACTTTGCCAACGCGTCCAGTGTATAGCTTTTTGGGCCGAATACGCGATTGCGTGCGATAACCAGTGTATCCATCTGTTGTTCACGTGGAATTATATTCAGATTCAGTCTTTGTAATTCGTGATTAACAAAAGGAAAGTCAAAGTCCAAACCATTGTGTGCGACAATTGGACTGTCCCCGATATATTCCAAGAACTGTGGTGCAATTTCGGACATTTTTGGTTTGTCTTCCAAAAACGCATTCGAGATTTTATGAACCATATATGTATCTGGCGGGATAATTTTACCTTCTGGGTTAATGTATTCATGGAAAGAATTATCCGTAATTTTTCCATCCAGTATTTCCACGGCACCGATTTCGATTACGCGGTCACCGTGCAGATAGTCAAATCCTGTTGTTTCTATGTCAAAGCAAATAATACGTTTCATTGCTAAAAATCCATTCCTTTATCGTAAAAGTTTGTGTTATTATAATGAAACGATGGACACAATGCTAGAAAATCTTAACAACGAACAGCGACTGGCGGTTGAAACAACGGATGGACCATTGTTGGTATTATCTGGGGCTGGCACGGGCAAGACGCGTGTATTAACCACCCGCATAGCATACATATTAAATTCACATCTGGCGATGCCATGGAATGTATTGGCGTTAACCTTTACGAACAAGGCGGCCAAAGAAATGCAATCTCGTCTGATGGATTTATCAAATGGCGACTGGGATTCGCGTGATATATGGTGTGGAACTTTTCATTCTATGTGTTTGCGTATATTGCGTTCAAATGCACCATTGGTTGGATTGCAACGCAACTTTATTGTGTATAACGAAGACGACCAAAAATCTGTTATAAAATCATTGTTAAGTGCATCAACCAAAAGTCCTGCTGATTATGTAGAAGATTTTGCCAAAATCAAAGATGGTGGATTGTCTGCATTAAAATATCATGATAAATTATACGATGCCTATAATGCAGAATTATTGCGATTAAACGCGGTTGATTTTGGTGATATTATCTTGCACGTGCTAAGGTTATTTGACACACATCCTGACGTTCTGTCGCGATATCAGAATCAGTTTAAGTATATTCTGGTTGACGAGTTTCAGGATACAAACAATGCCCAAATGGAATTATTAAAATTTTTAACACGTGATATTGCTGTTCCGAATATATGCTGTGTTGGTGATGATGACCAGTCTATCTATTCATGGCGTGGTGCCGAGATTCGGCATATTTTGAATTTCCAGCGGACATTTAACAATGCCCAGATAATCCGACTGGAAACCAATTATCGCAGTACACCAAACATACTGAATGCGGCGAACTCGCTGATACGACATAATCATGGTCGTTTGGGCAAAGATTTGCGTGCGGCGACTGGTAATGATGGTGGCGAACCTGTTTATATCTTAACACTGCCGACCGACCGGGACGAGTCGCGTATTATCGCCGATGCGATTATAAGAAATCAGACAAATGACTTTTCAAACATTGCGGTTTTGATTCGCAGTGGTGGTCTGTCGCGTATATTTGAAGAAGAGTTTTCGTCACGCGGCATACCATATCGTTTGATTGGTGCGACCAAGTTCTATGACCGCATGGAAATACGGGATGCGATTGCATATTTACGATTATTGGTTTATCCCTTTGATGATGTTTCTTTTTTGCGTATTATTGGCAAGCCACGACGTGGTTTTGGCCCAAAATCCATTGACAGTTTGCGTTCGTCTGGTACGCACCTGATGGATGCGTTGCGTACTGCGGCTTTGTCGCCCAAGATGCGTGCCACTGCGGATCAGTTTTTATCTGCGTTTGATTTTGATTGGTCATCTATGTCCCCACGTGATGCGGCCACAACTTTGCTGGAACACAGTGGTTATATGCAAATGTGGGCGGAATCCAAAGATGCAGATGCCCCAGAACGTATATCAAATATTCGTGAATTATTGTCATCTGTGATTGCACGGTATGATACTTTGGCGGATTTTTTGGAACATGCAGCCCTGATGATGACGGACGATGATGATTCGTCTGAAACGTCCCAGAATAATAACGGGGTTCGTATAATGACAATTCATGCAGCCAAGGGATTGGAGTTTAATACAGTGTTCCTGCCCGCCTGGGAAGATGGTATATTTCCCAATGAAAAATCCATTGCCGAAGGTTCTGTCGAAGAAGAGCGTCGCCTGGCTTATGTTGCGATAACTCGTGCCCGCCGGCGTTGTGTCATATCGAATTCTATGTCGCGTGTAATGTATGGTTCGCGTCAATACAACTCGCCCAGTCGTTTTATAACAGAAATGGACAATCGCTTTTTAGATTTTCAGGGTGGCACCCCCCGACAATCATATTCATATGCATACAGTAATAAAATACCGCGTTCGTATGATACGCCGCACTCAAAAAGACAATCCGTATCACACTCTGCATCATGCGTTGGTAAATTGGTTTCGCACAGCGAATTGGGGGGCGGTGTTGTTATCGAAGACAATGGTTCTGTATTAACGGTTGCATTCAAAACCCGCGGCATTAAAAAGGTTGCCCGTGAATACATTACGATTACAGGATAAAAACATCACATCAGTATTTATTTTGAACCGATAACCTTTGCCCACGATTTTGCGGTTTCCTGGGTTTTTTTCCACAGTGTTTTTATATCAGACTTTAATGTATCGCCCATTTTTGTATCTATTGCACCGCCCAGATCGGTTGCGAATTTCATTGCGTTTTTCGCCAGGTACATAGTTATCGCCACCACCAGTATTGTGACAAAGAATCCCGGGCTGTTGAAATCGGGCAGTTCGTCCACCGCACCAAAGTCTACAATTCCCCCCAACAGTGCCGCACAAATCGCAATGACAACACTTAATACGATAAAGTGCAACGCCGCATTAATAAAGCGTGATATCTGCGATTGCAGCGATTCTGCCTTAAATATTCCCATAAATCCATTAAATATATCGCCTGCGATTCCCTTGTACGATGTTTTTCCGATTGTTTCGGCCAACGCGGTAAATGGCAGCATAATAATCCCCAGGAACAAATCTGCGATTACACCAAACGCAATAAATGCGAATCGCCAGCTTAGCATTATAAAGCATATTATCAACGTCACCCCACATGCGAAACCAAATACGCTGTTTCCGATTGACAGTCCAATCCATTTCCACCCCAGTGCCACAGCCGTATAGCAAAACCCGGCCAACCGTGTAGGCACGCACATGATATCTGCGGCATGCTCTGGGGATAACAGGTTTTCTGGCAAAGTATGATTGGCGGCATATTCGCGAATTGCCCCACATGTATCGGGCAGGTTAATTCCCGCTGTTTGTGTAATTGCATTCAATATTGCATCGCTAATTGCTGTCCCAATCAGCAGTATTGGTGACATGACCATCATAAATGTCTTGGCGGGGCCAATCATCAGCACACCGGTCCACAGTGCGACCATTACGCCTTTTTTTACGATTTCTTTTATTTTATCTTCAGGTTTACTTTTTCCGATAATAATTGTATATGCCTCGAACCCAATCCAGAATGCATACGCAATAATGATAAACAGAATCACAAACCGCACCAGCGAAGTATCCAACACATGTGCAACAAACGAAAAAGCATTCATGAACGCCAGTCCGATTTTTGCCTCGACTGGGACAAAGTCAGGAACGATTTGCTGTTGTTGTGTAAAATATTTAACATCTGTGGTCATTTTTTCAACAAATCGTTCATGGTTATTTTCTGTTGCCCATGTTCCGAATTCGCCCACGTCCGCCATTGGCAAATTAGATTCCGTTGCGAATGCCGGCACAACCAGGCATAATGCAAAAACCGCAACCAGAATTCGTGATAAAAATTTCTTTAAATCTTTCATCATTTCTTTTCCATAGCCCCGGTAATTTTTTCAGTGATTTGCACAGGCACATGCCAGATTTTTTGTCCCAAGTCATGCACCCATGCACCAAAGTCAAATTGTTCACCGGTTCCGACATTTGCACTTTCACCTGGGATTGGTAATTTTATTGTACCCGCCGGCAACAGTTTGTCTATTTTCGGGCTGATTGCGTAATAGTACAGCAAGAACAGACATACCATCATCAGCATAAAATCCCATCCATCTTTCATAAAGTCAAATGCACCTGGGTATTGTCTTTCGACCTCGGCCTTGCGTGCGATAAAGCATTGTTTGAATATGTCTTTGTTGATTTGTCCATCTGCCAATGCGACCTGTTCGCAGGTTGCGAAAACATTCATAACGGACAGTGTTTGTGCATCTGGGTTTTGCACGGTTTGTCCCATCAACGGTGGCAAGATTGCACTGTATCCATCATTTGGCCCTGGCATAAATGTATCTGCGGTATATGATACAGTTGCATATATGATAATGACTTTCAGTGTAATTGCGATGATTCTGACTGCGGACGATATCAGCATACCGATTGCCTTGCTGACCAGTCCGTTGGCCTTGGCCCAGACATTTTCGAATGCAGTTGCCGCCAGCAGCAGTGGCAAGAATATAATCAAGAAAACCAACTTGAACACAACGGACAGAATTTGAAAGAATAAATCGAAACCGATAATCATGAACATTATGACCAGTGCCAAACCTGCAATCCATGTTAACGCACCGCCACCCATGTCCATCCAGGCATAATTCATCATTGCAAATCCGCCTGCCGCCCCGGCCAGCATTACACTGTTGATATTACCCATCACGCACATAAATGGTTTCATGATTGGGTTCAATATATCTTCTGCATCGGTTTCGCCAATTGCCCCCAGTGCATCACATTGTGCAGCGTCCCCAACGCCTGTGGCCATCATGGACAGTTCTGCCCCTGTGTACAGTACGGGCGTAATAGTTATCTGTGAAACGGTTTTCAGTGCGGTTGTTCCTCCCATACCCAATGCCCCCATCAGGATTCCGACAACAAAAATTCTGGTTGCGGGTTTCCACAGTTTTTCCAGCCACGGTTTAAATTCTATTTTATGTTCCTTGGGGTCCAGTGTTGCGGTTTTTTTTGCGTGTTCAAAGAAGTATTGGATGGTGTGAATCAGGATAAATACACCAAATCCAATAATCATCAGCACCCACAGATTATTGACCATCAGTCCCCAGAACTTTTCAGTTGCCCCACCAATTACCCCGAACAGGTCTGCGACATATCGGCACAGAAAGCAACCATTTGCGGATGCGATATCGCCGTTTTCCACGCCGACTGCGGTCAGGAAGTTATTCATACTGGTATATGTTATCGACCCGCCACCAATAGATGCAGAAATATACCAAATCCCGATACCCAGCGCGACCAGTACCATAATAATTCGCACGGCGATTAAAATCAGTTTTGCTTTCACCATTATTTACCGTCCTTTTTATCGCCACCCGAGATAATAGTTTTTCCAACTTTGACTGTTGCATCAAATGCGTCCTTGGCCAGGGTCAATACATCATTTGCCAATTGTTCACCCATATCCTTTTTCTCGGCAACGTCAAACGCCGCCAGGAACATTTTAGAAACCTGTGGTATTTGTTCCTGAATAAAGTTCAAAACATATACCAGCACAATTGCACTTATCAGTGTCATTGCCTGCAGGTTTTCTGTATTTAAATCGGCTTCGAACACCTGTCCTGTGGTTATGGCGGTCATCAAATCTGCGGCCGATGCATCTGGTGCAGAAAAGAACTTGGCGATAATTACCATAATAATGGTATACGTCAGCACAACCGACCCCAGTGTTACGATTGCATTAATCAGATTTTTAATTTGGTTAACACCGACCCCAGACCCCAGTTTACCAATCCATGCGGGCACATGTTCAGCCCCTTTGAATGCAAACGCGACCAGCGATATTGGAAAGAAAAACGCAAAGAACGCCATCGCCACAATTGCATCCAGAAAATAACAACAGTATCTGAAAAATAACTTAAAAAATCCCCATGCCAGATACAGCCCAATCATAAACAAAATAATATGCTTAATCAGTATTCCGACCCCCAGTAATGCCCGCCATGTAAATGCCTTGTCCATCATTGCGATACCCAGTTTAATATATGACTGGAATTGAGTAATTGTTGTTTTCATCAGCAATATGATTTTGTCACGCAGTTCTGGTCTGTAAAATCCATCATCGCTCATTTCTTGTGGTTGATATGTAACCTTTTCTTCGACTGCATCTGTATCCATTTTTGTAATGGCCTGGGTATATGTCAGTGTAATTTGTGCGACTGGTTCGAAAATAATTGTTGTAACAGTGCGTGGCAGCATAACCCCCATGCCCATCAGTGCAATTGCGACAATTCCATTAACAAAGACCCGTTGTATAGATTTTTCATACAGAGTATCTGCAAAGTTATTTTGAAAATTTTTCCAAATTGCATTTACCATAAACACAGCGAACAGAAACACAAACAGAATCACACATATTTGGCTGAAATATCCATATATATTTGCCGCCGCCATGGACACGATTTGAAACAGTCTGTCGAACACCCCACAGCCCCAACACTGCACAGCATTTTCCACCAAAGATGATGTCCACTGGTTCATTTCTTAATCCATCCTGCGGCGGTTCCAATTGCTTTGCCTGTTTTTTTTATGTCACCCCAGAGTGTACCTGCATCGGCCTTGACACTTTTATACAGTCCGTCCATACCGCCGCCAATATATTTATTCAGCTGTTGCTGAGTTTTATCGAATATTTTGAACATTAAATAGAACGTCAGTATTGCGGACATCCATGTTACCGAGTGTTGTCCAAATCCTGTTGTCTGGTTTGCGATGGTTGGGATATTGCTGGCGGCACTGCCCCCTGCGGCGACAACAAACACAGACGAATTCCAGTTAAACAATGCACGTATCACGGCCAGATTTATACACAACATAAATGCACACGCAATCATTGTCACAATCAGCTGTTGCAGTGCCTTGGTAATACCGCTGAATGCGGGCCAGACATCGAACCATTTATCACTGGGTTTCACGACGTATGTCAGTACATGAAACGGATACAGTATCAATTGCATGCCAAAGTTAAATATTCCCTGGATAATCAGCAGTGCCATAAACAAATTACTGGCCACAAATGTAAAGATTAACAGTATCCCCGTAATAATATTTAAAAAGTTTTCACCCCCATGCGGAATCAAGGTCATCAGTCCCTGTAAACCGCGTGTCAGTTGTGCGAAACCATACTTTACAATTTGGTTATTTGCGTTTGATAAATCGGACACAGGTTGAATCAGGAAATCACATGATTCCTGTGAAATCCAGTTATGTTCCAGAATATCTGCGGGGCATTTTACCTGGGGAATATTTTGTGGATTTTGTATAATTTGTTCTGTGATAATTCCCGTATAAATCGCCCCCAGTTCCAGAAATGGATTTACCAGCCACTGTGTTAAAAATACGGGTTTCATCTGTAATAAAAATACAGCGGCTATAATTGCACGTGTTCCAGACTTTAAAGTTTTTTCTATGATTTGATATCCTGTAATTTCACCATCTGCAATTTCACCGCCCCCCGATATTCCCAGAACAGACAACCATTTTTTTGGGAAATACATTTTAACGACTGTAATTGTAATCGTGATACCCAGGAATATCCAAACAAACGCATAGATAAATCCGTCACCATTTCCGACAAAGAAATCATACATACTTGTAGCGACCAGCATCATCGCATCCAGTACCAGCGGCACAAACGGTGCCAGGTTTAACGAATCTATGATATTACCTGCGTATGCGGCATCTGGCATGACAAACATCACGCCCAAAAACAATCCGAAAATTATTTTTTTCAGCAGGTACATTCTCTGTATTTTCATTTTATGTTTTCAATTATATCACATTTTGTGCAAAATATGATATACTTAAAAACAATGAACAGGTTAAAAAAGTTTTGGACAGTATTTTTATCATTCTTGCCCTGGGCGGCGGGTGCGGGTGTTCCGTTGCTGATTGGTGGTGTTGCCGGGGTTGGTATGTTGGCAGGGTTTTCGATATATCGCACATCGGTTCCTGTATCGCCAACAGACGCGTACCAGTTTTTTTCCAGTTGTTGGACCTGTCAAATGTTTTCGGACATTATGGCAACGATGTCTGGTATTTTGCCACGAATATATCATGCGCTGGGTCAAACGATTGTTCCATTTACGATTATGCTGACCGCCATATGGTGGACGTGGAAAATTGTCAGCGGTCTGCTTAATGGCAAAGTTGATGCCCCCTGGACATTGGCCAGTACATTTGTAAATCACATCAGTCGTCTGGCGATTGTCTGTATATTTTTACTGGCACCATTGCCGCGTTTAATTTCAGACGTTGCGATTACGCCGATTTTTAACATAGGTTTGTCATTGAATCGTGCGGTTGTTCATGATGATGGTTTTGATACATGTGTTATTTCCACTGCTTTGACTGATTCGACGGTGGTTGATTCTGCTGTGGCGGATTCCGGTGCGTTTTCGCCCACGCTGCGTCATAATTTGGCGTGTGAATTATCTGGTGTGCATCAAATGACGGGCATGGGCATGACGGTTGGCTGGACCATGTTGAACATGGCGTTTGATGCAGACTATATGCACAAGATATTATGGGGTGTTCCGATTTTTCCGAACGTTATATTGTTTTTTGCAGGTTTATTGGTTTTGATTTTGTTTTTTTCAGCATTATTGCCAATACCCATATATTTTTTAGAGATATTTATAACATTGGCATTGGATATGGTGATGTTACCGTTTATGTTATTGGCCTGGCTGTTCAAGGGTTGGCAAATATCCTTGGCTGGTGCGGGCAAAACGATTCGCGGCATTGTGGACGATGTGATAAATGGCACATTGGGTTTGGCGATGACCGGGATATTTGTATCATTTGCGATAATGTTTCTGGACGCGGTGTTTGGTGATTGGAATGGTGTATCTGCGTTATCTGTTGCATTAACCCAAAACGATTCGAAATTTTTGATGGATGCCTTGATGATGCGTAATGACGGGCTGATAACGGTAATATTTATGGGTATCTTTTTAACGATGTTCATGATAATGATACCCGCCCTGGCCAAGAGTTTATTCGACGTTCAGATTTCAACAGACTTCTATGACACCACGAAAAAGAACCTGGATATTCTGTGGCAAGACCTGAAAAAGTGGTACTCAGCAATAAAAAAATAAAAATCAAGTGGTTTATTTTATTTGCCCCCCTTTTTTATGCCGTCCGAATCTGATATAATTCATACCAATGACAAAGTTTCCGATTCTTTATTGGCCACGCAGGACAACTGGTGATAATGAATACCAGTTGGCACGCAAAGTAATAAACAAGCTGACCGGTGTAATGCCCGATGTTTTTATTGACGATATAAACATAGTGGACGTTTTAACAGAAAATCCGAATGCGGTGATATATTATCCTGTATTTTGTGGTTCGACGGGTTGGTGGGGTGAATTGCTGGGCGGTAACGCGGTTGTCAGCGACAAGGTGATAATATCTCCTGAATGTCAGTTAATGGTAATCGAATCGAACAAGACCGCACGTCCAGGTGGCACGACCCAATTATTGGCGGCTGAAATATATCCGGCCAGTGGTTTTTTTAAAAAGATGAATTCTGGCATTGCGACTGTTGCGGATATGTTGGCGACTGATGCCGGGACGATATTGGCGTTATTTTCGGGGCGTAATCAGTCCCAGTTTATAAACATATTGGAATCGACGGGTAATTCGTATTTGGGCTGTATTGGTCGGTACTAGACTGCGAATATTTCTTGCTTTCTATAAAAATCCTTGTATAATCTAGTGGCTAAAAATTTAAACAAAGGTAAAAAACATGAAAAAAGGGATTCATCCAGAATATCACGAAATCAACGTGACACGCACAGATGGCAAGACTGTTAAGATGTACTCGTCTGTTAAAAAAGATTTGATTTTGTCGACTGACAACTTGAACCATTCCGCCTGGACGGGCCAGCGTTCAAATGCCGGCGAAAAGGGTCAACGTGCCAACCAGTTTAAATCAAAATTCGCTGGGTTTAATTTCTAGGGCCCAGTTTTAATCAAAACGATAACAAATTGTGTCTGATGGGGGCGGCGACATGGAACATGTAATCAAAGGTTCAACAGAATTAAACAAAATGTTTATGGCGTTGCAACGCACGGCGGCTGGGCTTCGTCGTGATTTTGGCGAAGTGGAAAGTCTGCAACAATCTTTACGCAGTGCGCGTGATTTTGTGAACAAGGCCGCCAATCGTATTGAAGAAAGCATTGTCTCTGACCTGATGTTGGTCCGTCCTGCGGCGGGTTTATTGACACCGAATATATCGCGCAGTGGTGACGGCCGGGATGAATTTGTGCTGTCGCTGTCGGGTGCGTCAAATTTTGTTCGTGGCAATCCGCATTTTGCGATATCTTTGGCGTTACGCACCAATGACGAGACGCGTATTGCCTTGATATATTCTCCGATTGACGATCGTCTTTATTATGCCGAGTCTGGACGTGGTGCTTTTGTTTTTTCGGCACATCATTCTGCACGTTTACGTGTTTCCAATATATCTGACGTGGCCGAGATAACGGTTGGCTATAACGTTTCTGATGGTCGTCCGATGATTGGCGATGTTCGTTGTACGGGGTGTCCTGCGTTGGACATGGCGTGGGTTGCATCGGGCAAGCTGGACGCGTATGTATCAGACCTGTTGGATTTTGCGGAAATTGCCGCTGGCGATTTGATTGTTCGTGAATCTGGTGGTCGCACAGAAATGTTATCTGATTTGGTTGTAACAAATGGTTGTGTTCAGATTTAAATTAAGTCCCCGTTTGGGGATTTTTTTTGGTCTGTTTTCCGTATTTTCCACTTGCGTGCGATTCGTGATTTGTTCTATGATTACATCAGGAAGGAAAGGAAAATGCGTCATTTATCATTAAGTATATTGGCTGTAATGCTGATGGTTCCTGGGGTTTCGAATGCACGTATGCCTGTGGTGAACATTTCATCCGGCAGTATTTCTGCACGTTCTGCATTTGGTGATTTTGATACATTGTCCCAGAAACGCGATATTGCGACATCTGCGGCAAAGAAAACGGCACCGACCCGCACACGTTCGGTTGTTGCCCGTTCTGCGGTTAATCGGGCGCCATCTGCATCCACTGATATGGGCGAATCGTTGACGGTTGCGTCTGATGTATTGATTCCACATCGCCCCAGCGGTGATTTGTGGGCGAAAAGTGATAATACTTTGCGTATGCCAATGCCCAGCGAGTTTTCTGTTATACGTTCTGATGGTTTATTACCCGAAGAAAGTCTGGATGACACATTTTCGGCGGTCAGCCCCAGGGTTACACCTGTATCAAAGCCGGTTCGTGTTGCATCGACTGTGCCATCGACCACTGCGGTACCACGGACGGTATCTGACCTGGATGCACAGATTGCACGTATGGCAGACATGCAAAAACGCACTGCGACCGGTGAACGCAATGTGTCATCGCGTATAATTACATCGCCCATCGCGGTATCTGAAAATATGCCGGTTGTTGCCGCTGCATCGGTTAATCCACCTGCCGTGGAACGCACTGCAAAAAACCAAGAATCGACTGTTGCAAACAATGATTTTTCATTACGTCGCATGGTTGTTCCAATGTCTGACGAAGTTGTTGTTCGCAGTGTGGCCAAGAACACATCGCCACGCATTGCGGCGGTACGCGATGACATGACCAAGATGAGTCCTGCCGAACTTCGTCGTGCATTTCGCAAAACCTTTTTATCCGAGAACAAGCATCTGTCCACATATCCGAACATGGATAATTATGACGTGGCCAGTGATATGTCCTCTGCTATCGAGGGGTTTACCGCCAGTCGTGATTTATCAGAATCGGGTGGTATTCGTCCATTGGAAATCAAGATAAAGTTCCGTAATGAAGATTCTGCATTATCGCGTGAAAATTATAATTTGTTGACCGAATATGCAGGCATAGTGGTCAGCAAACCCACACGTGCGGTTCAAATTGCAATACCCCAGTACATGACCACCGACAAGGATGCACGTAAACTGGCGGCACGTCGTTTGGCGATTGTAGAGCAGGCATTAACAGATAACGGTGTATCCCAACAGCGAATCATTCCTGTATTATCTAATCGGGAAGAGCAGGGATTTGTTTTGCGTATTATTTCTGGTGACCAGTATGACAGTCTGACCCAGCAACAGCGTGATATATTTGGTGATACTGTCAATAAAAAGACGTACAAAAGCATGTCATGGTAGGTTTTGTAAACAAAGTCATTGAATTTTTATTTCCACCGGCGTGTCCATTATGTGATACGCCGGTATCTACACATGGTCAGTTATGTGGCACATGTTGGGCGGCGATAAACTGGATAGATAATCCAAAGTGTATTCGTTGTGGTTATCCATTTCCTGCGGATTTAGATTTGGGGTCTGCACCCATGTGTCCGGTATGTGCGGCGGGCAAATGTGAACTAGATTGGATACGGTCGGCCTGTGTATATGATGATGCATCGCGTATGGCGATGTTACCGTTCAAGCATGGTGGACGTATTCGTTATGCACGTTTTATGTCGCATGCGATGATTTGGGCATTACGCGATATTGATATTGATGCAGACATTGTTATGCCTGTTCCATTGGCAAATCGGCGATTATTTCATCGTGGTTATAATCAGGCGGCATTATTGGCGCGTCCAATTGCACATGCGTTAAATATTCCGATGGATGTTGATTCTGTTCAACGCAAGTATCGTCCAGACATGGGACACAAAAACTCTCGCGAGCGTGCCGCCAACATCCACGGTGTATTCAGCGTGGCAAAGCCGGACAATATTCGTGGTCGCAGGATTTTATTGGTTGATGATGTTATGACAACGGGTGCGACATTTTATGAATTACGTCGTACATTGTTGGCGTCTGGTGCGGTGTCGGTATATGGTGTGTCGTTTTGTCGTGTGGTTCGTGCAATCTAGGCCATATATTTTTTTTGTTTCATACCGCCCATCAGATTTTGCAGTTTGATTTGTGTTTCCTGATATATCAGCTTGTCTGAACACATTTTAAACAATTCCAAGACGGTCTGTTCCTGCGGTGTATAGATTGTGCGCTTATTCGGAATCAGTGCCGTATAAATTGGCGTTTCGTTCAGTTCGATTGTGTATTCATATGCAGGCATATTTGTTTCGTTGACAGTGGACATGCAAACACAGTCCAGTAATTTTCCATCATGCGTCAGCACGGTATATTCCTTCATCTCGCCATCTGGGTCGGTAAACACAGAAACGGTTCCTGCGATAATGATGCTTTTCAGTTTATTGTTTAGTTTTTGTTCGGGTGTTTTTTCTTTCATTTTTGTTTTATTTTATTGTTTTGTAATACGTATTTGATTGCAGCGATTTGTGCCAGATGCAATTTGTCTGATTTTTGTTTACATATATCCAGTATATTTTTCAGTGTTTTTTGTGTTTCGGACATCTTAGGGGTTGTTTTGAATGCCCCTGGTACATGATAGTCATATTTAAAATTATCAAAACTGTATGCGTGAACCTGGTTTATATAGATAGACAGATTATACCTTTGTTGATTGTGTTTTATTTGCAAAATGGGGATACAGTCGAATTGAGTTTCTGTTTCAACATCGATTTCTGTTTCTGTCTTTTTCTTTCTTGTGCGTTTGGGTTTGATTTCTTGTACCAGGCAGACCGAATAAATATCGACTGTATTTGTTTGTTTTGTGTCTAGTTCGTCAGATTTTTCAATCATATGATAAACGTCATTTTGTTTCAGTATAATTTCAACTTCTTTCAGAAACTTTTTCATTACTAACCTCGTTGCTTTGTTTTGATGGTATCACAAATGATATAGTTGTCAACAAATTGATTGTTTATGCGGTCTTTTTCTTGAAATTTGATTTTAATCTGATACGATTTCACACAGGTTATTTTTTACAAACAGGATATATAAAATGAACATAGAACTTGGCAAGAATATCAGCCCACGCGAAATAGAAACCAGAATTCAAGAATTCTGGGATAAAAACACATTTTGGAACAATGATGTTAATTCGGATAAACCATCATTTTGCGTTATGATGCCACCACCGAATGTAACGGGTAATTTGCATATGGGGCATGCATTGGATAATGTGGTAACCGACTTTATTTGTCGTTACAAGCGTATGGCGGGTTATGACGTTTTATGGCAACCCGGAACCGATCACGCGTCCATCGCAACCCAGTTGTTGATTGAACGTGACTTGTCGAAACGCGGAATTAATCCACGTACCCTGTCCAAGGAAGAATTGTTGGATGTCGCGTGGCGTTGGAAGGCCGACAAAGGCGGTCAAATTATGAACCAATTGCATATTCTGGGGATAACACCGGCCTGGTCGCGTGAACGTTTTACCATGGATGATGGGCTGTCTCGTGCGGTTGTTAAAATGTTTGTAAAAATGTACAACGATGGATTGATTTATCGTGAAAAACGCCTGGTTAATTGGTGCCCAAAGCAAATGACATCCGTATCGGATTTAGAGGTTGAAACCCGTGAAGAAAAGGGCAAGTTTTATTACTTTAATTACCCATTGGTTGACGGTGGTTTTGTCGAGATTGCGACCACGCGTCCCGAAACATTATTCGGTGACCAGGCGATTGCGGTACATCCTGAAAATGAAAAGTTAAAACACCTAATCGGTAAACGTGCGATTATTCCATTAACAGATATTGAAATTCCAATTATCGCCGACGTTCACGCCGACCCGGACAAGGGAACCGGTGCGGTAAAGATTACACCGGCACACGACTTTGACGACTGGGAAGTTGGCGTTCGTCACAACCTGACACCAGTATGTATTTTAACCCCGGATGCAAAGTTGAATGATAACCCTGTTGTGCCTGAAAAATATCGTGGCATGGACCGGTATGCGGCACGTGCGGCTGTGGTTGCTGATATTGAAACAGCGGGGCTGTTGGTCCGGGTTGAAGACAAGGTTATTCCGACCCCATATTCTGAACGTGGCCAGGTACCGGTTGAACCGTATTTATCTGAGCAGTGGTTTGTTGATGCACCAAAATTGGCAATTCCTGCGATTAAAGCCGCAGAAGAGGGCAAAATCAAATTTATGCCGGAACACAGATACAACCTGTTTATGTCGTGGATGAAAAATATTCGTCCATGGAACATTTCTCGTCAGTTGTGGTGGGGACATCAGATTCCTGCATGGTATGATGCGGATGGTAATATTTATGTTGCAGAAACCGAAGAAGAAGCGATTAAGCAATCTGGTGGAAAAACGCTGACACGTGATAGTGATACACTAGATACGTGGTTTTCATCGGGCATGTGGCCATTTTCAACATTGGGCTGGCCGGATGACACACCTGAACTGAAGCGTTACTATTCGAACGATTATCTGTATACGGGTGTTGATTTGATATTCTTCTGGAATGCACGTATGTTGATGTTGGGTTTATATATAATGGGTGATGTTCCATATCATACCGTAAATCTGCATGGGCTGATTCGTGATGCACGGGGGCAAAAGATGTCCAAGACCAAGGGTAACGGTGTTGATCCATTGGATGCGGTTGAAAAATTCAGTGTGGATGCCCTGCGTTATTGGTTGGCAACAATGCCGATTGGAACGGATGCGCGTTACAGCGAAGACGAGGTTAAACGTGGCTCTAAACTGTTGACCAAGTTATGGAATGCATCAAAATATGTTTTGATGAATTTATCTGACTTTGAACCTGCGACTGCAAAACAGATTCCTGTTTCTGAACGTTTTATCGAAGACAGATGGGTTTTGTCTGAATTGAATCGTGCGATTGCAGAAACCAGAAAGCATCTGGATAAATTCGACAACTATAATTCACGTGCTGCAATCGATACTTTTTTCTGGGATATTTTCTGTGACCAGTATCTGGAATTTATCAAAGACCGTTTCTGGGCACCTGAAAAATACAGCCACGAATCTAAACTGTCGGCCCAGTGGACGTTGTACACGGTCTTGCGTGCGATTATTGGTCTGTATGCACCGTTTATTCCTTTCTTGACCGAAGAATTATGGCAAAAGATTTACCGGGATTTTGAAGGTGGCGAAACGCTGCATCTGACAGAGTATCCATCTGTTAAATCGGAATATGAAACGGATGTGTCTAAAATGGATATTGCACTGGAGCAGTTAAAGAATATCCGCGGTCTGCGTACTGAACGCAAGGTTGGCAACGGTGCCAAGCTGGAAACCTTGATAATTCCGTCCGATACACCGGCCGAGTTGCATGGTCTGATTAAATCTGCGGCACGTGCCAATAACATCCAGTTGGGTGACGCGTTGGATTTTGTTGTGGCCGTTCAGAAATAAGGTGTCGTCATGGCGGATAAACTGGTTGAAAAACGTGTGCTTCAGGCGTATCAGTGCGACAGGTTTGGAAATGTTCGTCCATTGATTTTAATGAACGAATTACAGTCGATTGCAGACCGCCATGCCGAGTTTTTGGGCTGTGGTCGCACATATTGTCTGGAAAATAATATTGGTTGGGTTGTGATGTATTACCTGGTCGATATTATTGAATTACCCCGTGAATCAGAAGAGTTAACATTTACCACCTGGCCATCATGCCAGGATGCCTTGCGTGCTACGCGTGACTTTGAGATTCGCGGGGCCGATGGTCGCTTGATGGTTCGTGCCACATCCCAGTGGATATTGATTGATATGTCATCACGGCGTCCGTTGCCATTGGCAAATCATTTATCGCCCAATGTTGTGGTGCCACACCGTGCGTACGGGTGTGCGTTTGAAAAGTTTCCAGATTTTGAAACGACCAAGACCCATGTTATGAAGTGTCGCTTTGATGATATTGACGTGAACCAGCATATAAACAATGCGGTCTATGCTGTGTGGGCAACGGAAAGTGTGGGCTATAAATATCGCAGCGAACACACATTGCGTAAAATCGATATTAATTTCAAGAAAGAAGTCAGTCCAGACACCCCCGAGATACGAATCGATGTTTCGATTGATGGTCTGGTATCGCGTCATAAAATTTGTTCTGGTGACACGGTTCATGCGATTGTTATTTGTCATTGGGATGAAATTAACTGTTGCTAGATTATGTGTAATTTGATAAAATATAACAAACTCAATTGTATGTAAACAACACAAGGGGGGGATTGTGTATAAAGTTTTATTTGTATTATGTTCATTATTGATTATTCCGCATGCTTATGCTGGGGTGGCCAGTTCTGACTATGTTACATCCGCGGTCTCGGTGCACACATCTGATGTGGCCAATCCTCATTCGGTCACTGCGGCCCAGGTTGGTTTGGGGGACGTAAAAAATATTGATACGACCAATGCAGAAAATATAACCAGTGGCACATTAAATACAGAACGTTTGGCTGTTGGCACGACGACTGGAACTGTTGCGGCGGGCGATGATGCTCGTTTTTATGGTATTCCCACCGCAAAGCCCGCGGTCACAGTCCCCGGTGATATGGCTTTGGTTTGGTTTGAATAAGATAATAAAATCCAGATAATAAAAAAAACCGCCGATTGGCGGTTTTTTTATCTTAGTTTGCTGCATTCACAGCCAGCCGTTTACGACCAGTTGCACGGCGGCGATTTAATACATCGCGACCACCGGCGGTTGCCATACGTGCACGGAACCCGTGTGTACGAACACGACGTGTCTTAGATGGCTGATATGTACGTTTTGTTGCCATGACTTTTATCCTTACTTTTTATATTTTTCTTTCCTTGTTCCAAAGTACACCGAGCAGCATCATCAGTACCCTGGAAAAAATCCGTGTGTGCGTATATTTAATCATACGATTTATAAAAACGCAACCATTTTATTTAGATTTTATTAAACCCATTTTTTTCATACCTTCTATCATCAGATAGTAAACGAACATTGCAACGAATAATCTGTAAAATGGCAAAAACATTTTTGTTTATCCTTTTTTTATTTCTGTTTATTTTTTAAACCCTGAACAGTTTTTTCAACAGCATTTACAATTTGTATAAACTTTCTTATATTCCAGTTTTGGCATGTATACATTATGTGTTCGGCCCATGGCAGATTTGTTCTGTTTTTCAGATTATTTGTATGGTCGTATGCTTCGTTCAGTGCGTTTTTTAATGTTTTCATATTTTTCTTTCGTCATATTGTTGGAAATCAGCGTATCACAAATGTATGATTTGTCAATGCATTTTTTTGGCATTATTTCTTGACCAAAAGCCCAAAAATCTGCTATATTTTTTATGTTAAAACCCAGGGAAAGGTATTATGTCAGAAAATATAAATGAAGTAAACGAAGTGCGTGTTCCCCAGTCATCATTGGAACACGAAATGCGGACCAGTTTTTTAGACTATGCGATGTCGGTTATTGTTGATCGTGCATTGCCTGATGTTCGTGACGGGTGTAAACCTGTGCACCGCAGAATTTTGTATGTTATGAACGATGTTGCACCTGCGACCAAGCCGACTGTCAAATCTGCCCGTATTGTTGGTGATGTTATGGGTAAGTATCACCCACATGGTGACAGTTCTATTTACGAAGCGATGGTTCGTATGGGCCAGGATTTTTCCATGGGTGAAATGTTGGTCCAGGGTCAGGGAAACTTTGGTTCGCGTGACGGGGACAAAGCGGCGGCCATGCGTTATACCGAGGCGCGCTTGTCCAAACTGGGTGCGTCATTAATGGACGACATGGACAAAGACACGGTTGATTGGATGCCGAACTTTGACGGCAGTTTGCAAGAACCGGTTGTTCTGCCGACCAAGTTTCCAAACTTTTTGGTAAACGGTGGTTCTGGTATTGCGGTTGGTATGGCGACAAACGTTCCGACCTATAACCTGGGCGAGGTGTGCAATGGTATCCTGGCGGTGTTGGACAATCGTGATATATCTGATGATGAATTGTTTACGATTATTCCTGGGCCTGATTTTCCAACTGGTGCGATGATAATGGGGCGTGCCGGTGCGTACAAGGCACACACCACTGGGCGTGGTTCGATAATAATTCGCTCTAAAACGCACATCGAAGATTTTCGCGACCACCAGGCGATTATTGTTGATGAAATCCCATACCAGGTGAACAAGTCGCAGATGATTATCAAAATCGCCGAATTGATAAAAGACAAACGAATCGAAGGCATATCAGAAATTCGTGACGAATCATCCAAAGAAGGTCTGCGAATTGTAATTGAATTAAAACGTGATGCGATTGCTGATGTTGTACTGAATCATTTGTTCCAGTACACAGAAATGCAGACCAGTTTTCCGGTCAACATGATGGCATTGAATCGTGGTCGCCCAATGTTGTTTAATGTTCGTGGTGTGCTGGATGCCTTTATTGATTTCCGTGCCGAGGTTATTCGCCGCCGCACAATCTTTGATTTGAACAAGGCGCGCAATCGTGCACACACATTGTTGGGGCTGTCGGTTGCGGTTGGTAATCTGGACGAGGTTATTGAATTGATTAAATCCAGTGCCAATCCAGAAGAGGCACGCACCGCCTTGGTATCGCGTGGATGGCGTGCATCGGACATTGAATCATATATCCAGTTGATTGATGACCCGAACACAGAATACAAAGATGGCATGTTCTTTATGTCCGAAGACCAGGCCCGTGCAATTTTGGAATTGCAACTGCATCGTTTGACGGGGCTGGAACGTGATAAGATTCACGATGATTTGACATCGTTGGGTGCGACAATTCGTGATTTGTTGGAAATATTGGGCAGTCACGAACGCATTATTCAAATTATCCGCGATGAAACAACAATGGTTCGTGATAATTGGGCATCGCCCCGGCGGACTGAAATTTCCGATGCGGAAATCGACATTGATATCGAAGACTTGATTGCCCGCGAAGACATGGTTGTAACGGTTTCGAATACCGGTTATATCAAGCGTGTTGCACTGGATACATATCGTGCCCAGAAACGCGGTGGCAAGGGACGCAATGCCATGACCACCAAAGACGATGACTATGTTGTCCAGGTGTTTGTTGCGAACACGCACACACCGCTGTTATTCTTCAGTTCACGTGGTTTATGCTATAAATTAAAAACCTATAAATTGCCCGAGGCGGCGGCCGCGGCCAAGGGTCGTCCACTGGTAAATCTGTTGCCACTGGAACAGGGCGAAACAATCACAGCGATTTTGCCTGTGCCGGACGAAGATGTTGCACGTGTTGCAGAATCTGGGGTTGAACACTTCTTGATGTTTGTGACTGCATCTGGCACGGTTCGCCGCAACCGGATGAGTGACTTTGATTCTATCCGTGCCAACGGTAAAATTGCGATGAAATTGGACGAAGGTGACAGTTTGATATCTGTGTTGCCATGCAACGAGGACCAGGATGTATTCTTGTCCACATATCGTGGCCGTGCCATACGATTCCCTGTGCCAGAAATTCGTGTATTTGCAGGTCGCAATTCGACCGGTGTTCGTGGCATCACATTGGGGCCAGACGACAAGATTATCGGCATGGCAATGTTGAATCGTGGTGAATCAGATTCGGCGGTTCGTGCGGCCTATATCAAGCAATCACGTGCCGCCCGCCGTGCCGCAACTGGTATTGAAGAAGAGGTGTCTGCCGATGAAGAAGAAACAACACTGGTTCTGGACGATGCCAAGATGGCACAAATGGCTGCCGCGGAACAGTTTATTTTAACGATATCTGAAAACGGCTTTGGTAAACGCACCAGTTCGTATGAATATCGTTTGACGCATCGTGGTGGTGGCGGCTTTACAAATATCAAACTGGGTGGCAAGAATACTGCTGTTGCGGGTTCGTTCCCTGTATCTGATGACCAAGATATCATCATGGTAACAGACGGTGGCAAGATAATCCGTACACCTGTGTCTGATGTTCGTATTGCAGGCCGTTCGACTGCGGGTGTGACGTTGTTCCGTACGGCGGATAATGAACGTGTTGCATCTGCGATTGCAATCGAAGGGGCAGGCGAAGAAGAATCTGTGGGGTTTGCAACTGAATCTTCTGAATCTGCAACAGAAACTGTATCTGAATAGTGTGGGGGTCGGCATGGAAAATACAAATGAATATTTTGCATCAATAAACGATGTTTCAAAACGTTTGAACGTGCCGGCCCATACCCTGCGTTATTGGGAAAAACAGTTTCCTGTTGCCATTCGTCCCACGACGGGGGCGGGCGGTCGCCGTTATTATCGTGCCGAGACGGTTGCAAAACTGGTTGTTATTCGTGATTTGTTGTACAGGCATGGGCTGACCATTGCAGGGGTAAAAAAATTATTGCGTGATGGTAATTTGCCCAGTTCGGCGGATGAATTGCTGTCATCTGTATCTGTTTCGTGCGATGCGTCGTTGGCAAAAAGCATTGATACATCGGATTTGGATTTGGCAATCAGTTTACTGGAAAATGCCAAGAATATTTTGCAATAAAAAAACCGCCGTTTGGCGGTTTTTTTAACGTTCATTTTGCAGTTTTTGCAATTTTGCTTGATGTATTTTTATTCGATAGTTGTGGAAATCTGTACGTGATTTATACAGATTTTCTTTATATCTGGTTTTCAGTGGCATACGACTGACCGAGTCCACCGCCATGCTGTCGCGTTTTAATTGTTCGATGCGATTATGTGCCTGTCGCATATTTTCGGCAGCTTCAATGTACGCCCTGTTTTTGTCGATGTATTCATCTTGCAGTGCCTCTGCTAATATCTCCATATCCTTGGACAGTTTGTTGTACTTTTCCAGCATGTTCGCAGTTACATATCCATTGTTCATTTTTTCATACAGTTTATTTTGTTCTGCGACCATATTCAGATATTTTGAATCCATATACAAAGTATCTTTGCTGTGCAAAATTGCACGTCTTTGTGCGGTTTCATAGTCACCTTCGGCCTTAAACAGCATGTTTTTTGCAATGTCCATATCACCAGTATCAAAGGTTGGCGTGTCATAGTTCAGGATGTATGCGACATGTGCAAACGCAGCCAATGATGCTGTTGCTAATGTTGCTAATGCTGTGTTCTTTATATTTTTCACGACGTTCTCCTCTTGGGTTATACGCTCACTTACACAGTATAATATAGTACAAAAACACGCGTTGTCAACAGATTTGTATAAAATTATCTGGTTTTTTGGATTGCGTGTTGCAGGGTTTCGGTTTTGTTTACCTGCACCAGTTTTTGTTTTTCTGCACCTTTTTTTATGCTGATTATGACACCGGCAAACAGTGCGGCAAACAACGCCACCTCGCAGATTCCCAGGATTGTATTTTGAAAGATTTCTTTTTTATTTGTTTTCATATGGCTAGCATTATTATTTTTTTGTTGGCACCCCCAACGGGAATCGAACCCGTGTTGCCAGAATGAGAATCTGATGTCCTGACCGCTAGACGATGGGGGCATTTTGATTTGTGTGTGTTCTTAATCATATACGAAAAGTTATATTTTTCAAATGAAACTTTTCCCTTGCGGCAATTTTTTTTATATCCTAGGATTATCATCAAGATGGCTGGTTCAATACGCAGATTTTTTACAAATGCAATATGCGGTCTGATATACAATCGTGACACGCGTCGTCGTGTACGTGTTGTGTTAAACTCGTCAATGATTGATTCTTTGCGTTTTATTCGTAAAAATTTGGGCCGACCGGTACGAAAAATCAAAACATTTGTTGGTTATCAGGCACGAAATTTGTTAATCAGTGTAAATGATGAATACATATATAAATTTCCCCTTCGTCGCAGTAATTCACGTGAACTAACACTGCGTGAATCGCGTATTGTTGCCGCGTTGGGGCCACTGTCGCCGATATATGTACCACCTGTTGATGTGTATACGCATCGTGGTGTTTTGGTTCGCAGGTATAAATTTATTCGCGGTTATGGATTGCGTCAAATTCCGTTGGATGTTGCAATGGCAAATATTGATAAATTGGCAAAACAGATTGCATATTTCATGTACAAGATTGGTCGTGCCGACCCGGAAACTATTCGTGATTTAAAGTCTGATGTGAATGCGAAACCTGGGTATCTGTACGGTTGGTCTCAGGGTGATATTTGTGATAACTTTATTGTTGATATAAATACGATGCAAATCATTGCGTTTATAGACTGGGAGGATTGCAGGTTTGGCGATTTTTCGGATATATTTATTGGTGACAAAAACAGTCCACATCGTGAATTGATGGCCGCCATACGTGCGGAATATGACCGGCTGTATTCTGGGCAATAAATGCCTGGGTGCGGGCGCACGGGTCCCTTACAACCGTTAAAAACCTTAGAAAACAAACATTTTTCGATTTTTAAAACTAATATTTTGCTGGTCTTGATTGACACTTTGCTTTACACACTTGATTATAACACAAATAAATTAAAAGCACAGTATTTTTTATAACCACGTAACCACATAACCAGAAATAATATTGAAATTATCCCTAAACTGCGATAGAATTAAACCAGAATCCAGTGGGAATTGGATTCGGGACTGTGATAAGTCCAGATTACACGGTGCAAATACGCATCGTTATCTTGATATAATGGTGCGTTGCGCCGTTATGTCCCTGACCTTTGTGGTCGGGGGGCTGTTGGCTATACAACAGGGGAAACCTAAAGGCCACGGAATCACTTGTAATCTGATTTATCAACTCCCCGACCGTCTTATTCCCTATGGCGGTCTTTTTTACACTTACAAGGGGATAGATATGAAAAAAATCATTTTTATTTTGCCTATAATATTACTGTGTGCATGCCAAACTAAAATATTTTACCCATACGATGGCACAAAAACAATAACTGGCGATGGTGGTTTTGTATGGACACATATACCCGCATCCAATTTGGGCAAGCCCATGTTTGGCAAAACGCCAAAATATAAATACGACAGTGTAGCATTTTATGAATCTGGACTACCCGCAGGTGCAAAATGTACCTTAGTTGGTTATTATGCAGCATCTGACATAAAACAATTTGCCAGAAAGATGCTTGAAATGGATGCAAATGTCGCAACCAAATCCCCTGTTATTCTGCCTATCAGCTTTGATAATAATGCTGGCATACTCGGTGGCACACGTGCAGCCAGCGATTGGTATAACGTGGACAACATAAAAGTTGCCACTGGGTTTAATATTTTTGAATGTAAATAAAGGAGTAAAACATGAAAAAAGAAAACATTGGTGCAGTATTTATGATGTTAGTGTACATACTGGGCTTTTACGGCTATGTAAATAATATTGTTCGCATTTGGGATTGTGATACATCTTCGTGCCGTACAATTCGTGTGATAGGTGCAATAACAACCATTCCAGGGGCTGTTATGGGCTTTATAGATTTTGATTAAAATAAAACAAAAGGAGCGAAATATGAAAAAAATGATAATTATCGCAATCATAGCCACTTTTACAGGTATATCCGATGCAGATGCGGGCTATTACAGAACAAAAAACACCTTTACAGGTGGCTATACATCAACAGGACGTACCAATAATCTGGGTATGCGTCGTGCACCCGCTGGATATCACACAAATTCGTACGGTATCGTACAGAAAAACAATCCATTTTAACAAATGGGGTATAATATGAACAAAGTAAAAAGAATTGCAACCATAGCAATTATCTGCATAATAGCATCCGCTATTGGCGTAAGTATTTATAACTACACCCAAAACCAAAAGATAAAAAAACAGCAAGAAGATTGCCAAAATTTAGCACACGAATTCTTTATTGATACTTTTGGTACGGCGGACGATATATACGATTATTGCAAAACCACAAAAGAACAAGAACTGTATAAGAAAAACAAAAAATTATATGGACTTGATGGCGCAACACTAGAAGACCATCAAAAAATATTCGCATTATGCGAATGTGCCACAGCCAATTTATACAAAACCATTATTCAGCCTTGGTTGGACAAATGTTATGCTAACGATGCGACATGGCTTTTAGAACCAGCAAGAATGAAAACAACCATTCAAAAAGACCATAAAATTAAAAACCTCTTCATTGATACCAGTTATGAATTATGTGAAAGATTTAACTAAAAAAGGAACAAACACATGAAAGCGGTAATTCCTGCACGTGTATCTTCCCGAGAACAAGAAATGGAGCAATCTATTGATGCGCAGCTGGAAAACATGAAAAGTATGCCCAGTGCAAAGAATTACCGCTATTAAAAACATTTCAGATAATCGAAAGTTCAACACGTGGTGAACGCAAAATAATTTACCAATTCCCAAGGTTTATATTTTCTGTATGTATTGAATATCCCGCATTATGCTGCGTTAGTCGTTTCTTTAAATCATCGGTTTGCCCGATGTATTTTTGTTCTGGATGGGAAATGCTTTTTATAAGATAGACATAAAACATTTATAAGTCCCCCTTCGTTAAAACTTCGGGCGACACTACTTCGCCTATGCTTCTCGGCTTGTGTGGCCTGTATAAGTCCCCCTTCGTTAAAACTTCGGGCGACACTACTTCGCGATAACTGCTCCGCCTGTGTGGCCTGCCACACGAAGCGTCGCAGACGCGAAGTGTGGTTGGGGCGCACGGATTCGAACCATGATAAAGAGAACCAAAATCTCTTGTCCTACCATTAGACGACACCCCAAAAGCAACATTGATTATAATTATCTTTTGTAAATTTGCAATAATAAATTTTTGTTTGATTAAAACCGTGATTGGTTTCTGGTTATGTCGCACAAAAACGGTGGTCAAAAATCGCCATTGGCATATTCGACAATAAATGCCCTGTTTCCATTAGGTGTTGTAACTTCGTACAATGGCACGTTCAGCCCATCTGACCAGAAATTGTATGACAACAATTATCAAAAGATGCGAAATCTGTTTAACTAACTATAAAAGTGCCACATCCGTGGCATTTTTTTCATCTCGTGCAAAGAAATATTGATTTTAAGATGTTTTTTTTGTATCATAAACAATGAATCCACAGGTTAGTGGTTTCAGGGTCTTCAAAAACCTGTTAAACAACCGGCATAACAATCATTGTTGTGCTGTAATCCGCACAAAAGAAATGGACGCGGATGCGTCTTTTTTTTGTGAAACACCTTTGGCACACCGTGTAATTCTTTTACATGTTTTCCACATTGTGTGTCGGGGTGCTGCCGGCTATACCACAGGGGCATGGCCCCAAAGGCCGGCGGGAATCATTGTTGTTTATGGTTTTTTGAACACCCCGACCACCGTATCTGTATGGTGGTTATTTTATTGTCGGGGGGCGATAGATGTTTCGCAGGATTGTTTTTCCTGTTATTTATATGTTGTTGTTTATTTGCACTGCATATGCACAAATGCAGTGTGATGACAGCAAGTGCTGGCATACATTAAATTTTGGTGAACATTCTGTACGTGCCTATGACAAACGTTCTACAACCCCGTCAATTTGTATTCAGGACACATCTGGTCAAATCTGGTATGTTAACATGGTTTTGGGGATGTTGCCACAAACACTGCATGCCCAGCAGGGTACAGAAATATATTCCGCAACAGATGCACTGTATGAAATTGTTGATGGACGACTGGTATGGGCACATCCTGATATTTATTTGCAAAGCAGTGGCACCCAGTACATAGATACCGGTATTACACCATCAGACACACTGGGGTTGCGATTTGATTATCTGCGTGAAAGTGGTACATCAGATCATGTGCTGATTGGGTCGCAATTGGAAATTGGTTCGGCCGTTCCTGAATATGCCCGCTTTACATTGGGGCAAAGCAACAGCCCATATTATGGATGGAATACGTATCGGCATACTGGGTTAAGTATCACGGAACGTTATTTGGTCAACTTGAATTACATGAACAGTCGTGAAGTTACGTACAATGGTGCGGTTGTTAAAACGGGGCTGGATACACATCTTGACAATCCGTACTCTATTTATGTATTCTGCACGAACCGCAAAGGGACGGCATCTGTTTGTTCCAAGATAAAAGTGTATTCTGCGATATTAACGGACGGCGCGGAAACGGTTATGCATTTGGTTCCTGTGCCATCAGGTCTGCAGATTGGTGATTTTACAGTTCCATCAAACGGCATGTTTGATATTGTTTCTCAGAAATTTTATGGCAATTCTGGCACGGGTGATTTTGAATTTGGCACAGATTATTAAGAAAGAACAAAAAAACACTTGAAAAAAAATTATTAAAACATATAATAATTACGAAAATTAATAATTTCCAACACGCAACCCTATTATAACAGGAGAACACATTGTCACGCAAGGAATTTGTTCGTCTTATGGAAGAAAATATTTGGACACTGGACAAAATCGCAGACAAACTGCGACTGGACCGTGTTGATACAACTGGATATCCACGTCAGCTGATGTCGATTTTGGTGCGTCTGCACAATGGCGGTCGTGCCCGGCTCAAGGATATTGCCCGTCGTGAACATGTTTCGGCACCGAATCTGTGTGCGGCATTTCGCAAACTGGAACGTGATGGTATGGTTGTTCGCACCATTGACGAAGACGATCGCCGTAACACATGGTACTGTGTATCGGAACGTGGTTCTGAATTGGCGGTTGTTGCGATGGACCTGTTTCGCAGCGGTATTGAACGTGTTTTTGCAAACGAGTCCCGTGAAGACGAAGCACGTCTGACTGATGCCCTGCGTACAATGCATGACGTATTAAAAAAGGTGGAGTTAAATAATGATTAATCGTATCTGCACAGTGCCATTACTTGTGGCATTGTTCGCCGGTGTTTCGATGCCGGCTTATTCTTTGGACTTGTCTTTATCAGATGCACTCGGCATGATAGAACGTGAATCACACGATATTAAAAAGGCAAATGCCAACCTGGCCCGTGCCCAGGCATCATTGGATGCGGCCAATGCAAATCGTTGGTTTAAATTAGATGGTTCTATGTCATACATGAACATGGTGAATATTAAAAATCCAACAGAATCGCAAAAGATTGAATTGCCACCTGAAATGGGTGGTCTGATTTCTGAATCATTAAAAGACCAATCTGTTGCTATTGAAATCCCAGATAATATTTTACAGGCGGGCTTGACCCTGACCCAGCCGATTTACACATTTGGTAAAATTGGCAATGCGGTCAAATCTGTTAAATCTGCAATCAAGATGGCGGAAAGTTCCAGTGAATTGACCCGCCGCCAGGTACGTTATGCTGCGGCTGATTTGTATTGGACGGCCCGCATGACAGATGACATTGTAAAATTGGCAGAAAACGATTTGAAAAATGCCCGTGATGCCCGGCGTAAATTAACATCTGCGGGCCGTGCCCATCGCAGCAATTTGCTAAAGATTGAATCAGACATTGCATCCAAAGAAATAAATGTATCTGATGCATACTTTAATCGTGACACCGCCCATCGCATGTTAAAAATAATGGCGGGGATAGATGTGGACGAAGAACTGACATTGACGGACAGTTTTCCATCTAAATTTGGGCCATTAAATGCGGGTGAATTGCAGACAACACCCCAATGGGACATACTGTC
This sequence comes from Alphaproteobacteria bacterium, assembly GCA_017522445.1. GTDB lineage: Bacteria > Pseudomonadota > Alphaproteobacteria > Rs-D84 > Rs-D84 > Enterousia. Next base: position 48,668 of record JAFWZK010000014.1, read on the forward strand.
AGAACAGGTAAACATGTACGAACGTCTGGCCCGCAGTCAACGTGCCAACGGATATCCGACATTGGCGGCCACTGCATCGTATTCATATTCGACAATGGCGGGCGACATTGGTCATTTGTTTGATAAATCCGGGGGCCAGTCAACATATTGGGGATTAGCATTGCAGATGCCGATTTTCAGTGGTGGTCTGAACCGTGCCAACGCCACGATAGAGGCAATGAATGCCGCCGCCGCCCGTGAAGACCTGGCCCAGGCCAAGAAGATGATTACCGAAGAATATAACACTGCGGTCCAGCGTTATGAACATCTGCGTGGCAATTTATCGACATTGCAAAACGCACGTGATTTGGCGGCCAAGACATATACTTTGTCCCAGAATCGATTTGCATCTGGCCAGACATCTGCGGTTGAATTGGCGGATGTGTCTGCTGGCTTGTATCAGTTGGATTTGGCATTGTTAAACACGCGATACAATATTTTAATGTCTGCAGAAACGGTAAAAAAATTGGGGGAATAAGAAAATGCAAAAGATTAAGAAAACAAAATTAAAACATATTTTATACGTTGCGCTGGTTGTGCTGATGGCGGGGTGGGTTGTGTTCCGCTTTGCGGCGGTTGCGTCTGAAAATGCCCGTTATGTATTTAATGCGGCCCGTGTCGCTGCGGATTCAGGTGCACCAATTCAGACCCTGGATGTTGCAACGAAATCAGGTACATTGTATTTACCACTGTCGGTTCAGAACAATCGCGCATACGTATCTGGCGATGTTGCTGCCAATCTGAAGGCGGGCCAGCGTATTGGCGATGGCCAGATTGTATCTGTATCACGTAAATTGGATTTAGATACTGGCCGTTTTGTTGTTCGTACATCTGGTGTATCTGACGGTTTGCAATTTGCCCAGTTTACGACCACGGGACATTTTATTCCGCTGTATGCGATAAATAATGGCACTGTTATGGTTGCCCAAGATGGCGTTGCGGTTTCTCGTGACATAACTGTTGCCCGCCAAGATGCAGAAAATGCCTATGTATCATCTGGGTTAAATGATGGTGATGTTGTTATATTGTCATCTGTATCTGCCGGAACCAAGGTTCGTGTGGTTGAATAAGTGCATGTATGAAAAAATAAAAGGGGACATAATATGTTGAAATTTTTTGTTCGCAGACCGATTACAACATTAATGTTTGTTTTGGTATGGGTTGTATTGGGGTTGGTATCATTTCCGAATATGAACATTGAACGTACACCATCGGTTGATTTTCCAATGGTAACATCAACGTTTATATATCCTGGGGCATCACCTGCCGAATTGGAATCCCAGGTTGTAAAACGTGCCGAAGATGCGATATCCGAAGTATCTGAATTAAAAAAGATAACATCATACATTTATGAAAACAGTGCCATGGTAATGGCGGAATTTAATCTGGGGGTAAACGTTAATGACAAGGCATCCGAGGTAAAAACGAAACTGGATGCATTAACGTCCGAGTTTCCATCAGACATGGAACAACCTGTTGTTGAAAAGTTAAATGTATTACAGGAATCTGTGGTTGATATTGTTTTACGTGGTGCAGATTCCCGTGACCTGGAAGAATATGTTGACGATCATTTGTCGACCAAGATAACAGGTATTTCTGGTGTGGCCAGTGTATCGGTATTTGGTGGTCGTGAACGTGCGATACGCATTGCGATGAATCCAGATGCGATGGCGGCCCATGGTGTAACAATTATGGATGTTGTATCTGCATTGGGGTCGCATAACTTAAACGTACCTGGGGGTAAAATTGAAACATCGGTCAGTTCATCGAACGTTCGTTTTATTGGTGAATTTGCATCTGTTTCCCAGATTGCAGAACTGCAGATTACCACCGCCGAAGGTGACCAGTTTAAATTATCAGAAATTGCGACCATTACAGATTCTGCCCGTGATATTGAAACGGGGGCCCGCTATAATGGTGAACCTGTTGTTATTGCGTCTGTGGTCAAATCATCAGACGGTAATGCGATAAACATATCGCGTGAAATACAAAAACGTATGCCTGAATTTGAATCAGACCTGCGTTCGACATTTCCAAATGCAGAAATATTAATTGCTGCGGATTCATCAATTGCGGTATCTGACGAAACGGACAGCACGATTAACGGTATTATTTTGGGCGTAATATTCACTGTCTTGGTATTATTGGCATTTACCCGCAACTGGCGTTCGACAGTTATTGCCGGTGTTGTGATTCCTGCGTCATTGATTGCTGGATTCTTCTTTATGGACGGTTCTGGCTTTACAATTAATGCGATGACATTGTTGGCATATTCATCTGCGTTGGGAACATTGGTATCGAATGCGATTATTCTGATTGAATCTGCACTGCAGGAAATGCATTCTGGCAAGAACCCAACCGATGCAGCGATTGATGGTACGAAAAAGGTTGCTGTATCCGTATTGGCGGGTGTTGGTACAAACGTAGTTGTTTTCTTGCCATTGGCATTTATGGGTGGAATTGTTGGCCAGTTCATGGTTCAGTTTGGTATGACAGTTGTGTATTTAACATTGTTGTCATTAATGTTCTCGTTTACATTAACACCAATGATGATTGCCCAGTTTTTACGATTGACTGGTGGGAAAAAGCGTTCCAAATCGGAACAGACACCATCTGCAACATCACACAGCGATAACAACAGTTGGCTGTACCGCTGGTATAAATACCAGTCTGCCCATCCATGGCGTGTTATTGGTTTGGTTGCTGTGATATTTGTTGCATCTACAATGTTGATGCGTTTTGTCGGGAACGAGTTTTCACCTACGACCGATGCAAATGAAATCACGATAACTGCCCGTGCCCCAATGGGTTCGACCTATGAAAAGTCTGAATCCATCGCCCAGCAGTTGGAACAACGTTTATCCCAGTTCCCCGAAGTATCTGCGACCACTGTGAAAATCGGCGACCAAGGATTGCAGAACATTGACATTACGGTTGAATTGGTTGATGTTTCCGACCGTGACATATCTGATAAAATGTTGGCACAAAAAATGTTGCCTGTGATATCAGATATTGCCGATGCGGAAATCCAGATTCGTGCGGGCGAAGCACACTCGGCGGGTTCGACATCTGACTTGGTTTTGAATGTTTTTGGTGATGACGATGCCTTGCGTGAATCCTATGCATCTAAAATCATCGACATAATAAATCAGATACCCGAAGTGCAATCTGCCGTTCGTGCCCAACAGACCCCTGCACTGGAAACCCAGTTTGTTCCCAACCAGGACAAGATGAATTTCTGGGGTGTTCAGAACGCATACGCGGGTACGATACTGCGTACCGCACTGTACGGGAACGATGATTACAAGTACAAAGAAAACGGCGAAGAATATCCGATAATTTTGGAATTTGCCAAACCGTTCAAGACAGCGTCGTTCTTTGACAACGTCTATGTAAATTCGCAAAAGGGTATGGTACCATTATCTGCCCTGGGTGATATCAAGATGGAACGTGCAACCCCTGATATCCGCCGTGAAAACAAAAATCGTCTGACAGAAATCGACATTAACATTGGTAAATCGACAATGGGGCCGGTTCAGATGAAGATTCAGTCTGAATTAAATAAAATCGATTGGGAATATGGATATCATGCTGAATTTGGTGGTATGTCCGAACACCAGGCCGAAAGCAGCAGTGAAATTGGCAAAGCATTCTTGCTGGCGACCATCTTAACGTTTATGTTGTTGGCGGCGATAATGAATTCCTTGGCGCATCCATTTACAATTGTGACATCAATTTTGACCAGTTTTACAGGTGTATTTGTGTTGATGTTCTTGTCTGGTGCCACGATGAATATTGGTGCGATGTTGGCGTTTGTTATGTTGGTTGGATTGGTTGTTAACAATAACATCTTGGTATTGGAACCAACGATTAACCGGATTAATAATGGCGAAGACATGCACACCGCCCTGTGGACAGAATTAAAAGACAAACGTAACATGGTTTTAATGACGTCTATCGCAGTTATGGCAGGTATGGCGCCCCAGTTATGGTCGATTGACGGCATGAAGGTTGCCATGGGTGCTGTTATGATTGGTGGTATGTTTGCCAGTTTGGTATTTACATTTACATTGACACCTGCATTGTTCTTTTTGATAGAGCGTGCCCGTCATTGGCGACCAAAATTCCGCAAATAAAAAATCCCCGTTTGGGGATTTTTTTATTTTATTTTTTTGGGCATCAGTCCATAGTTCTTAAACTGATTTTTTCTTCATCAACGATAACCAGTTTTCCCATGTTGATATGGCATTGCCGTGCGGCATTAAATCCATCCCGCATACCGAACAGTTCTGTATCAAACATTGGGAACACACCGCGCAACAGACACAGTTGATTTGCAATCATTGAATCGTTGCAAACTGCGATAACTGGGATATCTGGTTTTCTGCATGCGATTTGTGTTGTGGCGATTGTATCACGTGCAAAGACAACAATTGCCGACGCCCGGTTCAGATATGCCATTGATGCGACCGACCGTGACCAGTCATTTTCTGGGATATGTTCGACCCGTGACCAGTCATATGGATTTTCGATTGCGTCTGCGTCTGCATGCGACAGAATATTTGCCATTGTTTTGATGACATTGACGGGATTGATTCCTATTGTTGTTTCTTCGCTGGTCATGGTTGAATCTGCCCGCAAATACGCAGTGTTTGCCACGTCTGTAATTTCGGCCCGTGTTGGGAATTCGCTGCACACCATCGACCCCAGCATTTGTGTTGCAACGATAACAGGTTTATTCATCTTTCTGCATTCACGAATTATGTGTCGTGAAATTGCGGGTACTTCAGCATATGGTACTTCGACCGCCAGGTCGCCCCGTGCAATCATGATACCGTCTGCAGCGGCGGCAATATCGGTTATACGTTCGACTGCGTTTTGTCGTTCAATTTTTGCGATGATTTTGATTGGTGCGCTGCTGCGTTGTGTTATAAAGTCGCGTACTTCGGCAACGTCTTCTGGTTTTTGCACAAAAGAAATCGCGACATAGTCTGGTTTTTTTGTGATTGCATATTCCAGGTCTGCCCTGTCTTTGCCGGTCAGAACAGACGTATTTATTTCTGTATCAGGCAGGTTAAAACCCCGTCTGGACCAGATTTCAGTTCCCCGAACGACTGTTGCATCAACCTTGCCAGGTTCAATATTGTTCACCTGCATTTCGATTTTGCCATCGTTCAACAGAATTCTGTCACCGACATTCAGTGAATCCAGCACATCCATATCGGGCAAATGTACGCGTTTTTCATTACCTGGTGTTGGGTCTGAATCAAATGTGAACGTCTGGCCGATTACCAGCGGATATTTCTGTTCTGTTTCAAAGTTTCCAATGCGATGTTTTGGTCCCTGCAGGTCAATCATAATTGCCACAGGCATATTCAATTCACTTGATATCTCGCGAATCATATCGATTTTTTTACCTTGGACATCGCCTGTATCGTGGCTAAAGTTCAGTCGGCACATATTAACCCCGGCCAAAATCATTTGTGTCAGTGTTTCACAATCTTCACAGTTTGGCCCGATTGATGCGGTGATTTTTGTAAACTTATTCATAATATTCCCTTCCTGATTTCGATTTTGTTTTTCTTGATTTTTTCGAATAATGATATATCATAAATGGCATAAATAAACAAGGGGAAAACAGAATGAAGCAAGCAAATCACGGTGCCATTGACAACGAACAGTTGTTAAGTGTTATTCAAAGAATTGAAAAATTAAACGAAGATGCCGCAGCCATTGCCGCAGACATCAAAGAAATTTACAGCGAGGCGAAATCTGCTGGTTTTGATCCAAAGTATATCCGTCAAATGATACGTCTGCGTAAAATGGACCCAGATGAATTGGACGAGACCGATGAATTAACCCAGATGTATCGCAACGCATTGGGTATATAATGAAAACGTTCACAAAAACGGTCGAAGATTTCAGCTGCACCCATTGTGGTGCAGTTGTGCATGGTAATGGCTATACGAACCATTGCCCGCATTGTCTGTGGTCGTGCCATGTCGATAATAACCCCGGCGACCGTGCATCCACCTGTCGTGGTATGATGGAACCTGTATCGGTTGAATCTGCGGGGACACGATTTGTGATAACGCATCGTTGTACGGTCTGTGGTCATACCCGCCGCCAGCATACGTCAGATGATGACAGTATGGATGCGATAATAGAATTATCAAAAAACACTGCCTTTATTTATGGAAAATAATACTGCCCTGCACGGGGCATTTTTTTAATGATTGACCCGCATACAGATTTTTTACTAACATAGATTGCATGAGAAGAATGTTCGCCTTTTTTATCGCATGCATGTTGTGCAGTACCGCCTATGGTGCCCAGTATCGTGCCGCCCTGGTTGCAGACATGGACACAGGTCGTGTCCTGTACCAGGAAAATGCCACCCAGTTAAATTACCCGGCCAGTTTGACCAAGATTATGACACTGTATTTAACGTTTGATGCATTGGAACATGGTCGTCTGGCATTGGACGATTATCTGATTGTATCTGCATCGGCTGCAAATGCAGAACCTGTAAAATTGGGACTGGTGGCGGGGTCAAAAATCCGTGTCGAAGACGCGATTAAGGCATTGGCGGTCTACAGTGCAAATGACGTTGCACGTGTTTTGGCGGAAAATCTAAAAGGCGGCCAGGAAGAATCCTTTGCAGATTTAATGACCCGTGTTGCCCGGCAGATTGGTCTGACCAATACCAACTTTGCAAATTCATCTGGTCTGCCAAATGACGACCACCTGTCTACGGCCCGTGACATTGCATTGTTGTCCATGGCGGTATATAAACATTTTCCCCAGTATTGGCACTTTTTCGGGATTAAATCCTGGACATATAATGGCAAGACCTATACCAACGGCAACCGTCTGCTGACATCGTTTAACGGCTGTGATGGGATGAAGACCGGGTATACAAAAAAATCCAAGTATTCATTGGTTGCAACTGCACATCGTGGTAATACGCATTTGATGTCTGTTGTTTTGGGTGCTGAAAACAAAGATGTTCGTGCAAACGTTGCCGCCCAGATGTTAAACCGTGGTTTTACAATGTTGGGTGATGGCAGTGCCCCTGTGATTCGAACAACCCCGGTTCCACCAATTGACAGCACCCATGGCCAGCCGATTTTATCGGACAATGTTGTTGATGCGGCTTATGTATCTGATACGGCACCTGTTTCATCATTTTCGTCTGCATACAACGCGGCGACATCGAATGCGATGCCAAAATACACTGGTGCCGCTGTGTCGGGCGGTTCAGGTGGGGCAGGTGTCCAGTTCGGTGCATTTTCATCAGAATCTGCGGCCCGCACCCAGGTTGCAAATGTCAAAAATAAATTGGGTGTAAATGCAGTTGTTGAACCGACCGGGACAGGGCTGTACCGTGTACGTGTATATGGTCTGTCAGAATCTGCGGCGGGGCAACTAAAATCATCTGCCACGGCAAACGGTATTGACAGTTATGTTTTTCACTAGTATTTTATATCTGCGATGAATCCGAAAATAGAAAAGTTAATTAAGTTATTTGCAAAGTTGCCCCGTGTTGGCACCCGTGGTGGCCAGCGTATTGCCCTGTGTTTATTGCAGGATAAAACAGGTCGTGGCACATCATTGGCAAATGCGATTGTTGATGCGTGTGAAAATATTGCACCATGTCCCAATTGTGGTGTTTTAACAGACCGTGGGGCAGGGGCGTGTGAATATTGTCGTGACACATCACGCCGCAATGGACAATTGTGTATTGTACGTGACCTGTCAGATGTTTGGACATTGGAAAGGTCGTCTGTTTTTCATGGTCGTTATCATGTGATTGGTGGTGTTATATCTGGTGCATCTGGGACATTGCCGGATGATTTGAATCTGTTAACATTGCCTGGTCGTATTTCATCTGAAAATATTACCGAGGTTATATTTGCATTGCCCAACACAGTCGAAGGTAAAACGACCCAGCACTATATCATGTCAATTATTGGCGATACGTCTGGTGTGTCTTATTCAGAATTGGCATCTGGTGTTCCGCTGGGGGGTGATTTGGATTATTTAGACGAAGGAACATTGTCGTTGGCATTTGGGGGGCGTAAGGTATTATGACAGACATGATATCATCTTTGCCACCCGTATCTGCGATGATGCGTGAATGTGGACTGGAACCGAAAAAGCAGTTTGGTCAAAACTTTTTATTTGATTTGAATTTGACGGGTCGCATTGCGAACAGTGTTCCCGATATTCATGATATTCCCGTGGTCGAAGTGGGGCCGGGCCCTGGTGGTCTGACCCGTGCGATTTTGTTGGCGGGTGCCCCCCGTGTTATTGCGGTGGAAAAGGATATTACGACCCGTCCGATATTATCCCAGATTGAATCCGCATCGAGCGGTCGTTTGTCTGTTGTTTACGGTGATGCGCTGCGTGTTAATTTTGCAGAATTTGGATTGGGCCGGTATGCGATATGTGCGAATTTACCGTATAATGTTGGCACAGAATTATTAATTGGCTGGTTACAGAAAATTGCAAATGGTGAACCGATTGCATCATTAACATTGATGTTCCAGCGCGAGGTTGCCCTGCGTATCACATCACGTCCTGGGGACGAGCATTATGGTCGCCTGGCGGTATTAACATCGTTAATTGCGGACGCACGTATATTGTTTGATGTTCCAAATACTGCATTTGTTCCCCGTCCACGTGTGCAAAGTGCCGTTGTTCAGATTATACCAAACCCGGCCAAGATTGCCCGCCTGGACGACATATCAAAATTGGAACAGATAACTGCGAAATTATTTGGCCAGCGTCGCAAGATGATACGTTCTATAATACCGAACGTTGATTGGTCGGTTTACGGACTGACTGGGACCGAACGTGCCGAAGTTTTATCCCCAGAAACATTTGCACTGTTGGCAAAAAATCTGATATAATTATTTTGTCTTGAAATAAAATAACAAGAGAGAGAATATGTCCCTATCGCTGCTTGCATTTTTTGCAATAATATTTGTGTTGGTATATATGTTGCGTGTTGCCCGCATTGGTGCGCTGGTTGCGTTTTTATTGGCGGGTGTATTATCGGGGCCATACGTTTTTAATTTTTTTCAGTTGTCAGACACCTGGACATTTTTGGGTGATTTGGGGATATTATTTTTATGGTTTAATATTGGTCTGGAAATAAACATGCGTCGATTATGGCGTATGCGTCGAACGATATTTGGTTTTGGTGCGACCCAGGTTTTAATGGTTGCGATAATGTTGTTTCCATTATTGTTTGGATTTACCCAGTGGACGGTAACGGGCTGCATCATGGTTGCGTTAATGTTGGCGATGTCCAGTACATCTGCTGATTTACAGTTGTTAACAGACCGTAACCAGTTAAACACAGAAATGGGTCGCAAGACATTTTCCATATTATTATTCCAAGACCTGTTATCAATTCCATTATTGGCAATGCTGCCGGCGTTTTCTGGTGCAACCATCAGTATGGGTGCGACCGCGATTGACGTGGTTGTAATATCGCTTGCACTGATTTTATCGGTTATTGTGATTGGTCGATTTGTGATGACGCCTGTATTTCGTCATGTTGGCAAACTAAAATCCAAAGAGGCCTTTTTACTGGCCATCATGCTGAATATTATAATTTGGGCGGCCCTGGTTGAGATTATGGGATTACCTGCGGGGCTTGGGGCATTTTTGGCGGGGATGTTGATGTCAGAAACGGTATATCGTCATCAAATCACAGCAGAAATTTCACCCTATGCAACATTGTTTCTGGCGTTTTTCTTTATATCTTTGGGCATGGGATTAAATCTGCCGTTATTGGGTGCGAATTGGTATATTATTCTGTTTGGCTTGATTGGTTTTATGGTGATAAAGTTTGCGGCGATATTTATTGTATCGCGTGTTCGTGGTGTGAATGTCCAGGACAGTTTTATGATTGCCCTGATATTGGCCCAGGGGGGCGAATTTGCATTGCTGATGTTGCAAACCATGAAGACCAGTGGCATTCGTGCAATACCATCTGTCCATGAAGAGATTTTAACAGCGATAATAATCTTGTCTATTATGGTGACGCCATTATTGTTGTGGTTGCATGATTACTTGCAGCGCAGTGGTCGGATATCATTTGGTCGTGCTGCCCGTAATCTAGAACGTCCAGAATCATCGATACGACCTGATGTGATTGTTTGTGGTTTTGGTCGTGTTGGTCAAACGGTGTGTCAAATGTTGGATGCGCAAAATATTCCGTATCTGGCCATAGACCTGGATATAAATGCGGTGATGATGGGGCGTGACATGGGCTTTAACGTAGTGTATGGTAATACAACCAATCGTGATGTTTTGGTTGATTTGGGGTTACGGCCACGCGGGATAAAGTCTGTGGTTATTGCATTGGATAATGTATCGACTGCACGTCAAACGATACTGACGGTCAAGACGATTGTACCGCGTGTCAAAATATTTGCCCGTGCCCGCAATTTGGCTGATGCCAAGGTGTTAATGTCATTGGGTGTTGCGGCTGCGATGCCAGAAACGATAGAGTCATCATTGTTCCTGGGGTACAGCGTTTTGGATTTTCTGGGTGTACCTGAACAGAGAACAGAAAAACTGTTATCAGAAATTCGTTCAGATGATTATGCGTGTTTGTCTGCGATAATATCGGACAAGCATGATTAAGATAAAGTCCCCGTTACGGGGATTTTTAATTGCAATTTTTACAGTATACTGTTATATTTCAACCTGTATATTCTGGAAAGGATAAAAATGAAAAAAACAGCAATTGCGATATCTGTAATAACAGGAACAATTATTTTAGACCAGTTGACCAAGGGAACATTACTGTATCTGATTACGGGTGGTGTACCGCTGTTTGGTGGTGCATGGGAAATTGTTCCTGTTCCGTATTTGATGGCCCATGTATGTGATATATTTAATTTTGTATTTACATGGAATCCTGGCACATCGTTTTCATTGTTTCGCACATTGGGTGAATCTGCGCCATTGGTCATAGTGATACTGACGGGTTTTGTAATTGGTTTTATTTTGCACTATTTATTCACACGTTCCCACCGGTACGAGGTTGTACCCCTGTCATTAATTGCGGGTGGTGCGATTGGCAACTTGATTGACCGCATACGTTTTAGTGCAGTTATTGATTTTCTGGATTTTCATATTGGTGGCTGGCATTGGCCTGCATTTAATGTTGCAGATATTTGCATAGTTATTGGTGTTATGCTGTATTTGCTGAATGTATATCTGGCACGCCACAAATGTTTAGAAGCAACAAAGGATGGTAAATAATCATGGTTCAGTATATGGATAATAAAAACTCTGGTTTTAACATGTGGAATGCCAATCGTGCGGCGGCCCAGCCCAAGCGGTCACCATTATCTGGTTTTTTATGGTGGACGGTTATATTTATTGCATGTTGGTGGGCGATTGGTGCGATAATGGGGCCCCGTCAAACGGTTGATGTGGCTGACACATCGGTTACAGAATTTGATTTATCTGCGGTACCTGTATCAAATTTTTCATCAGATTTACTCAGTATTTCTGTCCAGGGACTGCGGATATCCGACATTAATCTGTCTGAATACCAGTTAACACCCGATGGTACAGAAAATGTTGTATTATTTGGCGGCGATGGCAATTATATTGAATCTGGTTTGATTGCAACTGGCACGACATCGCCTGTGGCGGAAACCGTCTGGACAGATCAGGGCAACACATACACCTGGACGAATTCAGATGGTGTTGTATTCACCCGTTCTATAACGATTGACGGCTATGTGACAACTGTTTTAGACACGGTTCAGAACAATTCTGGGCATGACATATCTGTTGCACCATATGTACGAATTGTGCGTGCGAACGACATGAAGTCTGCATCTGGCGTATCGACTGGTGCGATTGCGTATGTCAATTCAGACACAGAACAAACTGCCTGGACGAAACTGGATAACCAGTCGTATGCCTATTCTACCACAAATGGTTTTGCGGGCTTTGCAGACCAGTACTGGGAAACAGTTGCATCCATATCATCACCTGACCAAACGATTCGGATAAAACGCAGTGGTGAAAATTATGTATCTGACACAGCGGCGGCGGCAACACCGATTGCAAATGACGGCACGGCAACATTTACCACCACTATATTCACCGGTCCGCGCGACCAAAGCATTCTGGACACAGTCGAATCGAAAATCCCGGGCATTTCCGAAACGATTGACTATGGGTGGTTTTGGTTTTTGGCACGTCCAATGTTGTGGTTATTAAATGCGATACATCACGTTGTGATGAACTATGGCGTTGCGATAATTATCATGACAATATTGTTGCGTTTATTGATGTGGCCATTGACACGCAAATCCTATGTATCGATGGCTGCGATGCAGAAAATGCAGCCCGAAATGCAACGTATCCAGAAACTGTACGCAAACGACAAGATGCGCCTGCAGATGGAAATGATGAAACTGTATCAAACGCACAAGACATCCCCAATGTCTGGGTGCTTGCCGATGTTGATTCAGATTCCGATATTCTTTGCATTGTACAAGGCCTTGTTGGTATCTGTTGCGATGCGTAACGCACACTTTTTATGGATATCAGATTTATCTGCGATGGACCCATACTTTATATTGCCTATAATGATGGGGTTGACCATGTATATTCAACAGCGTTTTCAGTCACCATCGTCTGCGACTGGCACCGGCAATGATGCTGTTGCCCAGACACAAAGAATGATGCGTTGGATGCCGCTGTTATTTACAGTGATGTTTGCCTGGATGCCGGCGGGTTTGGTTTTATATTGGACGGTATCGAACATATTTGGCATTATCCAGATGCAGATAATTAAACGTCAGTCGAAATAAAGAAAAGTTCCGCCCACATTGGGCGGATTTTTTTATATTTCGAATTGTGATTTATCTGGAAACTTTTTATTTAAAAATTCCCAGTTTTTTTGTCTGACCTTATCGGATGTATTTGCACTGTCGTTTATGCAGAACAGTGGTGGGTTTACGTGCTGCATTGCCCGTTCCGCATTTTCGCAATACAGTGGTGCGTTTTTGCATTCGTGATGATGTGTAATATTATACAGAAAATGTCGTGCACGTTTAAAATGTCTGGCCCGTTTCAGTATTGCACGTCCGTGCACAAAGTCATACAGATTAAAAATCCATCGTTGCAGTTCCCAGTTTGTTCTGAATTTATTTCTGATTTGCATATCAAAGTGTTGCACCAGCAAAGGGTGATTTCTGCATTGTATCATCGAAGATTTGATATATGGGTCGATATTATGTGCAGGTGCCATTTGCAGTAATTTTTTTCCAAATATTTTATGCAATTTGTGTGCCGCCATCAGAATAGTTTTTCTGTAATCAGATTCAACCATTTCCATTGCGTATCCGACATTGCTGATTTTTTTATTTTGTGTATACCATACAATTGCTCGTCCTTGTTTGTCATAAAAGAAATCTGGTGTCAGTGGTTTGTTAAAGAACATATCATCATTTGCCAACAAGAAATGTTCACTCAGGTTTGGTATATTCATGATACACATTTCAATTGCAACCGAATTGAACGTAGGCAGACTGTCTGCCGGCATAATTTGTTCATGTGAAACAATTGTGATTTTTGGATTGTTTGTGTTCAGCCATTTTGGTATCTGGCCAAATCCTGTCACGATAAAGATATGGTTTATCCAAGGTGCGTATTTTTCTGCACTTCGCAGGGCGAATTTTAATTCATCATTATCCCTCCATCGGGCATCCACGGTTGAGTCATGACAGACGGCGACCTGTTTTTTTATTTTTTGCAGCCAGAAATTTTTTTCTGTTATCCAGTTTTTATCACTGCCATCAACCCACATATACACTAAATCAATTTTTTTCATTTTTATGTCCTTTGATTTTGCCAACAAAAAACCGTCAAAAATTGACGGCCGGGCATTTTCAAGGTCATAAATCCAAATGACTCTGTGGCTTTCGGGAATCCCTGTTGTATAACCACAGATACCCGACCTCACATGGGGGTCAGGTTACATATCGACACGCATTGCGTGCCGTGGATTTATGGGTCTTGAAAACCCAGACCTTTGATTATCAGGTCGATGGCATTATGCCCCAGAAAAATAAAATTTTCAACTGATTAAATTGCCTTCAATTTTTTATACAGTTGCCACGGTGTTTGAATCCATATATTTTTTAATCCGATTGCATGTTTGGCAAATTGTACACATGTCAGTGCCCTGGGGTGGGGCGGGATATCTTTGTATTTCCGGGGCAGTATTAAAAATTCCCAGCCAAATTTTTCCAGTATTTTAATATCCCGCAATTTTATTATTATTGGGACGATTTGGTTATATTTTACAAAATGCATCATGGTCGCTGTGTCTGCAGTTGGGACGATGATTGCCACGTGTTTAAAGTTTTTACACAGTAATTTCGGCAGTATCTTTGATGTTCTATTTGAAAATCCAATAATTATCATAATTCATCCTTTTTTCTGGAAAATCCCCCGTGTTATGGGGGATATATTTATTCAATCCATCCGCGTTGTTTGGCTGCTGCCTCCAGTACGTTCATTGCGGTGTTCCATTGTGCTGCTGCACGATTTTCTGCCCAGATATATTGATGTGGTGCCCGTTTTTTATCACCAAACTTTTTCATAATTTCCAATTGTGTATCGGTCAATTTTCCGGCCAAATATAATTTGGTAATCAGTGTTTCTACATCTAATATTTCACATGGTCTGCGTGTTGGGTTTCCGCCACGGTTTATCAGTCTGTTTGCACGCATTTGTCTTGAGTATAAAAACCAGAACCATAATTGTTCAGCACTTTGAAATTTTTCATTTGATACAATTGGGTTTGTGTTTGTCATTTTCTTTCTCCTTTGGTTTTATGTTCATAATCAGATATATAGTCTAAGAAAAGATTCCTGTGAATAAGTACAACCGATGGTTGAAAATCGAATCAGAAAACAGATTCGGTTATGTGATTTAAAAAATAAAATCGAATCGGTGTATTTTGCTTTTTTTCTTGGCCTTATATCCGTGTGTTTTGTAATAAAAAATGCACCGTATGGTGCATCATTTAATTAATGTCGGCGATTGACTGCGGAAATTGTTTAAATTTATTATTCCTTTGATTTTTTGTTATGTCACAGTTAAAAATCCCGCCATTTGGCGGGGATGTACTATAATATTGGCGGGAAACAGTCACCACCACTTTCTGGGCAACAGTTAAACCCTTGTTCGCCCATATCGGTGTATATTTCGCCTGGACAGCAACCATTTGCATCTGGTGGTGTGCCACCTTCGCACAGTATTTGTTCCTCGACTTCTTCGATTGCGGTCGTTGTGCCAGTGTCGTACGGGTTTTGTACGGCACCATCTGTATTGTATTGTACCCCCAGTATTTCCTGGTTAAACTGTTGCGAGCCAACACCCCCCAGGTCTTCTATTTTTTGCTGATACTGTTGCTGTTGATCTTCGCGATAGATATCGTATTGCAACGCCTTTTTAGACTGATAATTCAAAGAATCACAATACATTTTCAGTGTACTATACGAATGCCCCCCGCATACATTAGTCTTGCCTGCACCCTGTCCGGTGCATTCGGATTTGACACGCCACAATCCTTGTTCGTCTTCTTCGCAGTATATACCTGTTGTGAACGAACGCGATTGCCCAACCCATGAATCATCTTGTGCGGCATACAGTTCCATGTCATCTGATGTGATTGTTCGTCTTTTATCGTTGCCAAATGGGGCGACTGCACACTTTTTATTTCCGTTTGGCCCATCTTTGGTGCCACAGGTAATTTGCAAATCCACGGGTGAATAGACGGTTATCCGTGTACCTGCTGCGATTGTAAATGGTGGGACGGTATTGTCCATCATATCGACCATTAACTTTTGTGCGACCTGGTTCCATGCGGTTATAATTTCATTTTTCGCCAGTTCCGATGAACGCATTGTGCCGCTTTGCACCACTGTATTGTTATCCAGGTCGATTTGATTCACAAACGCATCTGCAACCGGGTTAATCAGGTTGATTGCCGCCGGCACAAATGCGGTCAGCATAGGCATAAAGAACTGTTCCAGATAGTCTGAACTGCCCCGTCCCGGTACACCAACGCGTCCCTGGGCATCTGCCGAATATGGGTCAGAGCCTGCTGGAAAATTAAATTCCACACCATCTGGTCGAATAAACTGATACCATTTGATTTGCATACGTCCAATTGTCTTGTATGGTCCTGGGACTTCACCTGTAACATATCCCAACATCAGTGTTCCTGTTGGAATAACAATATTGCGTCCGTCATCAGAAAAAACATTTCTGTCGACTGTTGCACGAACCGGTACACCCAACTGCAGGGCAGGGATGTCTGCACGAATATCAGACACGATTGTTGCCGGGATTGGCTTATACTGACGTAAAACAAAACTGCGGTCGTACGGTGCGGTTGAAGTCACAGTATTTTGACCTGTGGTCCCAAATATAACACCCGTTTCGGGGGCAGTTTTTATAACACTGCCAAAACCACCATCTTCGGCCCCCAGTCGCATTGCGCCGTAACTGTCTGGTAATTCATCCAGTTCCAATTGTTGTGCCCGATTTACCACTGCGATTGCAGGTGCATTGGATAATTCTGGCAACACGCCACCGCTGATTGCGGCGAACCCGATATGGTCTGCATCTGTTCCGATTTTTTTACCATTGTTATCGGTAATTATACCGTTATCTGGATTGTATGTTCCCGCGGGTTTGCTGCAGTTTGTATCGGCAAACGTATGGAAAAAGTACGCCCCGCCACTGGGTTTTATCCATCCGCTTTGCCGTCCCTGATTGTCAAAGGCCGCAAACGCAAAGTCCGAACAACCATCTGGTATTGTAAATGTACGTTCTGTCACGTTTTTTGTTATCACTGGTTCGACTATGACATCTGGTGCAATAGATTCTATTTCCCGTTTTATTTCTTCTTTGACAGGGGTGTATGCGATTGGTTCGAACTCGGGCTCTGGCTGTTCTTGGATAACAGGTTCAACAATTTTAACGGTCTGGGGTTCTGCGGGTTTTTGTTCAATCTGTGGTGCGACCGCCCCCAGTGTAATGACGATTTTTGCAGTTTTTTTCATTGCATCCGTTTCGTCGGCGTCGTGCCAGTCGACAAATACCGGCAAATTTTTTGTTGTCATAACGGCTGTTGGTGCATAGTCCAAATACACACCACATGCCAGAGTGCTGTCTATTTTTTTAATTTGTTTACACGTGTCCCGCAATGTCAGCCCCGGCGTATTTTCATGCAGTCTGACATCAACAACATTGACAGGTGCGGTTGCAGAAATTTTAACTGTTTCTGATTTTTTTTGTCCAACCAGAGTATCTGCCCAGTTTATCATATCTGGTGAAATGACCAAATCGGTCGGTATGGCATCTGTTGCATCATCATCATTGTTGTTATTATCGCCCCCAATCAACAACACCAGCAAAATCAGCACCACGGTAAATGCGGCCGCCAACAACAACCACTGTACCCGTCTGGGGGTATTTTTACGCAAATCAAGAAATTGCTGTTTTATTTTACTCATGCTCTCCACACCCGTGTTATATTGTGTATAGAATTATTGCATCCGAACAACACTGCAGCTGGTTCCGCTGAATCTCAGCAATTTATCACACAGTGTTTGTGCCGTGTCAATATCTGCGAATGGTCCGATTCTTAACCGGTATTGCCGTGCCGTCGACGATGTAGCCCCCAGTTCGCCAACCCCCTGTTCATCTACTGCAAAGAACACCATATCTTTATATGGGGTTAATAATCCTTGTCCGTCATCGCCGCTGAATTTGGCCATCAGTGTATTCCAGTATTCGTCCAGTGCGGCCACAGATGTATCAGATTTCAGTTCCAACGCAACCCCAACCTGGTTACTGGCGATTAATGGTATGTTTGACTGTGGCAGATATGCCCCGGCTGTGTTTCGTTGCTGTGGCAGCATATTTACCACACTGCCCGACGACTGTGGCATGACCTGTGGAACTGTGAACCCGGCTGGCACATAGTATCCGGCCCCGGTTGTTGGATTAACTGTCTGTGTATTTCCAACAAACATTGGTGTTCCGGTATAGTTTGTACCCATGCTCATTGCGGCCATGCTGTCCGTATATGCGATGTTGTTCAGTGATTGTCCCGACAGCATGCTTTGTGCAACATTTGCCTCGGCCAGTGCCATTACCGATGCGGTATCTGCGATTAAGAATGGTTTTTCACGTTTTTTGATACATACAATTCTTTGTCCGCTGCGTAATACCATATCACCCACCGCCTCGACAATCAGCAGTCGTCCATCTTCGCCATCTGTGCGGAATCCAACGGGCGATTCACCACCTTCGACCAACAGTGACACGACCGGTCGCTGTGTCATAGAAATAACCTTGTCGCCAAAGTCGATATATGTAAATATTCTGTCCCGCCATACGCGTTCTGGGGCGATGACATAGTCATCTGGGTTTGGTACAAAGATGTCCAAATCGAATCTGAATTCAGACGGGTCGATTTTCATTGACTTTATCCATCCATAGTCTTCGCCATCGGCACCAACGACACTGGTTGCAGGTGCGGCTTTTTTAAATATAGAACTGGCCCCACCTGATGTTGTGGTGTTTCCCATCACGGGCAGTGTGCCATTTCCGTCCAGCATAATATCCACCTGCGAGTATGTGATTTCGCTGGAATTAGATGGTTCACTGCGTAAATAGAAAATGTATTTGTTCCCAGATTTTCCCGTCACAATCATATTGGTATCTGACCCCTGGTTATCACCTGCCGGGGAAATAAACATTGTACGTTCTCCCTGGGTTGCGTCTATGGTAAACAATCCCTGATTTCCAATGACCGCATCGGCAATTTGTTCACCGTTGGGCAGTGTAATCATGGTTACCATACCGTTTCTCAGTTTGACTGGCAGAACGGCCCCCGCCGACCATGTCAGCTGGGCATAACCTGGTTTTGTACTGCCGGCGGCCATATTAGCGGTTGGATTATCCCATGCATTTTGCACCCCATACACCTCGGCATAGGCGGGCAGACTTAAAATCCCGACCAAACAGAACACGGATATATTTAACTTTGATAATTTTGCCAGCATTGTACCATTCCTTCCGTTTTTTTTATTTATTTCATATCATTTTATTCAGCCGCCAAAAATCCAGTATTTAACGGATCGCCATCGCCTTCGACGACTGTGTATTCCTGAACCCGCAGTCCCAATGGATTTTCAATTCTGTCGGTCCATTTTATTTGTGGGGACGGGTCAGTGGTTAACTTTATTTTGATTGTATAATCTTTTGGCCAGGTTCGTCCAGTATTATCTGCACAAAAGTATCTAAATTTTACCTGATACCTGTCTTCGCTGGCCAGATACAGTGGTGCACCTTCAAACACAACTGGACATGTAAAGTCAAAATCTGGCATTTCGCTCATCAGTGCGGTGAACATGGTCGTGTTTGCAAAGTCTGCATACACTTGGTCGGTTGACATGATGCGAACTTCGCCATTTTCGCTGTTCCATGTTTTGTGCATTGCTGTTGCGTTTGTAAAAACCTCGTTTCTCAGTCTGACGTATTCACGCACGAATGCACGTTTATACCGGTCCAGATTTGCATCACGTGGTTGCAGTTCGACCAGTTTTACATCTTGGTCGGCCCGCACAGTTGTTGTCAGAAAGAATATCTGGGGTTTATTCAGCGGGAACATTTTCGCCAGCGTTATGACTAAAACCCCCAACACTACCAGTGCGGTTGCCATAACGAACGTCATCATTCTTGATATTAAAACTGGCGGTTCCAGGCGGTTTTTCACGCAATCTCTCCCTTTGATTAAAATGATTGTAGACAAAAAACAGGGGCGGGTGCAAGAAAAAATTGCAAAAACAAAAATTAAAGTTTTTTATCCGGGTTTTATATTGAATTTTTTCTTGCACGAATTTGATGAAAATATTATAATAATTCCGCTTGATTTTTTGTAAAGGTGTGCTATCCTGTCGCAGACTATGGTTTGGTGCCCGGTACAATCCAAGTGGTTTGGCACGGTTCATCACAGGGGCATAGTTCAACGGTAGAATATCGGTCTCCAAAACCGCGGATGAGGGTTCGATTCCTTCTGCCCCTGCCAAATTGATAGTTATGGTAAAACGTATACGTAGGCGATTTTTTATGAAGAAAATACTGGATTTTTTTAAGTCTGTTCGCAGTGAGTGGTTTAAAATTGTATGGCCGTCACGCGATACGGTTATTCGTGCAACAATAATGATATTGGTGTTTTCTGGTGCTGCGGCGTTGTTCTTTTTTGTTGTGGACAGCATATTAAATGCAATAGTTGGTTGGATTTTCTAAATAAACGGACTAAGGGGAAGCTAGATGGAAAAAGAAATGCAGTGGTTTGTTGTTAATGTTCATGCCGGATGCGAGGATAAGGTTGTACGTGGTCTGCGTGAACAGATTGACAGACGTAAATTGAACGCCATGTTTGGTGAAATTATTGCACCGACACGCGAAGTAGTGGAAATAAAACGTGGCAAACGGGTCAAGGCCGAACGTAAATTCTTTCCCGGTTATATTGTTGTCCAGATGGTTATGGATAATGAAACGTTTACATTGGTAAAAAGCAATCCCCAGGTTGTGATGTTCCTGGGCGCACGCAATAAACCGATTCCAGTCAGCGAGGAACAGGCCCGTCGTTTATTAAAACAAATCGAAGAAAGTGTCATCACAGAAGAGGAAACAACCTATGAGGTCGGGCAAGAGGTTCGTATTATCGATGGTCCATTCAATGGTTTCAATGGCATCGTGTCCGAGGTTGATAATGTGAAACAGCGTATGACTGCGACAGTATTGGTGTTTGGTCGCGAAACCAGTGTCGAGTTGGAATTTAACCAGGTTGAAAAGGTCTAGTGTATGAAGATAACAAGGGATGAATTTGGTGAAATTCATGTAGAGGTTACGATAGAAGATGTTCGTAAGGCCGCTCGTAAATTCAAAATAAGTCCAGAGCTGCGCAAAATGATAGAAGATCATCGCAGGGAAATTGTGGATGCGGCAATGGCTCTCTCACGAGAGAAAAGAAAATAAAAATTTTTGTGGTTTTCTGAAAAATATCATGTAAAATCACAGCAAACCGTGGTAGATACGCCATATCGTACCACGACACAAACGAAAAAAAACGGAGTGAAAAATGGCAAAGAAAGAAGTCAAGGGATTGGTCAAATTGGTCGTCCCTGCAAAGCAGGCGAATCCTGCGCCACCAATTGGGCCGGCGTTGGGTGCAGCTGGTGTAAACATTGCAGAGTTCTGCAAACAGTTTAATGACAAAACATCTGATAAAGAACCTGGAATGCCAATTCCATGTATTATCACTGTTTATACAGACCGCAGTTTCGAATTTATTATGAAATTGCCACCTGTGTCATATTACATTAAGAAAGCATTAAAATTGAAAATCGGTTCTCATAAACCGGGTCGTGACTTTGTTGGCACTATTTCCCAGGCACAGATTCGTGAAATCGCCCAGGCGAAAATGCCGGATTTAAATTGCTCTACCATTGAATCTGCGATGAATATCGTTGCAGGTCAGTGTCGTTCTATGGGCGTAAAGGTGGGGGAATAATATCATGAAACTGACAAAGAAACAGCAAACTTGGAAAAAATTGGACACAGACAAAGTGTATTCTTTGACTGAAGCAATCGAAGCGTTGCGTGAATATGCGTCCAAGAAATTTGATGAAACATTGGAAATTGCTATCCGTTTGGGTATTGATGTGACCAAGGCAGACCAGAACGTTCGTGGAATGTTGTCTTTGCCAAACGGCACAGGCAAATCCGTTCGCGTTGCAGTATTTACTGAAAACGCCCAGGATGCGGCCAAGCAGGCCGGTGCAGATGTTGTTGGCGGGGCCGAGTTGATTGATTCAGTTGCGGCTGGTAACATTAACTTTGACCGTGTAATTGCGACACCTGATATGATGCCAAAAATGTCAAAAATCGCACGTGTATTGGGGCCCAAGGGGCTGATGCCGAACCCAAAATTGGGTACTGTCACAAACAACGTGGCGGACGCGGTCAAGACGGCCAAGGCGGGTCAGATTGAATATCGTGCAGAAAAACGCGGTATCATCCACGCTGGTATTGGTAAAATGTCATTTACGACCGACAAATTGGTTGAAAATGCCAATGCCCTGATTGACCAGTTGAAAAAGGTTAAACCTGCATCGTCCAAGGGACAGTATATCTTGGGTATATCGGTTGCGACAACCCAGGGCCCTGGTCTGAAAGTAGATGCAAAATAATTCGTTGCGACTGGTGATGAACTGGTCGCACAAACAGATTTCTGTCCAAGACTGATGGTGTGGCAACACTTAATTCCCATCATAGACAAAGAAAAGATTCTTTGGGGCAGGAACCAAAGGCCCCACCTGGGGTGACCCAGATGGAAAGTTAACAAAAACAGAAGCTTGAAGGAAAAACAGATGAAACGCGAAGAAAAATCAGATTTGATTTCAGCGTTGCAGTCGTCCCTGAAAGATGCGAACGGCGTTTTCGTAATTGAAAACAATGGTTTGACAGTGCATGAATTTGAAGCCCTGCGTAATGAATTACGTCCATTGGTTTCCGTATTCAAGGTTGTCAAGAACCGTTTGATGAAGTTGGCATTAAAAGACACCAACTTTGAACCTGTATCTGATATGCTGAAACGTCCAACTGCGGTTGCGGTTGCCACAGACGGTTTGGCTGTTACCAAAGTATTGGCGAAATTTGCCGAAGAACACCAGAATTTGACAATTTTGGGCGGTAAAATGGATGCCGATGTGTTGGATGCAGCGGGCGTATTGCAATTATCCAAGCTTCCTTCCCTGTTGGAAATCCGTGGCACTATTGCACGTATCTTGGTTGAACCTGCATCACGTTTGGCCCGCGTTTCCGCAGAGTATGGAAAAAAAGAACAATAAAATCAGAATAGCGATATTCTGACCTAAAAAAACTTAGGAGTAATAAAATGGCAGACATTCAGAAATTAGTTGAAGAATTGTCAAAATTGACCGTTTTGGAAGCAGTTGAACTGTCCAAAGCATTAGAAGAAACATGGGGCGTCAGTGCCGCTGCTGCTGTTGCAGTTGCTGCTGGTCCTGTTGCTGCTGCTGCAGAAGAAAAGACAGAATTTGATGTTGTCTTGGCCGAAGTCGGTGCCAACAAATTGGCAGTTATCAAGGCCGTAAAAGACATCACAGGTTTAGGTTTGGGCGAAGCCAAAGCTTTGGTCGAATCTGCACCAAAAGCTGTCAAAGAAGGTGTTGCAAAAGACGAAGCAGAAAAGTTAAAGGCAACATTAGAAGCAGCTGGTGCCAAAGTCGAAATGAAATAATTCATTTTTGATTTGGACCAAATGGTTCACTATTCGTCATATTGATATATGACAAAACCGTGCCGCCCGCACAGGCCAAAATCCTGTGCGGGCACCACGGCGAAAAACACAAAACAAAAATAAAACGGTATTACAATATCGTTTGTTTGCACAAAACGCGTAAAAAAAAGGATTAAAACCGATGGCAGTTATCCAGAAACTAAGAAAATCTTTTGGTAAAAGTTTTTTGCAAACTCCGCTTCCCGATTTAGTTGAAATTCAGCACAATTCCTACAAGGATTTTTTACAAAAAGATGTTAACCCCCAAGAACGCGAGAACAAGGGGCTGCAAAGCGTATTTAAATCTATGTTCCCGATTAAGGACAAAGATGAAAACGTTGAATTGGAATTTGTTGAATATACATTGGACGAACCTGTTTACAATGTAAAAGAATGTATGTTGCGTAACATGACATACGCCAGCAAATTAAAACTGAAGCTGAGATTGATTTTATGGGATGTCGCAGAAGATGGCAAAAAGACACTGCGTGACATCAAAGAACAAGAAGTATTTATGGGCGAAGTGCCGTTAATGACAGAACGTGGCAGCTTTATCGCATCGGGTGTGGAACGTGTAATCGTATCCCAGATGCATCGTGCCCAGGGTGTTGTGTTTGCTACAACCAAAGAGTCCAAGGTTGCTGGAAATCCAATTACATATACTGCACGTATAATCCCAGAACATGGTTCCTGGATTGACTTTGAAGAATCCAAAGGTATCATCTATGTTCGTATCGACCGTCGCCGCAAAGTGCCTGCAACGGTGCTGTTGCGTTGCCTGCCTGCGGCCGAAGACGAAAAGAAATGGGAATCAGACCCATTCAAACCGTCCATACGTGGCATGTCTGACACAGAAATTCTGTCAACATTCTACAAGCGTATTCCATTATCATTGAAAAAGGATATGTGGGTTGGTGAAACGGCCAGTTTTGATGGCTTGCCAAAGTATCGCTTGAATTATGATTTGTTATCTACCAAGGGCAAGACGGTAATATTGTCCAAGGGCGATCGTCTGAATAAAAAGAATGTCAAGAAATTACTGGAAACCAAAGAGTTTGGTATTTTACCTCAATCTTTGATTGGTGAATATCTGTTTGACCCGGTTATTGTCGGTGACGAAGTTATTTGTCCTGCCGGCACGGAAATCACCGAAGAAGTGTTAAAGGACCTGGATGCCAAGGGTGTCAAAGAAATCAGCATAATTTCTATTGACAACACGACCATCAGTTCCCACATGCGTAACACATTGGTGGCGGACAAAACGACAAATCGTGAAGATGCACTGATTGAAATCTATAACATCATCCGTCCGGGTGAACGTCCAACGCTCGAGGCGGCAATCAGACTGTTCCAGCGTCAGGGCTTTGACAAAGATTATTATGATTTGTCGGCTGTTGGTCGTTTCAAGATGAACAAACGTCTGAAAATCGAATCAGGCAAGAAACCCGAGGACGAAACATTATTGACCAAGGGCGATTTCCTGGCGGTGTTGCAGACACTGACGAATATCATTGATCACAAGGATTCGGTTGATGACATTGACAATCTGTCCAATCGTCGTGTTCGTACAGTTGGCGAATTGTTGGAACAGACTTTCCGCACAGGTATGTTGCGTATTGATCGTCTGGTTCGCGAAAGTTTGACATCACCAAAAATTGGTGAAATGCAGCCCCAGGATGTTTTAAATGTAAAACCTTTGATGTCATTGGTTTCCGAATTCTTGGGTACATCCCAGTTGTCCCAGTTTATGGACGCATACAACCCATTGGCCGAGTTAGAGCACAAGCGTCTGATTTCCGCATTGGGGCCAGGTGGGTTGAACCGTGAACGTGCCGGCATTGACGTGCGTGACGTTCATCCGACGCACTATGGTCGTCTGTGCCCAATTCATACACCCGAAGGTGCGAATATTGGTTTGATTAACCACTTGTCAACATATGCACGTGTTAACCCGTACGGTTTTATTGAAACGCCATACTATGTTGTCCAGGACAGCAAGATTACCGACAAAATGGTATATCTGACGGCGGACGAAGAACTGGGGCACAAGATTGCCCAGGGGAACACACCAACAGAAAACGGCATGTTGTCCGAAGACATGGTAACTGCCCGTGTTGACGGTGAATTTACCATGGTTCCCAAGGAAGAAATTGATTTAATTGACGTTGAACCACGTCAGGTGGTGTCGATTGCAACAGGGTTAATTCCATTTGTTGAAAACGACGACGCGAACCGTGCTTTGATGGGTTCGAACATGCAGCGTCAGGCGGTTCCATTATTGCGTGTCCAGGCACCACTGGTTGGTACAGGTATTGAACACGAAGTGGCACGTGATTCCCGCACTGGCAAGGTTGTTCCAACCGAAGACAAGGTAAATCACAGTGGTGTTGTTGAATCTGTTGATGCGAACCGCATTGTGGTTAAATGTATGAACAGTCGCAACGTTGTAACGGGCGTAGATATTTACAACCTGGAAAAGTTTGAGCGTTCCAACAGTGAAACAATCGTTCACCAAAAACCATTGGTCAAGGTTGGCGATCGTGTATCATCTGGTGATATTATTGCGGACGGTTCGTCGATGAATTATGGTGAATTGGCACTGGGACGCAATGTATTGGTTGCCTTTATGCCATGGCGTGGATATAACTATGAAGACTCGATTGTTATTTCAGAAAAGATTTCACGTGATGATGTATTTACATCCATCAAAATCGTTGAAAAGGAATTCAAGGTTCGTGATACCCAGCTGGGGCCAGAATCATTAACCCGCGACATTCCGAACGTTGGCGAAGAGGCACTAAAGAATCTGGACGAATCCGGTATTATTTATGTAGGTGCCCGCGTGAAGCAGGGGGATATTTTGGTTGGTCGTGTGACACCAAAAACAGAAACCTTATTAAGTCCCGAAGAAAACCTGTTGCGTAATATCTTTGGTGAAAAGGCATTAAACGTCAAAGACACATCTTTGCGTGTTGGTCCGAACGAAGAGGGTACAGTTATTGGTGTGAACGTATTAACGCGTCATGGTGTTAAAAAAGACGAACGCACCCAGATGATTGAATTGCAGAAAATCGAAAAGATTAACAGCAATCGTGCCGAAGAAATTGCAATCATAGAAAAGGGCTTTGCGGACCAGGTATTTCAATTGGCCGAAGGTCAGATTATAGAGTCTGCCGCTGCATCAAACAAAAGCTTTATCGGCAAGAAATTGACAGCCGAGGTATTCGAAGGTATCAAACCGTCGGATATCAAGAAATTGGTGGTCAATGACAAAGACGTTCAGACAAAACTAAGTGAATTGACTGAACAGCACGCCATCAAATTAAAGATGCTGAATGACAAAGCCGATGCTGCGATACAAAAGGCCAAAGAAAGCAATTCTTTGAATGCCGGCGTATTGAAAGAGGTCAAAGTTTACATCGCACACAAGATGAAATTGCAGCCTGGGGACAAGATGGCCGGTCGTCACGGAAACAAAGGTATTGTATCCAAGGTTGTACCTGTCGAAGACATGCCACACTTGGCGGATGGAACGCCTGTTGACATTGTGTTGAATCCATTGGGTGTGCCATCTCGTATGAACATTGGCCAGATTTTGGAAACGCACCTTGGTATGGCGGCCCGCACATTGGGGGCCCAGATTGGTGCCGTTCTGGACGAGGTCAAGGCCAAGCGTGCTGTAACCGATGATTTGCGTAATATTATGGGCAAAATCTATGGCCCAGATGTTGCGGAAAAACTGGAAAAAATGACAGACAAAGACGTACGTGCCCATGCCGCATTATTGCGTGAAGGTGTACCGATGGCAACACCGACATTTGACGGTGCATCATCCGAAGACATTCGCAAAATGCTGCAGTTGGCGGGGCTGCCGGAAACGGGTCAGTTTGATTTGTACGATGGTATGACCGGCGAAAAGTTTGCCCGTCCTGTGACCGTTGGTATTATGTACATGCTGAAACTGCATCACTTTGTTGATGAAAAGATTCACGCACGTTCGATTGGTAACTATTCATTGGTCACACAACAGCCGTTGTCTGGTAAGGCCCACATGGGTGGTCAGCGTCTGGGTGAAATGGAGGTTTGGGCACTGGAGGCCCACGGTGCCGCCCACCTGTTGCGTGAAATGTTGACGGTAAAATCCGACGACATTGCAGGTCGTGACAAGATGTACGAAGCCATTATCAGTGGCAGCACTGACATCCAAACAGGCACGCCCGAGGCCTTTAACGTATTCGTCCGCGAATTGCGTGGTCTGGGTCTGTCCATGACACCCAAGAAAGTAGATTAGTTGTTAGCTTTGGTGTGGGGCGTATTACCCCCACACCCCTAACCACTAGCCACTAACAACTAAAAACTATTTTATTAAGGAGCAAAAAATAATGAGCAAAATGTTGCAAAAGATTTTTGGACAAATAGACACCAAGGAACAATTTGATGCCCTGCGTATCACAATTGCGTCACCCGAAGAAATTTTGTCCTGGTCCAAAGGCGAGGTTACAAAACCTGAAACCATTAACTATCATACCATGAAACCCGAAGACGAAGGTCTGTTTTGCCAGGTTATCTTTGGGCCGGTCAAGGATTATGAATGCAAATGTGGAAAATACAAACGGGCCAAGCATCAAAAGCATGCTGTTTGTGAACGTTGTAATGTTGAAATTTGTGCATCATCTGTCCGTCGCGAACGCATGGGGCATATCAAGTTGGCAATACCTGTTGCACACACATGGTTTCTGCGTGAAGGCAAAATTGCGACTTTATTAAATAATTTGCCACAAAAGAAGCTGGAACAGGTTATTTCATACGATGCCTATATTGTTATTGAACCAGGGTTAACCAACCTGAAACAATACGATGTTATCAGCGAAGACGATTATCAAAAGGCGGTCGAAGATTTTGGCGAAGATGCATTCCGCGTGGGCATTGGTGCCGAAGGAATTCGTTCGATTATTGCAGGTTTGGACATGGGTGATGAACGCACTCGTCTGCGTGCAGAATTGGCGGATGTTAAATCTGAAACCAAACGCAAGGCACTGATTAAACAGTTGAAATTGGTCGAAGCATTTTTGGATTCTGAAACAAAACCAGAATGGATGTTGCCGGACATTTTACCGGTTATTCCACCTGATATGCGTCCATTGGTCACATTGGATGCGGGGCATGTTGCGGCATCTGACCTGAATGATTTGTATCGTCGTGTAATTATCCGCAACAACCGTTTGAAAAAGTTTATAGAATTGCATGCACCTGACATCATTATTCGCAATGAAAAACGCATGTTACAGGAAGCTGTTGATTCATTGTTCGACAACGGGCACAAGGCACGTCCAATGGTGTCTCAGAATCGCCGTCCATTGAAATCATTATCTGATTCTTTGCGTGGAAAGTCTGGTCGTTTCCGTATGAACTTGTTGGGTAAACGTGTGGATTATTCTGGTCGTTCGGTAATTGTATCTGGTCCAACATTAAAGCTGCACCAGGTTGGGTTGCCAAAAACAATGGCACTGGAATTGTTCAAACCATTTGTATTTGCAGAATTGATGGCGGGCGATTATGCGACCACATTGAAATATGCACGTAAAATGGTTGAAAACGGCGAAGATATCGTATGGGAAATCCTGGAAAAGGTTATCCACGAACATCCTGTTTTGTTGAACCGTGCACCAACATTGCACCGTTTGTCATTGTTGGCGTTTGAACCTGTATTGATAGAAGGCAAGGCAATTCGTCTGCATCCGTTGGTATGTTCGGGCTTTAATGCTGACTTTGACGGTGACCAGATGTCTGTTCACGTTCCAATTTCATTAGAAGCACAGCTGGAGGCACGCACATTAATGTTGTCATCAAACAACGTATTGTCGCCTGCAAACGGTGCCCCAATGATTGTGCCGTCCCAAGACATGGTATTGGGTGTTTACTATATTTCGCTGATTAACGGTGAACACACTGACAAATCGCCACGTTTTGCGAACATGGACGAAGTGCAATTGGCATTGGACAACAAAACAATCACGTTGCATACGCCAATTATTGCACGTATTAATGGCAAAACATACAAGACAACTGCTGGTCGTATGATTTTGGGTGAACTGTTGCCAAAATCGGGCGAGGTTGAATTTGACCAGGTGAACAAAGTTATGCCCCGCAGTGCGATTAAGTCATTGTTATCTATGACATACGAACGTTGTGGCGACAAAGCAATGATTCTGTTGGCAGACGCTTTGAAAGACACAGGTTTCGAACAGGCCGCCCGCAGTGGTATTTCTATTGGCTATGACGACATTGTAATTCCTGCGGAAAAGGAAAGTATGATTGCAGAATCCGAAGCTGCAGCCAACGAAATCGAAGAACAGTATCAGAACGGTTTGTTATCCAGTGGTGAACGTCATAATAAACTGATTGACTTGTGGCATAAAACCACAGACAAACTGGGTGACATGGCATATGCTGCCCTGGGTAAATCGACGGGTGACAATTGGAATTCTATTCATATGATGGCATTATCCGAAGCCCGTGGTTCCAAACGTCAGATTCAGCAGTTGGCCGGTATGCGTGGTATGATGCAGAAACCAGACGGTTCGATTATCGAAGTTCCAATTATTTCGAACTTTAAAGAAGGTCTGACCATGTCTGAATACTTTACATCCACCCACGGTGCCCGTAAAGGTATGTCGGACACGGCATTGAAAACGGCTGACGCAGGTTATTTGACCCGCCGCTTGGTTGAATTGGCACAAAACACGGTTATCACAGAACATGACTGTGGCACAACTGAATCCATCGAGGCAAGACCCGTTTACACAGGTTCTACATTGTCTGTTGCGTTGGGTGATGTGGTATTGGGGCGTACTGCTGCCCAGGACATTGTGCATCCAATCAGCAAAGAAGTCATTGTTCCTGCAGGTGAATTGATTACCAAGGCCGCGGCCAAGGCGATTAATGAATCTGGCCTGCCATCTGTCCGTGTCCGCAGTGTACTGACATGTTGCAGTGATGGTCTGTGTGCGAAATGTTATGGTATGGATTTGTCACGTAATGCATTGGTACACGTTGGCGAAGCGGTTGGTGTTATTGCGGGTCAGTCTATTGGTGAACCTGGTACCCAGTTAACCTTGCGTACGTTCCACATTGGTGGTGTTGCGTCTGGTGATGCGGCCAGTCACTTTATCGAGGTTCCAGTTGCAGGTCGCGTCAAACTGATTGGTGTTAACACAATCAAGAACACATCTGGTCGTGTTGTGGTATTAAGCCGCAATGGCAAATTGGCGATTGTTGATGACAAAGACAACGAATTATTCAGCAGCAAATTGCCATACGCATCTATGCTGATTGTTAACGATGGTGACTCTGTTGAAAAAGGTGCCAAGGTTGCAGAATGGGATCCATATTCTAACACAATCATCGCAGAAACAGATGGTACTGTGAATTATTGTGATTTGGACGAAAACGTATCATTCCAGGAAGAAGTTGATTCCATGACAGGTATCGTTTCTCGCAAGGTTATTAACTGGAAAGCGAACACGAAAAAGGCATTAAAACCTGCAATTACACTGGTTGATGAATCAGGGAAAGTTATTTCTTTGGGTGGCAAAAAGATTGCGGAATATCTGTTACCTGTATATTCTGTTCTGACGGTTGCCAACGGCGACAAGGTACATGCTGGTGACATTATTGCCCGTATCCCTGTCCAGACCAAGCGTACGGGTGACATTACCGGTGGTTTGCCACGTGTTAACGAGTTGTTGGAAGTTCGTCGTCCAACCAACCCTGCGATATTGGCCGAAGAAGACGGTACTGTCGAGCTGGAAGATGCCAAGTCAAAGATTATAATCCGCATTTTACCAGACAATGGCACAGCCCCTGTTGAATATGCTGTACCCAAAGGTACAAATCTGTTGGTTCGCACAGGCGATGTTGTGAAAAAGGCAGAAAAACTGGTTGACGGTGACGAAGTTCCCCAGGATATCTTGCGTATTTTGGGTCAGAAAGCATTGGCAACCTTTATGGTGGACAAGATTCAACAGGTTTATCGTTTACAAGGTGTGGTAATTAATGACAAGCATATTGAAATCTTGATACGTGAAATGACACGCCGTGTAGAAATTACAAATCCTGGTGATACAGGTTTCTTGATGGGTGCGGTTGTTGATCGTGTTGATTTCGAAGAAGAAAATGCACGTGTTGCACGCAATAATGGTCGTCTGGCCGAAGCTTCTCAGGTTCTGGTTGGTTTGACCCGTGCGTCTTTGACATCTCGTTCATTTATATCGAACGCATCGTTCCAGCAGACAACCAAGGTATTGGTTGATGCCGCCATCAGTGGTGCAACCGACAGACTGGTTGGTATAAATGATAACTTGATTGTTGGTCGTCTGATACCAATTGGCACAGGTGCATACGTACGTCGCGTACGTGAAATTGCCCGCGAAGAAGAACGTGCAGAACGTTTGGCCCGCGAAGGTGGCGATAAACAACAGATGTTGGACATCTAGTACCAAGACACCATCTGGGGCATGTTCCCAGATGGTGGGCAAAGTTTTTTCTTGCAAATTGTAATGATTTGACTAGAATAAAACAGTTATAACATAAAAAGGATAAAAAATGGCAACGCCAAAAAGTAAAACAAGTAAAGCACGTTCCGCACAGCGCCGTTCTCATGATGCATTGTCTGTAATGCCATGCGGTGTATGCAAGACATGTGGCGAAAAGAAACGTCCACATCACGTTTGTCCTGCATGCGGTGCAAAATAATTTAACTAACAAATGGACTAAGGCAGAAAGGGGGCAGGGCATACATCGTTGTGCCTTTTCTGCTTTTTTATATTATACACAATGTCAGACGAAAAAAAAGTAATTGCAATAGATGCGATGGGCGGCGACAAAGGGCCAAATGCGGTCTTGGGTGGCATGAACCAGTATTTATACCAAAATGGCGAAGGGCGTGTGTTCTTTCGTTTATTTGGCGATGAAAAGAAATT
The DNA here is from genome assembly GCA_017522445.1 of Alphaproteobacteria bacterium. GTDB lineage: Bacteria > Pseudomonadota > Alphaproteobacteria > Rs-D84 > Rs-D84 > Enterousia. The sequence continues at coordinate 81,131 of JAFWZK010000014.1, forward strand.
GCGTAAACTGTTGGCGAAATATCCTCGTGTTTCCCGCAATGTAGAAGTGATTCATGCGCCAAACGTTATCCGGCCCACGGACAAGGTTATGGATGTTCTGCGTCATGCCCAGGACACATCTATGTACATGGCGATTAAAGATGTCCGCGAAGGTAAATCGGCCGCGGTTATCAGTGCGGGTAACACAGGTATCTTGATGTCATTGTCCAAATTGGCACTTAAGACCATAGACGGTATTTCGCGTCCTGCGATTACGACTATGTTGCCATCTGGTGCCGGCGACAGTCGTGTGGTTGTTTTGGATTTGGGTGCAAATGTTCATTGTGACGAAACGATTTTGTTTGACTTTGCTGTTCTGGGCAGTGTCTATGCCGAGGTTGTTGGGCATATGCCAAAGCCCAAATTGGGCGTGCTGAACATTGGTTCCGAAGAAACCAAGGGGAACGAGACATTGGTTCACCTGAACAAGATTTTGACAGCCCACAAAGATGAACTGCCATACGAATACATCGGCTTTGTCGAGGGGACTGATATCAGTGCTGGTCGCGTCCAGGTTGTTGTGACTGATGGTTTTACTGGTAACATCGTGTTAAAGACGGTCGAAGGCACTGCAAAACTGATTAAACGTGTGGTGGTTGAAAATTTCAAGAAATCCATACTGGCGATAATTGGTGCGTTTTTTCTGGTTCATGTTTTTAAACGGTTAAAGCATAAAATCGATCCGCGTTCGTATGCCGGTGCGACATTCTTGGGATTGCGTGGTTTTTCTGTCAAGACCCATGGTAACAGTGATGCATTGGCCTTTGCGAATTCAATTAAATATACTGCCGAATTGACCAAGGCAAACCTGAATGGTTTGATTGCGGAACGGGCCCGTGCACTGGCGGATATACGTTCCACGATTAAGACCCAGGAATAATATATAAAATCCCGTTATGTTACGGGATTTTTCTTTGTTTTGTAAAAAAAACACCGTGGGGCATTTAATGCCCCACGATGGCTCCCTTCCTTCTGGATAACCCAGAAACTGTTTATCCGGAAAATGTCGCACATGTTGTCCGGAATAATATTGTTTTATGCCGCCATTGCGATATCGGACTGGGCTGTGTTGTCGGTCATGTCCATTATTTTTTTCGCCTCGGCAAAGACCATTTCCTTTACACGCAGTGCCAAATCTTTTGTGTCCATGCTTTCTGCTGCGATATCAAAGTTATCGGTACGAATCTGCAGTGATACGTATGCACCGATAAGTGATGGACGTGACAGGTCTTCGATAGAGCGTGGTGTATTGTTGTGTCCAATTTTTAATTCATCTGCCAGTGATACGATTTGTCTGTCTGCATTAACCCAAACTGTTGTTGTTAAAACTTGGTTCAATGCAATCATAATTTGTTTGATATTTTTTGTCATGTGCGTTCCCTCCTTGCTGGGCAAATATTGCTAAAATTATCGGTTTTTCATGTAAATACGAATGTGTTTACAAAATAGCCAAATAATTTTTGTTTTTGTTTTTATTTTTTTCCAAAATACCGTGGTTTTCCGCGGTTTTTTTGGATTTTTATTTCCGTTCCCCTTGTCTATACAATCATCTTAGAACAAAAACGAATCGCAGGTCAAGCACAAAATATAATTATTTTCATTTTATTTTAATTTTTTTGATTTTATTCATACATACCATAAAAACCCATGAAATATTTATAAAATGTCATTGACAACCATAAAAACCCGTGCTACATTCCAAGTGAAGCAAGGAAAGGGAACCGGAAAAACAACCCCGAATAATATAAGAGTTCATAAAATGTCATTGTTTCTCTCATCTTATGAAAATCGTTTGGATACCAAGGGGCGAATCTCTGTACCGGCCTCTTTCCGGGCTTCGGTGTCTGGTGAAAGATTTGCGGGTGTTGTTTTGTATCGTTCTTTTACCAACAACTGCATCGAAGGTATGACCATGTCTCGTATGGAACAGATGGCGGCTGCAACTGATAAAATGGGTGCGTTTGACAGCGAACTGGACGATTTATCGGCGATACTGTTTGCGGATGCACGCCCGTTAAGTTTTGATGTTACTGGGCGTATAGTGATACCGGCGGACTTATTAAAACATGCTGGGATTACGGACGGTGCGGTATTTGTTGGTCGTGGCAACAGCTTTCAGATATGGAATCCAGATGCGTTTCGTGTGGCCCAGGAACGTTCTTTGAACAGTCTTCGTAAATCGCGTCCAAATTTAAAAATTGGCGAATAACGCCACAACAGTTTTCTTTCTTAATCAAAAATCCCCCAATCGGGGGATTTTTTTTGATTATTTATGATTTGCCACACGTTCGCGGAATTCATTACATGGGCGGAATGTTGCGACCTTGCGTGCAGAAATTACTGCGGACTCGCCAGTTTTTGGATTGCGTCCCATACGTGCGTTTTTTGACAAGATTTTAAAGCTGCCAAATCCTGCGAACTTAACTTCTTCGCCGTTAATCAAAGCTTGTCCGATTTCATCAAATATCACATCTACCAATTTATATGCATCTGCGGTTGTTATACCAAAACGTTCACGCAGTCTGTCTGCAAAATCGCTTCTTGTAATTGTTGCCATTATATTTCCCCTGTATTTATTATATCTGTCAGATTAACGCATTATACAGGTGCAGATTAAAACTTGCAATATTATTTTGATATGAATAAAATAGCAGCTGTGTCTTGTCCCCATAGTTCAACAGGATAGAACAAATTCCTCCTAAGAATTAGATGCAGGTTCGAGTCCTGCTGGGGACGCCACGGATTATTATCATAGTGTATTTGGTTTTACGATTGTGTATATTAAATGAACGGGACAAAGGCGTATGAAAAACAAAGCGGTTAGAATAGGAATTGTTGCGACAATATTGCCACATATTTTTTGTTGTGGTGTTCCGATGTTATTGGCGGTTATTGGCCTGGTTGCACCTGATATGGCCCACTTTCACATTTTGCCGCATTGGCTGGAACCGTGGTTATTTGTATTTTCTGGTCTGATGTTGATATTGTCATGGTATTTGGTTTTACGCGATTGTCGTTGTTCGTGTGAACATTGTGGTGGTGATAAATCGCATCGCACCCAGCGGATTGTTATTGGTGTTATAACTGTTATTTTTGTGGTCAGTTTGTTGTTGCATATATTTTCGCATCATGGTCATTAAAAAAATCCCCGGTTTGGGGATTTTTATACGAACTTTTCTGGTACCAGGTTGCTGATATTTTTCCACAGTCGTCGCAGGATACCTGTGTCTGGTGCGTGTTTATAGACGCGTGGTGTGGTATCTCCTGGTCGGCTGCCGGTCCAAACTGGGCGGTCATTTTCGTCCAGCGTGACCCGCCATGATGTTTGTGTATCTTTTAAAATCATTTTCCGCAGTTTATCTGCGAAATCGCGGCTTTCAAAGATTGCGACATTTTCGGTATTATAGTACGCACTGCGTGGGTCCAGATTAAAACTGCCAATCCACGAGATGTTATCATCGAACACCATAGTTTTGCTGTGCAGGACAGAAAAACTGGATTGTTTTCTTTCTCGGTCATGTTCTTTACCGCGTAAATTTTCTGCGGACACCATAAATTCATAGACTTCTGCACCAGATTTAATCAGGTGTTTTCTGTATTTTTCCCATTTTGCATAAACGGTTGGTGCATTGGTGGACGCCAGTGAATTTGTGACAATTGTCATATGTACGCCGGCTTTTTCTTCGTTCAGCATATGTTCCAGTCCGCCCTGACCAGGCACAAAGTATGCGGCCGACATATACACGGAATTGCTTGTTTTGCTCCACAGATGTTGCAGTGCCTTGATGATATCACCGCGATATTCTTCTTTTTCGGCCATTGTCATTTCGATTTTTTCTGGTGGGTCGGCCAGGAATTTTCCATGTCCCCAACTGAAATCGAATTTTTTGTGTTTATACTCGTGCTGGGCCATAGAAATAATATCGTTGTACCGCCGAATTGCGTCATGGCTTTTTTCTTGCAAATCTGCAAAATCGCGTTCCAGTTTTTTAAGTGCTTTTTTTGATTTGGCCTTTGGGAAAACCGATGCAGGGATTGACCGATGGTGGTTCCAGTATTGATTAAAACTGTCTGTGGCAAAGCGCGTCATATTTCCGATAAACAGTACATCTGTATCGGAAAAGTTTGATGCTGTTTCTGGATAGAAATAATTACTGCCTACGTTTCGTCCGCCCGTTATATACGCAAAGTTATCTACGATAAATAATTTATTATGCATGCGCGAATTTAATCTGCTAAAGTCCGTCAAGAATTGTGGATAGTACAACAACTTTGAACGGTTTTTAACGGTATTAAACACTTTGACTTCGATATTTGGGTGTTGGTTCAGCAGCATAACATCCACGATATCGGAATTGGTTCCATAGTCGTCCAGCAGGATTCGCACCTTGACCCCGCGGTCTGCGGCACGTTTTAGTTCGCCGATTAGCACCTTGGACGAGAAGTCATTACTGTAAATATATGTTTGCAAATCGATTGTTTTTGTTGCCATCCGTGCAAATGCCGAACGTATAACAAACGCGGACAGTCCATCTTCGATAAGTGTGGCACCTGATATATCTGTGTTGGCGGATACCTTGTCTTGATAGCATTGTGCAATTGGGGTCTGATACGGGTCATAGTCAAAGTCGTGCAGTGTCACCTTTGGCTGATAATGTTCCAGACGTGCATCAGATGTTGTTGTGGGCACGGTTGTACATCCCAGCAACGGCAAAGCCAAAATCCACATAGAAACCTTTTTAAGTATCGACAACTGAAAAATCCTTTGTTTAGGCGTTTGCGATTATAGGGCAAAGAATATCATATTTGCAACTAAAATTCATTATATTTTTTAATGAATTGGGAAAAAAGTCTTTGCATATTAAAAAAGTGCATTTATAATACAGGGCGACACCATAAAGGATTTTGTACATGAATCAGAAAGAAGTCATTGTAACTGGTGGTATGGGTTATATTGGTTCGCACACGACTGTTGCGTTGCAAAACGCGGGTTACAGTGTGTTTATATTGGACAACCTGTCTAACTCGGACATTGGTGTATTGGATGGGATTTATCGCATCACGGGTGTTCGTCCTGGGTTTAAGAAACTGGATTGTACGGATATTTCCGGGATGAGGCGTGTATTCGAAAAGCATTACAACGCGGTTGGTGTTATTCATTTTGCTGCACACAAGGCGGTTGGGGAATCTGTGTCAAATCCGCTGATGTATTATCGTAATAATTTAAATGGTCTGATAAATGTTCTGGACATGATGGGTACGTTTGATATCCCGAATCTGGTTTTTTCGTCATCTGCCACGGTATATGGTCAACCGGACAGTTTACCTGTGACCGAAGATACACCGCTTAAACCTGCGACATCGGCGTATGGCCAGACCAAGGTTATGGGTGAAAACATAATTGCCGATGCGGTTCGTGCAAATCCAGGCATACGTGCGACTTTGTTGCGTTATTTTAATCCAATTGGTGCCCACCCATCTGGCCAGATTGGCGAACGTCCAAATGGCGTACCGAATAATCTGATGCCATATATATGTCAGGTTGCAGCGGGTCAGCGGGAATATTTGAACATTTTTGGAAATGACTATGATACACCCGATGGTTATTGTGTACGCGATTATTTGGATATTAATGATTTGGCAGATGCACATGTTGCGGCCATGCGTCATTTACAGTCCGGTGGTTCTGGTGTTAATGTGTATAATCTGGGGACGGGTCGTGGTCAATCTGTTATGCAGTTGGTTGATGCGTTTCAGCGTGCAACGGGCGTTAACATTCCGTACAAAATAACATCCAGGCGTGCGGGCGATGTTTCATCTATATATGCGAATGCTGATCGTGCTGCCCGTGAATTGAATTGGCGTGCGGTTGTTCCGTTGCATGAAACATTGGCATCCGCATGGCGTTGGCAAAAAAAATTGGCAAAATCCAAATAAAACACCCCGCTGGGGTGATTTTTTTATTTGTATTAGATTAAATAATATGATAAAATCACAAAAAAAGAGAGGAAGAATTGCCATGAAAAGATTTATTGCCGTGCTTAGTGGGCTGCTTGTTTTACCCGCATTTGCCGAGGTTGCACCACTGTATTACGATGAAATTATCGAATACAGCGAAGAAGAATCTGCGCCCGCCGAAGATGCGACAGTCGCAGAAGATGTGACTGTGGTTGCACCTGTTGTGGTTCAGCCATCTCGTGCAAATCCACGCATTGGTGTTAATGCATCTGGTCGTGCGGCATCGCGCGCATTGCCCAGTAATGCGGTAACGAATGCTGGAACACGTGGTGCGACGGGGCGTAATACGGTTGCTGCACGAACAACTGCGGCGGATACTGCCCGCACGGCACGTTCGGCAACGGCAAATGTATCCCAGCGCGGAACCGTTTCGCGTAATGCGGCACGTTCTGGTTCTGCAAATCAGATTGCGACAACTCGTCGCCAGATGCAGGCCACATCAAAACCTGGTGTTGCGGCCCGTGCATCTATTGTCCAGACAGATACTGTAAACACACCATTGTATACGGGTCGTGTGGCGATGCGTGCGGGTGCGGCCCGTGCACGTATATCGTCTGTTTCTTCGTTGGGTTCTGGTACCACATCGTCCGAACAAACGGTTGAAGATACGACTGCCTCTATGGACGAATTGGCCCAGATGACCGATTTTTGCAAGGCACAATATACCCAGTGTATGGATAATTTTTGCAATGTCTTGGATGATAACCAGGGTCGCTGTTCTTGTTCCAAGAATTTAAAGAACTATGCAAAAACAGAAGATGCCCTGAAAAAGGCAACAGAAGACCTGCAAGATGTTGCACAACAGATTCAGTATATTGGATTGACCAGTGATGAAATCAATACATTGTTCAGCCAGACCGAGGCGGAACAGACAATGCAGTCCAAGACAGATAATACGCAGCTGAAAAACTCTTTGGACAGTATTCGCAGACTGATTGTTGATGTAAAATCTGGTACTGCGACATCTGCGGATACAGGATTGAATTTTGATATGTCTGGTCTGTTGGATTTCAGTGTTGATAGTGCTGGATTTGACCTGGCGTCATTATTTGGCAATCAAACAGAAACAACATCCATCAGCAACCAACGCGGCGAACAGTTATATAAAACTGCGGCTGCCCGTTGCAAGGCGTCTGTTTTAACCAGTTGCCAGTCCCAGGGGGTTGATATTTCTGTTATCACGAACGGATACGATTTGGAAATCGATAAACAGTGCCTGATATACGAACGTAATCTGACCGATGCAAATGATGAAATGGTTCAGACTGTCCGCAATGCCAAGGGTGTATTACAGCGTGCCCGTTTAATGGTTGCCCAGCAGAAAAATGCATACGACCTGCGCGGTTGTATAAATGCACTTGATTCCTGTATGCAGGATGACTTTGTGTGTGGTTCTGACTATGAAAACTGTTTGGACCCAACGGGTAAGTATATTGTTAACGGCGAAATTGTGGTTGGTTCCACACCTGGCTATACAGTTGCCAGTGCCACAACTGCGGACAAGGAGAAAACCACCTATTCCAAAGACACATTGTATGGCACGTGGGTGTACGATGATGGTGAAAAATACGCATGGGGTGCCACAATAACCGAAGGTAATTTAGGCGATTATATCGAAAGTACGGTTAGCAGCACAGCCCAGCAAACAAACTCCAGCTTGATGTCTGAATATCTGTTGTACAAAATCGGCTATAACAGTGGCGGCAAGAATTATGGTATGTGTATTTCTGTTTTGAACAAGTGTCAGGATTACACGTATGAAAATGGTACCTACGAACCAGATAACGTTGTTGTAAAACAGTATCTTGATCGCACCATGACCCAGATTAAGGCCCAACAGGATGCTGTGATTGCATCACATGCGGAAAAATGCATAACGGATGTAACGTCATGTCTGTCAACCAATGGTTATGAAGGCCAATCAGATACAGCATCGCCCAAGGACCAGGTTGCATTGAATGCATGTCGTGCCCAGATTTCGACGTGTATGTCTGTAAACGGTGCCGCCAACAGCGGTGTTACCGATATAAAAGCCTGGGCGAAAAGTATATATAACACGGTCCAATAAAACAAACCCGCCACGGCGGGTTTTTTTAATGGTGGTGGGGCAGTGGGTTTATGGCAAGTCGCAGTCACCACAAAAAAGTTCCCCCTGTTGCGGTGGCGGGCCACACCCACACACACAGTCATACCGGCACGATGGTGTCGTCCGTTGTAATTTGGTAAATGCCGGCGTTTGTAATAAAACAATCCCCCGATTTGGGGGAATGTTTTACCACAGTTTTACACGCTTGCTGGGCAGTATATACATATTATCGCCGGGTTTTATATCAAATGTGTCATACCATGCACCTATGTGAGGCAATATGCCATTAACCCGATTTTTACCCAGTGAATGTTCATCAACCTTGGTCAGTCTTAATTCTTCGTCGGGACGAATATTTTGTGCCCATGCACCTGCGTACGCGATAAAGAATCGTCTGTCTGCACTGATATTCTGGGCATCTGTTGATGGCGTACCAAAGTTTTTATATGCATCAAACGCGATTGTTACCCCACCATAGTCGGCCAGATTTTCACCCAGTGTAAATGTTCCGTTTGCATTGACTTCGTCATTTATTTTAATTGTGTCAAAAAAGTCCCGCATAACACGTGCGCGTTCTTCGAATCCTGTGGCATCTTCGGCCGTCCACCAGTCTTTCATATTTCCGTCTTTGTCAAAGTGTCGCCCAGAATCGTCAAAACCGTGTGTCATTTCGTGTCCGATTACGGCCCCGATTGCACCATAGTTAAATGCGTCATCTGCCCCCATATCAAAGAAAGGATACTGTAAAATACCCGCCGGGAAACAAATTTCATTTGTTGATGGGTCATAGTATGCATTAACTTCGTGTGCATTCATATACCAGATTGTTGGGTCTTTCTTTTGACCGATTTTATTCATCCAGAACGCATCTTCGAATTGTGCAACCCGCATCATATTATTCCACAGTGAATCGTTTTTGATTTCCAGTTCACTGTAATCCCGCCATTTATCAGGATATCCAATTTTTGCCCGGAATGTTGCCAGTTTTTCCAGTGCCTTTTGTCGTGTTTCATCTGACATCCAGTCCAGTTTTTCGATACGCATTGCGTACGCACGTTGCAGATTTTTTACCAGTGTCTGCATACGGTCTTTGGCATCTGCGGAAAAGTATTTATTCACATACAGTCGCCCAACTTCTTCGCCCAGTGAACCGTCAATCATTGCGACCGCCCGTTTCCAGCGTGGCTTTGGTTCTTTTTGTCCCGCCATTGTACGGTTGTAAAAGTCAAACGATATTTCGTATGTTTTATCGTCCAGTACTGTATCTGCCCCGCTGATGATACGGTATTTCAGATATGTTTTAATCAGTTCCATATCTGTATCGTTCATAATTGCGACCGATTCTGCGATTGCTTCGGGTTGTGCGATATTTATAAACTTGGCATTTTGGGCCCCACGTGCGACCAGGTATGTATCCCAGTCAAATCCAGGAAATTCTGATTTAATCTGTTCGATACTTTTTTTATGATAGTTTGCATGTGGGTTACGCAGTTTTTCTTTGGGATAGAAAGATTTTGCCATTCTTTCTTCCAATGCGTACAGTTTATCGGTATCTGCATTTATGCCAAAGTTTTTCATCTGTTTTGTGATAAACTGTTTGTACTTTTCGCGAATTTCCACAGATTTTGCATCTGTGTCGAAATAATAATCGCGTGACAGTCCCAATCCCCCCTGTCCAATATTATACAGGAAATGTTCGCTGTCCATTTCGTCCAGTGCAACCCCGTCGCCCCAGAACGCCCCTGAAAATCGGTGCATCAATCCCAAAAAGTGTGGCAAATCTGCACGTGTCAGTGAATCTATTTCCGCCAGTTGTGGCATAACGGGACGCACACCATCTGCGTTCAATTTTTTTTCATCCATTGCGATTTTGTACAGCATACCAATTTTGCCGTTATCATTTTCTGCGATTTCGCGTGTTCTTTCCAGGTTTGTGTTGCGTAAAACCTCGAATGCGCCGTATCTGGCATAGTCATCTGGAATCGGGTTATTTCTTTGCCATCCGCCATTTGCGTATGTGTAAAAGTCATTTCCAGGATTTACACTTGTATCCATATTTTCTAATTTAATACCTGCGTTCACGACATTCTCCTTGTGTGTGTATTTGTATGCCCACAGAACTGTTGCGATTACCGCGACAATACCGACCAAGTTCCAAAATTTACTTTCCATTTTACAGCACCATTTTTGTGATTAATTCATCTAAAATCAACATCCCGGCATCTGTTGCCCAAACGCGTTCATCGTTTATCTGGACATGTTGCGGATTGGATTTTATCCAGTCTGAATTTATAACGTTTTTTACATGTTCTGTCAATTGGCAACCACGTTTGGTTCGCATTCCTGTGATAATCTGTTCGGTTGCCCGTGCTTTGTTGGAAATAGGTGTAAATATTTCATTATTGCCCATTTGTTCGTACCATTGTCCATCCTGCAATATTCGCCCAGCGGCCCCGGTTCCAATTCCTATGTATGGCATACCGTCCCATACATTTTGATTATGTCTGCATTCGTGTCCTGGTGTGGCATAGTTTGAAACCTCGTACCGGGGCAGGTTCAGATTATCTGCGATTGTCAAATACATTTGTGCCATGGTTTCATTGTCCGGCATATCCAGGTTCATTTTGCCAAACGGCGTATTTGGTTCTATGGTCAATTCGTACAAAGAACAATGCGTAATTCCCATTTGATTTACCGCATGGCACATTTGGATTACGTCATTGACTGTATCGTTTGGTATTCCGTATATCAGGTCTGCTGACACACGGATTCCCATGTTTTGTGCAGATTCCAGTAATCTGTATGCGTCGGCAACGGTGTGTTTTCGTCCCAGGAACTGTAACTGTTCATCATTTAATCTTTGTACACCTGTGGACAGTCTGTTGACACCCAATTGAACCAGGTCGTTTAATTTTGTTTGGCTAAGTGTCCCCGGGTTTGATTCCAGTGTAATTTCTGCATTTGGAATCAGGTAAAAATATTGTCGTATTGCGGACATTATTTTTTCGAATGTTTTTACTGGCATCAATGATGGTGTACCGCCGCCGAAAAAAACAGTTGGTACATTTGGTGCCATCATTTTTTCGCCCCAGTATTTAATTTCAGTACATATTTTACGTGTAAATCCGTCCCAGTCTGGCGTGGCACATGCCTGCGAATAAAATGCACAGTAATTACACTTGGACATACAAAACGGTACATGGATATAAATATTGTGTGGTGCTGCCTTCATAGTACCCGTCATTGTACCCCGAGAAAACATTCATGCAAGTAATAAATGAAAACGCTTTTACATAAAAAAGAATTGTGATATAATACACACAACAAAGTATACGATGAAGGCAGGAAAAATCGCATTTTTATCACTGTTTTATACTTCATTTGCGGCATTTGCCGCGAACGAAGGTGTTCCTTCGTATTATCAACAGACCGCATCACCCACTGCGAACCAGACGGCATACGCCAAATATGCGGACCGTGGCTATACAAAATATGTTGGTAAATCTGGCGACAACCAGGTTGTTGGTTCACGAACTTATTCGTATCAGGTTCCACGTGTCCAGTCGCCCCAGGTTTTTTCTGGTAATATGACCGCCAATGGTATTGCACTGCCGCCGGATTCTGAACCATCAACGCACTTATATGCGGGTTATACACGTCGTTTTGCTGATTTCGAGTTTGAAACCGGTGTAAACTCTATTTTGGAATGGGACGACATGATCTGGAACGAGATTTATGTTGGCGCCCGTCATAACTTCAGCTTGCGTAATTTTGACTTATCGTTTTTTGGTGAATACAGCTATGGTGACATGTCGCATGGCGGTTTATCGATGGATTATGATTTAAAGCCGTTTGATTCTGCATATCCGGAATACGGTATATTTACGATATCTGTGGGGGATCAATCGGGACGCAGCAATCATTTCAGATTTGGTTTATCTGCACATCATGTTTGGGATATTGGTGGTTGGAAACTGTCGCCCACCTTTGGATACGAGATTTTTAAGCATAATTTGGAAATGTCCAATCACTATTATCCGAATCCTGGCATTTATTTACCGTTGATGACGGACCAGGGGCACTATGTTTTTGGTAATGAATTGGGCGAATATTTTTCAGTTCCTGTGGGCGCAACGCCACCCGATGATTGGTACCAGGTATGCATGTCGCCCGAGGATATCAAGATTGTAACGAATACACCATCTGGCACTGGTATTGACGGGTTTCCATATTTGGGGGACAGTTTGGTTACCGGCGACTATGACATATCGATGGGCACGGTTCCCTGGGGTGTTGACGCGAACGAATGCGTAATTATTGGTGGTGACGGCCCCGTTATTGTCGAGGGTACCACCCACATCTATAACACTACCTGGTCTGGATTCTATATTGGTCTGGAAATTGAAAAGCAAATGACGCTAAAGGATAAATTGCGTGTTTACATGCAGTTTGGTTTACCCAAATATTCATCCGAAGGTATCTGGCCGAATCGTACAGACTGGCAACAGAACCCCAGCTTTCTGGACGAAGGCGATAATGGTGCCTATTCCTATGCGGCCGAGTTAGAGTATAATTATAAACTGTCCGACCGTGTTCAATTGGCATTAAAGGTTGATATGAACCTGTTTCACGTTGGAAAAATCCCGGGTGAATTGTATGTTGCCGAATACAGCCAGTATGTAATTGATGAAAACGGTCAGTATGTCATGCAGGAAGTTATTGACGAATATGGTAATAAATACTATGTTCCATTATTAGAGACGGTACCTGCCCACACAGAAAAGGTCAGCGATTCACTAAAACGTGCGACCTGGCAATCATTTGGATTGCATCTTGGTATCAAGTATTCATTCTAACCCAGGGGGCTTTTGATGCATCGATTTGCTATGTGGCTGATTGCTGCGATGATTGTTTTACCATTTGGTGCCCGTGCTGATCGTGGCCAGTTTGATTTGGAACGTTGGTATGAAATAATGGATTCTGTGCGTTCGCGTGCGGCTGCATCTGGGGTATCAGATACGGTCATAGACTCTGCATTACGTGGTCCTGCGTTTATTCCGTCTATTGTAAAAAGTGACAAAAACCAGGCCGAGTTTAAATTGACACTTGATGGGTACTTGGAACGCACGGTCAGTTCCACGCGTATTGCCACCGGTCGTCGGATGCGTGCAAAATATCCGACCTTGTTATCGCGTGTTGATGCCCAGTATGGTGTTCCACCACATGTTATGTTGGCGTTTTGGGGCATGGAATCTAATTATGGTGCGACAAAATCTCGCCACAGATTAATAGACGCGTTTTTAACACTGATGTACGATGGCCGCCGCGAGACGTTTTTTGGAAACCAATTAATTGCCTTGATGCAGATTGCGGATAAAAACGGATTGGACATATCAGATATCCATGGGTCTTGGGCGGGGGCGATGGGGCATTTTCAATTTATTCCGACAACCCTGGCCCAGTATGGCACAGATGGCAACGGTGATGGTCGAACCGATATTATAAACAACGTCAGTGATGCAATGTTCAGTGCTGGGAACTATCTGAATAAACTGGGGTGGAACAAAAACGAACGCATTGTTCGTCGTGTTGTTTTGCCGGCTGATTTTGATGTGTCGCTGTTGGATGGCAAGACCAAGTTAACATTACCCCAGTGGTCTGCCATGGGGATTGTAAATCCAGACGGTTCACCAATTCCGCAAACTGAAATGACGGCTGGGCTGGTTGCTGATATTGCTGCGATTGACGCGGCCCGTTCCATGGCGTCATCCGTGACGGGTGCATCAGACACAGACATGGCACCAATGCCTGTTATCACAGCGTATTTAACATATCCGAACTTTTATCGAATAAAAAAGTGGAACAATTCAAACTGGTACGCAATTGCGATTGCAAACCTGGCAGACGAATTACACTGATTTTAATACTCAAATAAAAATCGTTGAATATTGGGCTTTTGTTTGCTATTCTTTCCCATATATTGAATATAAGGATTATACATGGCCATTAAAATTCGTGATTACGAAGTACGACTGACCCGCAACAAAGAAGAACGCAAACAGGTTCGCCAACTGCGTTATCGTGTCTTTGTCGAAGAAGAAGGCGCATCCGCAACAGAAGAACAACGTGCCCTGGGCGAAGAATACGATGCATACGACAGATTTGCAGAATACATGGCGGTTTTTCATAATGGCCAGGTTGTTGGAACATACAGAATTATCGACCGCAATGCCGCGGAAAAAATGGGCGGATTTTATACAGAATCTGAATTTAATATTTCCAAGATTAAAAAGTACAATGGCAACATCGCAGAAATGTCGCGTGCCTGTGTTGAAAAATCATATCGTGAAAATGCACTGGTTATGCGCATGCTGTGGGCGGGGCTGGGCGAAATGATTATGCGCCGTAAAATCGAGGTGTTGTTCGGTGTCGCATCATTTGTTGGTACAAAACCTGCACGCAGTGCCCAGGCAATATCGTATCTGTATTACAATCATTTGTCACCATTGCGTTTGCGTGCAACCGTATTGACCGAGAAATTTGCAGATGGTGTTAATCCAAAGTTGGGACGCATGAACATTCTGCCACGTGAATTCGTTGATGAATCTGATGCACGTGCAGAAATGACCCCATTGATTAAAGGGTACCTGCGTCTGGGTGCAACATTTGGTCGTGGTGTCTTTGTTGATAAACCATTTAATACCTATGACGTGTTTGTGATGATGGAAACACGCAAGATGAACGCCACATATCAAAAGCATTTCCTGGGTCGTGAAAATGCACTGGGCAACCCGGTCGATGACAAAGATAATATTATAAAAACCGTGGGCAAGATAATTACATTCCCTGTGGTTGGCCCATTCCGTGTCGTGCGTGCGGTGGTTGAATTCCTGTTGCACGAAGATGCAGACGATGCAGAGTATATCGAAGACGCAGAAAAATCAGAAAACGAAGAATAACAATTATGGCGAAATTGCGTAAACAGAATATTTTTAACACAACCACTGCGGCGATAAAGTTCGTGCTGTTTTGGGTTATGGTTGTTGTTCAGATTCCGATACTGATACTGCTGCCACGTCGATGGGCGGTAAATTATATGCCTGTGTTTATGTGGTTTTTGGTAAAGTTGGGCGGGATTAAAATTACAGTGCACGGTAAATTAACCGATGCACGTCCATTAATGGTTGTGTCCAATCACATATCTGTGTTTGAAATTGCAACATTTCCGTTTGCATTCCGTGGCAGTTTTATCGCCAAAAAGGAAATGGAAAACTGGCCATTGGTCGGCTGGGTTGCGAAAAAGTTCGGTGTTATTTTTGTGGACCGCCGTCCATCGCATGCACGTGATGCGCTGGCGGTTGTACAACAGACGGTCCAGACGGTAAAATATCCAATGATACTGTTTCCCGAAGGCACAACAACAAATGGCGCATATGTAAAGCCATTCAAAAGTACGCTGTTTAATTTTGTAGAAAACTCTAACATCACGGTTCAGCCGGTCGTAATGCATTATCGCTATCGTGACGGCAGTGTGATTGACGAACAAACGCTTGCCGACCACTTTGCATATTTTGACAATGCAAAGATGGACATGGGCCCAAAATGCAAACGTGAACGCAGCGCCTTTGGCCAGGTATTTCACATTATGATGTTGGGTGGATTTACTGTTGAAATCACATTGTTGCCACCACCGCCCCTGGCGGGTATGGACAGAAAGCAGATTGCCGACGTTCTGCACAAAATCGTGTCGGAAAAATATATGCAATTAAAAGATAAGAAATAAAAA
>JAFWZK010000015.1 GCA_017522445.1 Alphaproteobacteria bacterium
CTTGAATTCTTTTGGGATGTCGTATCCAATCTTACGTAGCATAGCTACGATTTCTTTCTCTGTGTGTTCTTCTTCGATCCAGCAATATGCCGTGCTTTCTGATATGTATTCTGAACCTAATGCCCAGCATATCTTTTCAATCCCATTCTCTGAGTTAATAGCCGCATAGTATGCTGCTACGAATAAGTTTTTCTTCTTTTTTGCCATTGTTTTTACCTCTTTTTTGGTTATTTGTTTACACACAACATACCGAAAGAAACACACAAGTCCAGCGAAATAATCAAGTATTTTCAATATCTTGTTATTTAGCCAACAATGGCTTTTACGATGTTGTTTGCAGTGTTTCTGGCGCAGTCCATGCTCAGGTGGCTGTACCATTCTGTCATCGTTACATCTGCGTGTCCGGCCACATCTTTGATAGCCATCATGTTCTCGCCCATGTTCGCACCGATTGTTATGAATGAATGGCGCAGGTCGTGTATTCTCATGTGTGGCAGTCCAGCATGGTCCAATGCCCACTGGAATGCTTTTCTAAGTTCGCATATCGGCTTGGTTATGTCCTTAATGCCTGGGAAGACGTATGGGGTATTCAGGCTTTTTGTTTCGTTCAGGCATTTAGTTAGTTCTTCAATTGCTGTGTCACTCAGGGGGACTTGTCTTGGGCCTGTCTTACTGTCTTCCAGGTCCAGGACTCTACGGTCCAGCGCAACCTCTGTTCTTTTTAGGTCACTGATTTCAGAATATCTGCAACCTGTCAGTGCTATGATCCGGATTGCTTTGTAGAATCTTGGATGATATGGCGAGTCTTCTATGCCATCGTCCAGGGCTTTGAATAGTTTCTTGTATCCGTCAATGTCCAGCAGGGTGTACTTGATTTTTGGATTCTTCTTCTTTTCGATTCTGGCACACGGGTTGCTATTCAGTGGCAGGTATTCGTATTTTTCGCACCATTTCCAGAAGTGGGATATCAGCCATATTACTTTGTTGGCTGTTGAAAATGATGTCTTTTGCGACAGGTCGTTGTAAAAGTCTATCAGTATTGGCAGTTTCAGCTCTGTTACATACATATCGCCCAGGACTGGGTCAATGTACAATCTTTTCTGGGCTATGTTGGTACTAACCGTTGCTGGCTTTTTTGTAAGTTTGGCGCATTTATCAATGTATTCCTGCAGCAGGTCGCTGACTTTTCTTTTCTTGATTGCTGCCTCACGTTCTCTGATACGTCTTTCTCTCAGTTCCTGCATTGGGTCATAGCCCTCTGTCAGCTGTTTGCGCAGGATTGTTGCTTTGGTTCGGATGTCTTCGACATTCATGTCGCCGTAGCGGCCGATTAGGATATTTCTGTGGGTGCTTGTTCCACGGATTCTACAGCCCAGGTAGAATACCTTGCGGCCAGTTGTAGCTGAATATCTCATGTAAAGACCAGGGATGGTGGTGTCGCTGATTTGCTGGTTTGTTTCTGCTTTCAGCACACGGATCCATTGGTCTTTGAATGGTTTTTTGTAGCATTCCCATGTTATTGCCATTTTTCTGTCCTTTGTTTTTACACAACAATGCCGAGAAAAAAACTAATATCCAGTGAATAAAATCAAATTTGTGAACTTTTTATAGACTCTAGCCATTCGTCCACATCTTCCTGCCTGTATCGCACTAGGTGGCCCAATTTGATATATTTTGGTCCTTTGCCGTTCATTCTGTACTGCAGCAGGGTGAAGGGTTTTACACCCAGGTTTTCTGCCAGTTGATTTGGGGTGAGTAATTTTTCTGTCATTGGATGTCCTTTTGGTTATGATTTCAGCATAGGGATTGGTTTCAAAAAATCCATGGGAAAACAGTGAATAATTTGTTGTGTCCGTTGGGTTTAGTGAATTTCCGTGAAAAGTGTTAAAATTTCTGCTTGCAAAATGTATTTGTGATGCATATAATAGGCGGGCTTGGGGCATAGTTTAATGGTAGAACTCCGGACTCTGACTCCGTCAGTGTTGGTTCGAATCCAGCTGCCCCAACCAGGATTTTTACCGGAATTGAAATTTTTTTCATTTTTGGTGATTTTTTACATATTTTTTACATACGGTTTTTAGTCCGTTTGTCTGAAATTAAAAAATCGCAGAAATCCGGTGCAAACAGTGGGGCAGAAAAGTTCAGACCATTGTCCTCTGACTCCGTCAGTGTTGGTTCGAATCCAGCTGCCCCAACCAAGAATTTGGCCCGCCGATTGGCGGGTCTAATTTTTTTTATTGATTTTTTTTCCCGCAAAATTTATCATAAACTTTGAATCCAAAGGGATTTGGTTTCGGGACCGTAAGAAAGTCCATAAAACAGATGGTGTGTAATTTTGCATGCCGCATCCGCAGATGTAATATTGCGGCACAAATTGTGCCTTTTATTATGTCATCGTCCCCGCATGGTCGGGGGGCTGTCGGTTATACAACAGGCGTTTGTCCAAAGGCCGGCGGGGTCATTCTGTTTTATGATTTTCTTAACCCTCCCGACCGCTAATTCCCATTGGCGGTATGTTTTTTTTCGTAATTTCAATCAAAATAGGAATCTTTTTTGGTTGATTATAAAAAAAAGTGTGCTATGAATAAATGTGTCCACATAGGAATAATCGGAAATGAAGGAGATATCATGTCCAATACAAAACATTTGGCGGATTTGTTGAAAGTCTGCAGTATTTTGCCAGCATTGGCGGTTATGCCCGCAATGGCAGAGGTTGTGACAGAAACAGGTGCGTTTGATAAGCCTGTTAGCTTTATTAGTAAGTTAGATGGCGTAGAGGTTCCAAAGGACGAATCTGCAAACGGGTTGATTCGTGTTTTAAATGTGACTGAAGGTTCTTATTCTTATGATGAAGAAAAGAATTTTATGACAGTTGCGCCAAGTGATGATGGTAAAATCACAGCACAAAATTTGTTTGTTGGTATTCAAAAACAGACATCAGATAAAATTGCACCAACGATTGAGGTTGTGGGTGATGAAAATACTGTATTGACGTTGAAGTCAGAGAACAGTAGTGTATATCCGCTGTTGTCCAGATACGCTAAATTACATATCGGCACAGCAGATAATCCGTTGGGTGAAGTAAATTTAGAGCAGGCGGCCGAAGGTGATGTTGCGGCGGTTTATGTGACAGATGCAAATCAGGCTGTTCAGGGACATGCTGGTAATCAAGAATTAAATATTTATGCAAACAAGGTTACGATAAAATCAACAGATGAAGCCATTACTGGGAATGAAGGTAAGGTGACATTGGTCGCGAATGATACATTGGATATTATTGGGCATGTTTACGGATATAATAATGTCTATGGTGGTAAGGCTAATATGATCTTTGATATAAATCAAAATGAAGGCAATACAGCTAAGACAACGATTGTTGGTGATATTAATGCCGCAGAAGGTTCGGAAGTTAATATTGGTCTGAAAGGTATTGGTTCATCCATTACAGGAGATATATTGGTCAGTGCCGATGGTGTAAAATTGCCAGGTGGTGGTATTAACCTGCAATTTGGCGATGAAGGTACAATAACTGGTAATATTACCGCCCAAGATTTGGGGATGGTCAAGATTACAGCCGGTGATGACTTTGAAATCAATGGCAAAGTTTTTGCAACAACAGAGGGTTCATCAATTGATATCCAGGGATCGGATATTGAAATTGAATCTGAATCTGGCAATGTTCGGGCAGAACAGGATGCTGTTATCAATATTGGTACAGAATCTGCAGGGAAAATTGAGATTTCCAGTGTAGATAGCGAAGCGTTGGTGGCGTACAATAATGGAATTTTGAATATCGGTGGTGCGGATACAGAATCTGTTAAGATTTCATCTGTTAATGAAAATGCGATTTATACTGCGTATAAGGGTGACTTTGCAGATAAGAGAAATTCTGTGACGAATGTTACGGGGAAAGATATTAGTATTTCTACGAAAGCGGATGAATTGGGGGCGTTGCAAGTTGCTAGCAATGTTCTTGATATTGATGACGCAAATGTTGCCACAATTAATGTCAATGGTGATAATATTCTTATTACTGCACCAGAAACGGGTGTGTATCAGGGTATTGCAATTGCGGCGATGAGTAAAGGTGTTGCTAATATTGAGGGAAATACAACAATCCGTGCACAGAATGCAATTTTGGCACGTGGTGATGCCAAGGTTAATATTAATACATCTGGTGAAAATACAGTAAAAATGCTGGGTGATATTAATTTTAATTACAAGGAAAAAACATCTGGATCACCGGTTAATGCGAATATTGATGTGACGTTGGTGGGCGCAGATTCTTTCTGGAAAGGAAATACAGTTGTTTCTTGGGATGATGTTAATCCGGGCGAAGGAAAGTTAGAAGTTTCAAATGCGAAGATTACTTTGAAAGATGGTGCGGTTTGGAACGCGACCAAGATAACAGACAGAGAAACAGCGACGCAAGGGCTTCGTCAGATTGCATTAAATGACCTGGTCATTGATGGTGGCACGGTAAATATCGCAGATACAGAACGTGGTATCACGATTGATCGTATTGTTGCAGATAATGCGACATTTAATGGTGGTATGCTGAATGTAAACGAAACAATCGATATTACGTCAGGTACAACCGTATTTAACAGTGCTGTGTTGGGCGAAGCTGGCGTGCTGAACTTGGCCGAAGGTGCAACGCTGGATATTGGTACATCAACAGTTGATTTGGTACAACTGAATATCAATGGCACAGTATTGGCATCTGTATTAAGTGATAGTTCGTATGGTTCTTTGAGCGGGACGATTGCGGGTAATGGCAAAGTGCAGTTGAACGTTGGTTCTGTTGGTTCGTATAAAATCTTTGACAGCGAAGCAGATATTGATGTCACAGCCGGTGCAACATATGATGTTTCACAGGAAGCGGATGGTACGGTTGTTATCGCAACCAAGGCCGTTGAAGATATTGCAGCAGATGCAGGTATTTCAACACAGGCCGCAAGCGCAATCGCAGGTTTGGCAAATTCTGATAGCTCGAAAATGCAACAAGTATCGTTGGCGTTGCAGAAAGTGCTGAACAGTGGTGATGTCGAATCGCTGGAACAGGAAACCGAAAAATTGAATCCAACAGATAAGCCAGTGGTTCAATCAACGGCGGCATCTGTCCAGAATACTGTGTCATCGTTGGCAGCAAATCGTATGTCTGCTGTTGCAAGCGTGGGTCGCAGTGGTGGTGATGTAGATTTGACCAGTGTTGCTGCGTGGGCACAGGGATTGTACAACAAGACCAAACTGGATGGCCAATTTAATGGTTATACACGTGGGATTGCAGCTGGTATGGACGGCATAATCAACGGCGATATAACAGTTGGTATCGGATATGCCTTTAACAACAGCGATATTTCGCTGACCAGTCGCGATACAGATATCGACAGTCATTCTGTGTTTGTATATGGTCAATATAAACCAGCGGCATGGTATGTTAATGCAATGCTGAATTATACAATGTCAGACTATACA
>JAFWZK010000016.1 GCA_017522445.1 Alphaproteobacteria bacterium
CCACACTATGTTATGCAGGCGGGTTTTCAATTATCTTTTGCGGCGGTGTTTGGACTGGTCTGGCTGTACAGTGTGGTTAAACCAAAAATGCCACAAAACAGATTACTGAAAATTATTTATGCGTGTGTACTGACCTCAATCGTTGCAGCACTGTTCACAATGCCGTTTGTCGCCATGCACTTTGGTGCGATTCAAATTTATGGATTGGTGGGGAATTTAGTTTTACTGCCGATATTTTCATTTGTTATTATGCCACTGGTTATGATTGGTGTATGTGGGGCAGTTATCGGAATACATGCGCCGCTGGTTTGGGCAGACTATGTGTATGCGTATACACTGAAAATGGCAAAGCATATCGCAGAACTGCCGTATGCCAATGTCAGTGTGCCCCATATTCCAAATGCCGCAATTGTCTGTATGATTTTGGCAATGATGTCTGTGGTACTGATACGGACAATTAAAATTAAAATCAACTGGATTGGATTTGCAGTATTCACACTTATCGGTATCGCAATTGTTTATATAAATCCAAAGCCAATATTCATGGCAACATACGATAATGAACTGGTCGCATTTATGGGCGACGATGGATTACTGAGATTCAATAAATCACGGGCATCAAATCATTACTTTGCATTTGATACCTGGAAGCAACTGGTCGGTCAAGATATAAATACACCAAACAAACGATACAAACATGACAAAGGAATATTCAGATATGGCGATATTGTCTATGTCCAGCGTTTTATGCCACTGATGAATAATATCGAATCACTGTGCAGCGATAACAGTGTGCGGTACATTGTTTCATACATGGATATAAAATCAGAAAAGTGCAAAAATAAAATTCTGCGGGGTGGGTTTGTTATATTCCCAGATGGACATGTACAGTATACCCAGACACAACGACAATGGCATAATTATAAATAATCTGCACGAATAAAATACAAACCTGCCGCAGGTGCCGTTGGACCCGCCGCAGAACGATTTTTCGCAGATAAAATCTGGGGTATATCATACGGCTTGCCCAGGCCAATTTCAATCAATGTTCCAACAATATTGCGAACCATGTGATGCAAAAATGAACGGGCGGAAAATTCAAAAACCAATTCATCACCGTTCTGGATGATTTCAATTCGGTCCAATGTTTTTACTGGGGACTTGGCCTGGCATTCAGATGCACGAAAACTGGTAAAATCATGATTGCCAATTAACTGGGCGGCGGCATGACGCATGGCGGCAATATCCAGTTTACGTGGAACCCAATATACACGATTTTTCTGCAATACAGGTGCCGCACCACGATTTAACACAATGTATTTATAATGACGGGCCACACAATCAAAGCGGGCATTAAAATCATCAGGTACAATTTCACAATCCAGCACAGATACAGGTTTATTTGTCAGGTAAAAGTTTAATGCACGCATAACTGTTTGGGCATCGTATGTACTATCAATATCAAAATGTGCCGTCATGGCAACCGCATGTACCCCAGAATCTGTGCGTCCCGCCCCCACAACATCGGGACGTGTGCCACAAAACTGTTCAATAGCATCCTTGACCAAGGATTGAACAGATGGCCCCTGGCGGTTTTCCTGCCAACCGATTAAATCTGTGCCGTCATATTCCAAGATTACTTTGTATCGTGTCATTTATTCACCATACCTGATTTCAGCACCGTGCAGGCCGTTGATAAAACTGTTCCAATCCATAGGATTTTTTCCCGCCGGCTGGATACGTGTGATTTTTAATTTGCCATCTGCGATTCTGGTTTCCAAAATCTTGACATCAATGCCATTGATTTTTGTGCGTCCCGCACCCAAGGCACGAACCAAGTTATGAATTTGTATCGGTGAACATCCCCAGTCTATAATTTCATCGTTTCCTGTCCATTTGCGGGTAAATGTCGGTTCGCCAACCTGGGGGGTGGCAGGATATCTGGCCGTGTCCGACAGGTATTCAACCAACATTTTGGCACCAATGTCGGATACAATTTTTTCCACACTGTCATTTGTGTCGTTTTCAGCAATTTCAAATTCACGACACATGATAATATCGCCTGCGTCCAGTTCTGCCGTCACATCCATCAAACAGACCGCCGAACGTTTGTCACCATTATAAATCGCCGTGCGAATTGGCGATGGACCACGATATTTAGGTAATAAACTGGGGTGAATATTAACAACAGGGGCAGACGATAATACGTTGTCACGCAATATCACACCATATGAAATCACAACAACCATATCAGGTGAATAACTGTATTCGTTTATATTCGTATGCACTGTCAGATTATTTTCAATCGCCCATGTATGAACAGGCGATGGGGTTAATACCTTTTTACGGCCCACAGGTTTCGGGGCACGGGTAAAGACCGCCATGATTTCATGACCTGCGTTCTTTATCGCATCAAAGATTGGAACAACAAAATCGTTTGTTCCCATTAAAACCAGTTTCATTTTTTTAACTTCTTGACCTTGCGCATAAGCATTTCACGCCGCACCGGCGACAGATAATCAATAAACAGCTTACCGTCCAGATGGTCGGTTTCATGCTGGACAATACGGGCGGGCAACCCCGACATTTCAGCCATTTTATCTGCCCCTGTTTCATCAGTCCAACGAACAACCACAGATGATGGACGCGAAACATTTGCAAATACCGGCAAACCATCATTGCCCAATACGGATAAACACCCCTCCTCCATGGTGCATGTGTCAGAACCATATGATACAATTTCGGGGTTTATCATGCGGAACACCGTTTCAGAATCAGGGTCCATCATAACCAAAAAACGCGACAAAGCACCAATCTGGGGGGCCGCCAAACCAACACCGTTCTGTTCACGCATCATAGACACCATTTCATCCATGGTTGACAGCAGCTGTGGCGTGATAGTATCCACAGGTTCACATTTCGTCCGCAAAACTAAATCGCCACAAAGTTTCATTTGCAACATATATAAATCCTTTTATAATAAATCATAGCAAAGGATTGGGAAATGACAACTTATATTTTCATACTGTTGGTGATAATTATTGTTATGCTGATGATTGTGCTGATGCGGCGACCAGTTGTGGATTTTTCGCCACTGCGTGAAGATAACATCAGACTGCGTGAAAGACTAGCAGAACGACTGGGGGTACTGGCACAAAATGCGTTGGAACTGAAAAATATCAGTGGCGACATCGCAAACTTTAAGGATATTTTATTGGGTAATAAACAGGCACGCGGTATGTTCGGTGAAAGACAACTGGAAGATATTGTTGCAAATATTATGCCACCAGAAATGTATGCGTTTCAACATACACTGACCACCAATGTGCGACCTGATTGTATTATTCGACTGCCATATCCGCCAGGCAACATGGTTATAGACAGTAAATTCCCACTGGAATCTTATAACCGTATGCAGGAAAATAAAAATGATGGACTGGCAAAAAAACAATTTGAACTGGATGTCAGAAAACATATCGATGCAATCGCAGAAAAATATATAATCCCGGGTATCACCGCAGAATCTGCAATGATATTTATCGCATCAGAATCTGTGTTCGAAACACTGCACAGAACATTCCCAGACACAATCGACTGGGCCGCACGCAAAAAGGTTTTTATCGTATCACCCGCCACACTGTGGGCAACACTGAATACAATTCGGGCCGTGCTGAGCGATATAAAAATCAAACAGGTCGCAAAGCAAATTAAACAAGAACTGGATACACTGATGGTCGACCTGGGGCGGTTGAGTGAACGGGCAGATAATGTCGAAAAACACTTTAACATGGCACAAAACGATGTGAACCAATTAAAAATCTCTATTGGAAAAATCGCCCCACGGGCAGAAAAAATTAAAAATATGGAATTTGGTGAACAATAAAAAAATCCCCATTGCGGGGATTTTTATTTTCGTGTCAAAATTATTTGTTCGGAATAATCTTGATTTCTGTACGGCGATTCTGGGCACGACCAGCGGCAGTGCTGTTCGATGCAATCGGATTTGATGACCCCATACCCATAACTTCAAACCGAGATTGCTTGACCCCCTGGCCCTGAAGATATGCGGCAACAGAATTTGCACGTGAACGAGATAAATTCAGATTATAGTCAGCCGAACCAGTGCTGTCTGTATGGCCAGACACCAAAATTGTGGAATTGCTGTACTTGTTCAAAACACGGGCAACAGAATTTAATACCGGATAAAATGACGAGTTTATGTCCGCAGAATCTGTTTTAAATGTGATGTTGCCAGGCATAATTAAACGGATACTGTCTGTGTCTTCGACAACCTGGACACCGGTG
This sequence comes from Alphaproteobacteria bacterium, assembly GCA_017522445.1. Lineage (GTDB taxonomy): Bacteria > Pseudomonadota > Alphaproteobacteria > Rs-D84 > Rs-D84 > Enterousia. The sequence goes on from JAFWZK010000016.1 coordinate 4,306, forward strand.
GACACCAATTCAGCACGCAGTTCTGCCGCCTGGACATCCATATAATAACCAACACCGCCACCAACTGCACCACCCGCCAAGGCACCAATCAATGCACCTTCGCTGCTTTGTGTGCTGCCAATCAAGGCGCCGGCGGTTGCACCAATCGCAGTACCCCATGTCGATTTGGCCGTCTGCGTCTGGCCTGTATAGGGATTTACAGTTGTACATGCAGATACCAATGCACCCAATGCCAATAATGATACCAGTTTTTTCATACTTTCTCCTTTGATTAATTTGGTAAGTCGATTGGTATGTTATAACATATAAAACAAAATATCAAAAAAATAAAAATCACATCCACGAAAAAAACCGCCATACGGCGGTTTATTATTCTGGTGGGTGTTGAGGGACTCAAACCCCCGACCCTCTCGGTGTAAACGAGATGCTCTAATCAACTGAGCTAAACACCCAAAGCCCGCATATAATATACAATAATTTTACGTTTGTCCAGTGTTTTATTCAATTTTTTTACCGGTCGATACAGAAAACTGTTCAGAACCAACACTGATAATGCCGGATTCATACGTCGGGGCAACAGGTTTTTCAACCGATGCACGCCAATATACTGTACCTGTTGACAATTCAACGGCATATAAATTCTGGTCAACAGATACCACAAACGCATAATTGCCTGCAATTACAAATGGCACACCAACACCAATGTCCAAACACCATGCTTTTGCACCAGTCGACGCAGAAATACGACAAAACGCATCGCCCAATCCGCCTGCATAGACGTATTTGCCATATGGCACAATCGGGGCAATAATATCAACAATGGTCGAACCACCGGTCATGGCACTGGGGCGATAAATGTCTGCAACCCATACCAGTTGACGGGTGGCGGGATTTATCTTGACCACCTGGCCCGTGGTCAGCCCAGCATAGATGTATTTGCCACTGCATATCGGACGGGGGGTGTTCGACACGGTATTCTTGGTCGGAAAACCTGAAAAAATACGCCGCTGGCCGTCCCATATCACGTTCGATGCATCCTGGGTATAGCGACATTCAGAATTATTCATAATAACCGCAGACATTGGGATATCTGTTATTTCTGTATTTGATACAGATATCTGGGCCGTGTCAAATATCGGTGTTCGCACGCCCGGCAATATCGGATCGTGTTTGTCACAACCCGATAACAACAATAACCCACAAATTATCACCAGTGCTTTGTTCATATTTCCCCCAAAAACGTTTTATCGCAGCCCCTGGGCAGTGGCAGATATCACAGATGGTGCGTCCGCATCATTTATAATCTTGTCCAGCCATTTGTTCCCATTTTCACGGTCGCCAGTTGATAAATACTTTTGTGCAACTGTCAGGGCCGCAGTATAGTAAAATGGTGATGATTTTGTATCCAAATCTGACAAATATTCTTCGACATCCGATGCAGTCATATCATCACCACGAATACCTATAATGTGCAAACGTGCCAAATCACGAAAATCACGGGTGTCACCGTTGGATGCCAACGATTCCAGTTTTGCGATATCTTGGTCCAATAAATACGCCTGAAACAAAGCCAAATCAGCAGTCGCACCAGATGTATTGTTTGACAAGGCCGCCAATGCATTTGCATCAACATTTTCAACCGCGGTTTCATACGCCGCAGCGGTCGCCAATTTATTCTGACGATATGTGCGAACACCAATCTGGAAACCAGTTGCTAGAATCAGAATAACCAGTGCAGTTGCCATGATATGTTTTGAATACTTTTTGATGAACTGCATTGTTTTTTCATTGTTGACTTCTTCCCATACCTCGCGATAGAGGGCGTCTTCCATATGCTCGGTCCGTGTCTTTTTGGGTGCTTTGACGTTTTTGTTTCTTTCCAGCATTGTTGCCATAATTTATTCTCCTGTGCTTGATAATTATTTATTTATGGTATACTATAAAAGTTATGACAAAGGAAATCAAGGACGCTTTGCCAGTAAAACAAAATAACAGTATCGTGGCAGCACGCGGGGTTAGCGACGATAATTCACTGGCACAATATATTCAAAATATTCAAAAATTCCCTGTTCTGACCGCAGAACAAGAATACGAATACGCAACACAATGGGTAAAAAATCAAGATAGCACAGCGGCAGAAAAATTGGTCGCCAGCCATCTGAGATTGGTGGTGTCGGTGGCGTATGACTTTAAAAACTATGGGATTCCTGTTGGTGAACTGATTGCCAGTGGAAATATGGGGTTGATGCAGGCACTGCAAAAGTTCGATCCGGAAAAGGGTTTCCGATTTTCAACATATGCAATGTTCTGGATCAAGGCGGAAATTTATGAAACTATTCTGAACAACTGGTCAATCGTCAGAATTGGAACATCTGCAAATCAGAAAAAGGTTTTCTTTAACCTGGCACGGGCAAAGCGGGCATTGGGAATCATGGATAATAACCTGTCCGATGAACAAACAAAAAAAATCGCAGACTATCTGGACGTGCCGGAAAAAGATGTGCAACGTATGGCAACACGCGTGGGTGCACGGGATGTTTCACTGAATGCACCAATGAACACAGATGATGGGGCAACAGATATCCTGTCCAACATGACCGATGGTGGCGATACTATTGTCGAAACACTGGAACAAATCGAATTTAGACAGCGGGGAATGGAACTGCTGAAAAAACATCTGGAAAAAATGTCAGATCGTGACCGGGAAATTCTGACGGCACGCCGACTGAAACAGCCAGTTGCAACACTGGAATCGCTGTCGCAAAAATACGGCATTTCACGTGAACGTGTGCGACAAATTGAAGAGCGTGCATACAATAAACTGCGGGACGCAATCCTGAAGGAAGCAGGGGAAAATAAATAAACATGAATTTTATTAAGTTGTTTACTGTGACGGCGTTGTTAATGTCAATCGGACATTCGTCTGCGTATGCGCTGCAGTATGATATGGGAAAGTTTTCTTTGAAACTGACCGGATATGGAACAGGTGGTATTATCGAACCTGATTTTGAATCAACACTGTTTATCGGTGATTGGCGGGTGCGGGGACAGGTTACCTATGCTGCAAACGAAAACTATAAATTCGGGGCAGTTTACGCAATGGACCAGGCCGCCGTGGACAAAGGAAACTTTTCACGCGAAGTTTTTGCATATCTGGAATCTGCACATCACGGCAGGTTAGAGGTCGGTTTTACAGATTCAATCGCACGAAAACTGGGGGTTGGGCTGCCAGATGTTGGGGGATTAAGAATAAACGACAGGCCGCTGTTTAACGAAAAAATTGTGCCAGATGGCCCGGTTATCGCAGATACAACACTGACATCGGGACGAAATAATGCGTTGCGATTAAATGTGGTGACGGCACCAGAAAATGGTCTGCAATATGGGGTTTCCGTGGCGGGTATCACAGATGATTTTGACTGGGCCGTAGATGCAGGGGTAAAATTCAAGCAATCGGTTGGAAAAATTAAAACTGCCTATACAGCTGGTGTTTCTTTTATGGATAACCCACACGACTTTGATAACGAAGTATATACCCCGGGTGTCACAGCAGACTGGCGGGCACAGATGTCGGTCGGATTTAATATGCAATACAACAGTTGGATTTGGGGTACAACAGGTCGAATCATTTATGATATGGACCCAATCGGTACACCGTCTGATGGGTTTGTCGTTGGAACAGGTGTCAGCTATGATTTGCTGAGATACAGTGTGTCACTGACATATATGTTTTCAGATACAGGGGTGTGGCAAAGGGATGTAGATGACTTTGCCGACCATATGGCAATCGCATCGTTCAGATACAAATACAGCGAGGTTGTAGATGGATGGATTTCAGGTGGTGTTACCTCGGAAACGCCGTTCGTTTCCGCAGGACTGCGAATATCGTTTTAATAAATGTTAAAAAGGAATAATTATGCTGAAAAAAACAGAAGTGGTTTTATTTGATTTTGATGGAACATTATCAGGACTGGATTCAAATGTGGGATTTGCACGGTACTGTTTCAGACGCAGTGTGCGGCCGTGGCTGTATCTGCCATTGATGGGGGTTTGCGGTATTTGCAGATGGATTAACCCAGATGGTGTGTGGTGGCGGGAAAATATTCGCAGATTCTTGACCCCAAATATGGTAAAAAAATTCGCCCCAGGTTTTATCAAACAGCATAAACGTGAAAGATTCGGTTGGGCCAAAGAACGGGTTCAGGCAGAACGTGATGCAGGACGCAAAGTTCTGATGGTGTCCGCCAGCCCAGATTACCTGTTGCCACAACTGGTCAAGGATATGAAGTTTGACGCAGTATTCTGTTCAAAAATGAATAAAAGTAAACCATGGAAATATGAATTCCTGTGCTGGGGGGCAAACAAAGTACGTGCAATGGATGAATGGGCAACAGAAAACAAGATTATCCCACATGTCGTGCGGGCCTATTCAGACAGTAAATCTGATATGCCAATGATGGAAATCGCAGATGAACAGGTCTGGATTGATAAAAAAACAGGTTTAAGAAAATAAACCAAATGATTTTATAATCACTTTGTCGTACAGTGTTTCTATGGCTTTAATAGAAACACTGTTTGATTTATTAAGTGCATCCGCAGGGGCAATTCTGGGGGCACTGTTTGCGTTTTTCCTGAACAGAAACAGACGTAAACAAATGACCAAACAACTGATTGTCAGTAAAAGTGAATTAGAAAAAATTAAACTGGAAAATGAAAAACTGCTGGAACAAATCAAAGAAAAAGAAAACTTGATTCTGAAAATGCAGGTACAAATCCTGGGCGATAAGGCAAACGATAAATCAAAAGATAAAAAATAACCCCGCCATATGGCGGGTGTTTATTATTTACGCAAGCCCAATTTCTTAATCAGTTCTTCGTATTCAGAAACACTGCGTTTCTTGATGTATGCCAACAATTTCTTGCGGCGATTAACCATCAATAACAAACCACGTTTAGAATGATTGTCTTTGTGGTTGTTTTTCATGTGTTCTGTTAAATTGCGAATGCGTTCAGTTAATACTGCAACCTGGGATTCAACAGATCCACCGTTGTCAGATTCTGATACCTTGTATGCCTGAATCAATTCGGCTTTCTTGGTTTTTGTTATGGACATTGTTTTTTTTCCTTTGGTTATTTTATTTCTTTATATCGTTCTTTTTGGACGCAACTGGCCATCACGCACCACACCAATACCAATGAATACATCACCCGTATAAATGCGGTACAGACCAGAATCTGTGTCCGTCTTGACAAAGCCACCATTTCTGTAAAAATTGGCCGCCCCGTCTGGTAAATTCAGAACCGGAATGTCCCCCAGTCCAAAATCAACCGGTTTCAGGTTGTCCCCGAAATTGCCACTATTATTAAATACTTTTTCCAAAAAATCAAGTTTTACTGCATTTTTTATGTCAAATCCGTTCGCAAACGTCCGGCGTATCATGTCAACAGTCGCAACTGTGCCACACATTTTCGCAATGTCACTGGCAATCGAACGTACATAGGTCCCCGTCGAACATCGCATGCGAAACCGCCAAATATTGCCGTCATTGCCCAACAATTCCAATTCGTAAATATGTACAGGACGGGGTGGAACCTGAATCGCCCTGCCCCGGCGGGCCGCATCATAGGCACGCACGCCACCAACATGGACCGCAGAATAAAGCGGCGGTGTCTGCATAATATCACCCAAAAATTTGGGCAAAACATTTTTAACCGTATCAACATCTGGCACAATGTTCGTGCGTACAATTTCGTGACCCGTTATGTCCAGGGTGTCTGTTTCAAAACCAAACTGACATGAAAACAGGTATTCTTTGACCGCTGGATTTAGTTCCTGGACAAATGGTATCATCTTGGTTGCATCACCAATCGCAATCGGCAATACACCCGTTGCCATCGGGTCCAGGGTACCAATGTGACCAAACTTTTTCGTCCCCAGCATGCGTGCAATGCGACCACCCGCCGTGCGGGAAAATAATCCGGAATCTTTGTCCAAAATTATCCAGCCAGATGTTTGCATGCTATCTTGTCTTTTCGATTGTATATGCCTGTTTTTCTATCTTTTGAACAAACTGCGTCAATTCAGATGGACGACCATTGCATGGTGGATAAACCTGACGCATGCGAACAGGGTCAAATACCATGTCGCCCGATGCGTATGGCTTTCTATACTCGGAATACCAGCTGTTGCCATTTAATATCCCAGGACGAACAGGCATGTCGACATGAAGAACATTATTTGAAACCTGGGCAGAACGACCAATATAATATTTTGGCCCCCAGACTGTGTTGGATTTTACTTCATAGCCATCTATTTCAAAAACCAGGTGTGCACCAATTTGAAATTGCTGGTCACGAAACCCGCGGGTCAGCCCATAAGTAGGTTTGCCATCCGAACTGTGCAGTCGCCTGAAATCAAATGCATGAATAAAATCGTATAATTGTTTCTTGTCCGAAAATTCATGCCGGACAATACTGCATGAATCCGCCTGAAAAACATAAATTGGTTTTATAATCATAATATATCCTTTATCCAAATAAACTTAACTGGGGTGGTGTCAATTCATCTGCAATACGATTTCGACCAGATTGACGTGGCGTGCCAACAGGTGCAACTGAATCAGACAAAGATGGTGTACAATTTACCGCGGTCGATTCCAGCGATGATAATACACTTTCTGCACGAGATACAACAGACGCAGGCATGCCAGCCATCTTGGCTACGTGGATGCCGTATGACCGATTGGCAACACCAGAAATAATTTTATGCATAAATACAATTTGCTCGTTATGCTCGCGTACGTCAATCGTCAAACACGATACGTGCGACAGCATGCCATTGGATACCAAACGCGTCAATTCGTGATAGTGGGTCGCAAATAATGTACGTGGAGATAAGTTGTCCAGATATTCCAATACCGCCTGGGCAATCGCCATGCCATCATAGGTCGCAGTACCACGACCAATTTCATCAAATATTATAAATGACTGTTTTGTCGCACGATTTAATATGTTGGCAGTCTCGCTCATTTCCACCATGAATGTAGACTGGCCCGCTGCCAAATTATCAGACGCACCAACACGACTGAATAACTGGTCACAGATGCCAATGGTCGCGGATGTCGCAGGTACAAATGAACCCAAATGTGCCAAAACCACAATTATCGCGTTCTGACGCAGATATGTCGATTTGCCCGCCATGTTCGGCCCAGTCAATAACGCAATCGAATTCACATTTAAATTACAATCATTTTTAACAAAATTATCCCCGCGTGAACGCAATACATATTCAACCACAGGATGACGACCACCAATAACCTCAAAGGCACAGTCCGTTGTCATCCTGGGACATACCCATGAATATTTATCCGCAACACGTGATAAAGATAACCATACGTCCACATCCGCCAATAAATCTGCCGCTGATAACAGGTCTTCGGATATAAGGCGAATATCATCAATAAATTTCTGGATAATTTCTGCCTCGATGGCGGCGGCCTTTTCCGCAGCACTGCGTATGTCATTGTCCAGGTCTATTAATCGAGATGTCGTAAACCGCATGTTCCCCGCCATCGTTTGACGATGTATAAAACCCGATTCTGGGGCCAATAAAACCTCGGCACGGGGGGATGGAACCTCGATAAAATACCCAAGAATATTGTTGTATTTTATCTTTAATGTGTTTATGCCAGTTTGAGTTATGTATTCAGACTGTAATGCCGCAATCGTTTCACGACCACCATTTGATAAAGAACGCATGTTGTCCAACGATATATCAAATCCATCACGTATTACGCCACCGTCACGGAAAAATGTCGGCAACTGGTCAGACAGGGCATTTCGCAGACGAATCCCCAGTTCATCATTACTGTTTATAGATTCAAAACGCGATGAAAAATCTGCGTCCAAACGGCGAGCCAATAAGCGTGCATTCGGTAATGCACGTAAAAAATCTGAAACGTGACGCAAATCACGCGGAGTGCCACGACCAGATAATAATCGCGACAAAGAACGACCAACATCCGGTACAGTCGATAACATTGTGCCAACCTGGGCCGCAACGTCGGGATTCAAAACAAAGTGCGAAATGTGCGACTGACGTGTATGAATCTGGGATATTTCTGATGATAAATTGCGTAAATATGAACGCAATTTGCGCGCCCCAGCCGCAGTACACGTTTCGTCCAACACATCCAATAAACACACGCCGCCATCGTTTATCGCAGAATCCAGTTCCAGACTGTGCCAGGTGGCGGAATCTATTAATAATTGACGGTCCGATGTAAATGTATAGGGGGAACGAAATGTAATAGATGCACCACGCTGGGTATTAAACAGATACCCCGCCAATAAACATATCGCACAGTCAGTATTCCGGGAAACCGTGTTCGCATCAACCGCACCACCAAAAACATGCGAAACAACAACGTCTATGTCTGTGCGATGATATAACTTCTCGTAAACGGGGGTCGATTTAAACATTTCGCGTATTTTCGAAATTGTCTTTTCTTCGGCGGTGCCAAATGGAAATATAACCTCGGCCGGGTTGATGCGTACCAGGTCGTCAATCGAGTTTGATGATGTGCCAACAAAAAATTCGCCCGTAGATATGTCACACCCAGCAATGTCATATTTACCACCACCAATCGGTGATACCGCAACCAAAAAGTTTGACTTTTTCGGAATTAATAATCCTTCGTCCGTCAAAGTACCAGGGGTTAAAACACGTACCACCTGGCGATCAATATATTTATGACCACGGGCACGGGCCTGGGCGGGCGTTTCCATCTGTTCAACCAGCGCAACATTATAACCCGCACGTACCAAACGACCAAAATAGTTGTCCGCCGCATGCCACGGTATGCCACACATAGGTATCCCAACACCGTCACCATCTGTGCCACGGGCCGTTAATACCAAACCCAAAGTCGAACTGATTATTTTTGCGTCTTCGAAAAATGATTCATAGAAATCACCCAAACGAAACATCAATAATGCGTCTGGGTTTTCTGCCTTCATGTCAACATACTGCTGCATGACAGGTGTTAATTTTGCTTTGTCTGCCACAATCTATCCGTTTATCTTACTAAGCACCAACTTTCAGGGTTTCGATTTTTAATTCGGCCTCTTTTAATAACTGTTCACAATAGGCCTTTAACTTTACCCCCTGTTCGTACGCAACAACAGAATCCGCCAATGGCAATTCGCCAGATTCCATCTTTTTAACCAATTCCATTAATTGTTTGTATGCTTCTTCGAACGATAATTTGTTTTCTTCCATTGCAAAGTCCCCTTTGACTGTTGTATTGCACAATACAAAATAAACTGTGAACTTGCAATTACTTTTACCAGTTTTTTTTCGGACTATTCATAACGCAAACTGTCAATCGGATTCAACTTGGCCGCCTTCATCGCAGGCATAACACCAGATGCCAACCCGACAATTATCGCAACAGATACAGATAATACCACAGGCCATATACTGAACGGTACGTTATAACCCAATACAAACCGACCAACACCTTGGGATAAACCAACACCAATTATCAGACCAAACATCGAACCAATAAATGAAATCAAAACAGATTCTGATAAAAATTGAATAATTATCATGCGTTCGCGGGCACCAATCGCTTTGCGTATGCCAATTTCACGGGTGCGTTCCGCAACAGATACCAACATCATGTTCATAATGCCAATCGCACCAACCAACAAAGACACCGCCGCAATCGCAATCAATAACAACTTCATATAACCAGTCACAGTCGTCATGGTTTCCATAATCTGCTTCATATCCATAATCTGAAAGTCATCAACAGCATCGTCTTTTAATCGATGACGCTGACGTAACAGGGCGGTTATCTGCTCTATCGCCATGTTGTTATCGGAATCTGCAAACAGTTTCAATGCAATCATGTTTACTGAATTTGGAAAACGAGAACCCTGAATACGCTTTTTTAGTGTGCTGACGGGTATCAATATCATGTCATCCTGGCTGCCCATGGCAGAATCACCCTTGGCACGGGTCATACCTATGACAACAAACGGCGTGTTTTGAACACGTATAACCTCGCCTACGGGGTTGGCGGGCAATCCCAATTCTTCGGCCGTTTCAGGACCAATTACCGCATAGGTCGATGCATTGCGAACCGCCGCCATATCAAAAAAGGTACCATATTCCATTTCCAGGTTCTGAACCGTCGCATAGTCCGGATAAACACCAACCATCGATGTACCCCAGTTTTTATTGCCATATATCGCCTGGGCCGCACCATTTTGAACAGGCGTTACCGCCATCACATCAGGCAATTTACCAATAAACTCGGCATCCTGGATTGTTAACGTCTGGCGATTGCCCGTTCGTACCCCGGCACTTTGGGCCGCACCAGCACGTATCATTATCGTATTCGTACCCAATGATGAAAACTGGCCCGTGATTTCACGCTGGACCGTTTCACCAACCGCAACCATTATAACAACCGCCATAACACCAATGATTATGCCCAAGACAGTTAAAAATGAACGTATCTTGTTACCACTGATGGACAGCCATGATTCTTTGAATATATCAGCAATTGTCATTTATTCCCCCCACAATATCCTAGAGTGCGTCATCGTTTTTCGGTACAGGACCATCATAATTTATTCGACCATCGCGAATGTGTATTAAACGATGTGCGTATTTGGCAATATCAAACTCGTGCGTTATCATTACAATGGTTATACCCATGTCGCGATTTAACTGCTGAAAAAAACGCAATATATCGTTACCCATTTTACTGTCCAGGGCACCTGTCGGTTCGTCCGCCAATATCAACTTGGGCTGACCCGCCAGGGCACGTGCAATCGCAACACGCTGTTTCATGCCACCAGATAACTGGGTCGGTAAATATGTTTCAAAGTTTTCCAAACCAACACGACGTAACATATCGCGCGAACGAGATATACGTTCCGACATAGGCAAACCACGATACATTAACGGTAACATCACATTATCCAATACACTGCGTTTGGGCAACAGGTTAAACTGTTGAAATACGAATCCAATATGTTCGTTCCGAACAATCGCCAATTCATCCGAGCTTAGGCCTGTAACATCGCGGTCATATAATCTGTACACCCCAGATGTAGGTGTGTCCAGGGCACCTATGATATTCATGCAGGTCGATTTGCCTGAACCAGATGGGCCCATAATCGCAACAAACTCGCCAGACTTTATCGAAATGTTTATATCAAATAAAACCTGTTGTGTTCCACCCATTTCCACTGGAAAGCTTTTGTTAATATGCTGTAACGATATTATGTTTTCAGAACGTTTGGACATGATAAAACACCATTGTATAATTGTGTGTAATTATACCATAATGATAATTTATCTGCAATTAAACACCAACAGAAATATATAAAAAAATAACCGACAAATGTCGGTTATTGTTCCTATAATAAACACGCCAATGTCGCACCTGTGTTCTTTAACATAAACCAACCTATGCGATAGTCTGTTGCATACACCGTCACCATAAACAATGCCAAAATACCAATAACAATCACAACATTGCCACGCTTGCCCCGCATGCAGTTCAGGGCTATGTTATAAAATAAAAACAGTACATAAATATCAACCAACATACTGATTACCCACATGGATGTACAATTAAACGCCAATGCATTTAATACCAATATTACAGGATAAATAAAGAATATAGATGCCAGCCCCTTAATCGCAATTTCCCAGTCGCGTTCGCCACCAGTGATTTCAGATACCAACATCATTAAACCACCAAATACAAACAATAACGCAACCGCCAGTACAGGTACAATCACAACCGCCGTGAAAATCGCCCCCAATGTTACAGTCGCACCACCAATCAAACGAATTAACAAAACCAATATACCACCCAACAGACCGTATAAAAATGCCTTCATCATGGATTCTTCCATATTGCCATCTGCAACAATCTTGGAAAAATAACGCCGTGGATTAACAATTACATTGCGAATCGGTTTAACTAGGTTTTTGATTTTTTTCTTCATTTTTATACCCCCATTTGATTATTTATATTTTTGCTTTATAATTACAAAAAATCAACGGAAAAAATATGATTAAAATAGTTATAGCAGGACGACCAAATACAGGTAAGTCAACTTTGTTTAATGCACTGACGGGAACACGTGATGCACTGGTTCATGACAGACCAGGGGTGACACGCGATACAATCAGCGGCAATTTCCGCGACCGTCCATATACACTGTACGATACAGCAGGACTGGAACGTGAAAAAACCGGAATCGCAGCTGATTCTACCAGTATGGCAATGGACGCTGTGCAGAATGCTGATGCAATTCTGTTCGTGGTTGATGGACGGGTCGGACTGACCAGCGAAGATATCGATTGGGCAAAACTGGTTCGCAGAAAAACACGTGCACCGGTGTTGCTGCTGGTTAATAAAACCGAATCGGTAAAACGATTGGCAAATGTTCATGACTTTTATAAACTGGGGTTTGGGGAACCTGTGATGGTTGCCGCCGAACATAAACAGGGATTTGATGCAATTTTCCAATTCCTGGATAAAATCGCAGGCGATAATGCAAATGCACCAATGCCAGAAAAAAATGCGGATAATCGTATAAAAATTGCAATCCTGGGTCAGCCAAATGTCGGAAAATCAACCTTTGTTAATCGCGTGCTGGGCGAAAAAAGACAGATTGTTATGGACGCCCCAGGTATTACACGTGATACCGTGAAAATACCAACAAAATTCTATGGTCGTGATATCATTCTGATGGATACAGCGGGACTGCGACGCAAGGCAGGGGTCACAGATGATGTAGAAACATTGTCTGCACTGAAATCACTGGACGCAATAGACAAGGCAGATGTCGTTATTTTAATGGTGGATGCAACAAAAAATATAGAAAATCAGGCACTGGGAATTGCGGCACGCGTCTATGATGCCGGAAAAATTCTGTGCGTGGCACTGAACAAGTGGGACCTGGTGGAACCAGAAATTCGCGATGAAAAATTATTAAAACTGAAACATCAATTCTCGAACTCGTTCCATCAAATTATCAAGCCATTGATTTTGGCTGTGTCCGCAGAAACAGGAACGGGTGTACAAAATATGTTCCGCAGAATATACGAACAATGGGACATATCGTCCGCACAGGTACCAACCAGTTTAATTAACAGAATACTTGAAAAACTGGTCGCAGACAGACAACCACCTTTGTCACGTTTGAAACGACCCATGAAAATCAAGTTCGCACGTCAAACCGGTCGACACCCAATGAAAATCACAATAAATGTTGGCGGTGCATCAGATATCCCAGAATCTTATACCAGATATCTGCGTCGCGGTATCGCAACCGCGTTAAAATGGGAACATCTGCCCATTGTAATCGAGTATCAAAAGGCAGATAACCCATACGAAGATTAATAAAAAACCGCCATTTCGGCGGTTTTTTTTATAACTCGTTCGGTCTTTTGTCCACAGACTAGAACCCTTTTGGGGTTTCCATCTTGACATTGGATACCTTTTTATCCAGGGCAGAAACAACCTCGTCCGTGATGTCCAGATTCGCAACGTCTGCACCCGTGCGTGCCATGCGACCGTCCAGTACCAAAGACAAATTCTTTTTCGCAATTACGCCTTCGATAATTGGGTCCAAATGTTTTGTCTGGATTTCATTTAATGCACGCTGGTATGACATTTCAATGCTTTGTGCACGTTCTGTCAAGTCACGCTGCAATTTTGTAACGCGATTTTGATAGTCTACTACGCGACGTTGTAATGCCTCACGCGATAGGACATCCTGGGATTTTTCAATTTCTGTTTTTTCTTTTTCCAGGGTCTTTTGTTCCTTTTCCAATTCGTTGCGTAATTCGTTTTCGTATTTTTCCTTTTGTGAACGCAAATCTTTTAATGCAGATGCCTGGGTTTGAATTGCGTCCATACGAATCACCGCAATACGCAGGTTGGCACCATTGGCAGAATCTGTTGATACCGCTTCTAATGATTCCGCAACCGTTGCACCAGAATTTGAATTTAAACGATATACAGCCAAACCGCCCAATACCGCAACCAATACAACCACCGCCGCAACGATACCGGTTTTCTTGTAATTCTTTACAGCAGAATTTTCATTTGATTTTTTTACCATTTTCCATCCTTTGTTTATGTGTTATGCAAAGATAATAGCAATACTTTTTTTGAAAGTAAAACAGAAAGTTATCAAAAAAAATCCCGCCAGATGGCGGGGATTTTATTCCTGAACCTGTTCAGATGTTTCAGTTGCCGCAACCGTTTCTGTCGATACAGGTATGGATAATTCTGTTATCAATTTAGTTAAACGCTGGGCAGTTTCCGCATCGTTCAACGCAACCGCAATCGTATAAGATGATTCCAAATCACTGCGTGCCGCATCAATGTTGCCCATTTGCAAATTTAATGCCGCAGATTTTTCAAAATACCCCATTGCATTGCTGGACAATGATTCGCGTTCTTCCAGTGTGGGCACACCCTGAATCTGTTCAGATATTACACGAATCGCAGATGAATAATCATTTACCGCGTCGGCATACTGTTGCAGGGCGGTGTATGCCTCGGCACGTTCGGCATATACCGATGGATTTACCGAACCTTCGGGACGGGCCAATGAATTGGTATAGTCCGCAATCGCACCCTGCCAGTTCTTAAGCCACAGGTTCAACTGACCACGCTTGGCATATAAATCACGCATCTGCAGGACAGGGCTGGGGTTAGCTGTGTTCGCAGCCAATGCATTGTTAATATCGTTCATGGCCGCATTATAATCTTCCAGGCGAGTGTTCAACAATGAACGGTCATAATACGCAACCGCATTCGCAGGATCTTTGGCCAGGGCCGCATCAAAATCAGCCATTGCCGCACGATAGTCGCCAGACTGCATGTATGCCTCGCCACGTAACAGGTATGTGTCAACCGAGGCCGCACCCGCATCGATAGACGCAGTCAAATCTGTTATAGCTTCGTCAATATTGCCCGCCAATAATTTCGCCTTGCCACTGTCATAAAAATCACCAGACTGTAATAAAACCTCTTCTGTGATTTCAATGTTTGATGTACCAAATTGGACATTTTGCGAACGACCCAAAATGTAAAATGTCGCGGCAATAAAAAACAGAATTATAAACCAATATACATATATAGATAATGACCATGGATTAAAACATGGTTTCTGCTTGCCCGACTTTACTGTCGGCTTGCTGGCCACGGGACGCACGGTTGTGCGACTTTTTTTTGGTGCAGATTTTTTTGTAGGTGCTTTTTTCATATCAATCTCCCTTCCTGTTATTATAAGTGAATATTAAAAAGATTTTTTAATCTCGTCAATTGTTTTCTGTGATAATTGTTTAATTTTTCCAACAGGTAAATTTCCCAACTTTACATTACCATACGCAACACGATGTAATTTGCGTACAGGACAACCAACAGAACGCAGTACTATGCGGACTTCGTTCTTTTTCCCTTCGGTGATTTTTATCAGTAATTGATTGTCACCTATTTTTATTATCTGCATCGGTGCATAATGTACACCATCAACAGTCGCACCAGAACGTGCAATGTCCAATCGTGAAAAATCTTTACCGGATACAGTCGCTTTGTACGTTCGAATAACACCAGATGACGGCAGTGTCATTTTACGTGCAAGCTCGCCATCATTTGTTAATAACAATAAACCCGTTGTTTTATAATCCAGCCGACCTATGTATTTTAAATGTCTGAATGCAACAGGCAGACAATCGTATATTGTTCTGCGCCCCTGGGGGTCTTTGACCGTGGTCATCGTATTTATTGGTTTGTGATACGCATAAACCAATGTTTCAGACATAGGACGAACAACCATTCCATCAACCGTCACAACATCTGTGTCTGATACAAAATACACAGGCGTATCCAAAACAACACCATTTACACAAACACGACCATTGCGTATCATTTCTTCGGCCGTGCGACGGGATGCAACACAGCTGTCTGCAATATATTTTCCAATTCTAGTTGTCATTTTTTAATAATACCTGTGTTATGGCAACAACGGCGGCAACTTCGGCACGCAGTATCGTTTTGCCCAATGAAAATCCAATCGCACCAGACGCATCCAGGGATGCAAATTCCGATTCTGAAAAACCACCTTCGGGGCCAATTAAAATTGTTTCTGTGCCAGATGGTAAATCTGATGCAGTATATCCATGTGCGGCACGCTCGTCCGCAAACACTATGTTCGACATGTCTAAATTATCAAAATTAACCGGTGGTAAAATCTGTGGGACTGTGTTGCGATTTGATTGCTGGGCCGCCTCGATAACAATTTTACGCATGCGTTCCCAATTTATATGGTGTGCGTTCGTCCGCTGGGTTATCACGGGTATAAATCGGGCAATCCCCATCTGGGTCGCCATATTTAACAAATCATCTGTTCGTTTAATTGGCGAAAACATTAATGTTATACCATTTGATGGGTCGCGGTGCAATGTCTGTTCCCCAATAACCAGCCCTGCGCCCTGCCCCGATAATGTCGCAGTATATTCATTACCATCACCAAAGACCAGACAATGGTCTGTACGCATAACATGGGTCAGATAATGTAAAATATCCTTTGATACCGGTACAGTCGTGCCAGGTACAATCGTTTCGCCAATATAAATTCGTGGAATATTTTTCATATTTTTCTAATTCCGTATTTTTTAATGTTTGTTTTTCTGATATAATATAAACACTATGGCAGTAAAATTCAACTTTTTATCAGCGTCAGGCAAAGGAAAAGGACTGAATATTTTCCGGTCGTCTGCATACAAAGAGCACGAGCAAACGCCACTGGCGCGTGAGTTTTGGTCAATACGATGGTCAATTATTGTTTGGCTGGTTACGGTACTGATGATTGCAGCAGCGTTCCCAGTTGAACATATTTGGCGGTACGGATGGTCGCCGGCAACAAAACACTGGATTGGAATTTACTGGTATAACTTTATCAGCAGTTTTGGAATTTCTGTGCTGGCAGAATTACCCGCATGGGCCGTTCGATGTGTCATGCGTCCCGATATACCATGTATAACGCCACTGTTGCCGATTATCGGATACTATTTCCTGTCGGACGCAACAATGACAGACGAATTTAATCCGCACAGCAAAGATAAATTCGATGAAAAAACTTCGCGCAAGGCAACCGCTGATGATATTAAAAAAATGGGAAAATGGAACAACAAAGAAGGTTTGTTCAAGGGATTTATGATGGTATTGGGGTACTTTAAAGACAAACCACTGATGTTCGATGAATGTCTGTCGGCACTGTGTGTCGCGCCCCCCGGGACCGGTAAAACCAAAGGGGTTGTTGAACCAACCATATTGGAATGCGATAACGTTTCAATGATTATCAATGACCCAAAACCCGAATTAAAACAAACAACATCTGGTTATCGGGCAACAGTTGGACCGGTGTTCATCATGAACTGGGCGGGACAAGACGACCCAGCACGCGGGATTTACTATCCATCATGGAACCCACTGTCGCCGGGACACGTGCCGTTCAATGCCGAAGAACGTGATTTGTATGTCGATTCAATTGCAAATACGCTGATTCCAGACCGGTCCAGTTCGTCTGCCGACCCACACTGGACAATCACAGGACGGGCGGCACTGACGGGTTATATCCAATTCATTATTTCCAAAGTCGAACGGGCCAAGGCAGACGACTATTTCTATGCCAGAATGGTTAATGGTACATTTAATGCAGAAGATGCAGCTGTGCTGGGGGATTATTACCTGTCAATGTCATCAGACCCAAATGCATATGCAGCGCATGCATTGCTGCAACGCGGGGAACTGGACGCAACAAACTATGTCCATGTCGGAACATGGGAAAATATCCCAGACGCATGGCGTGGCCGCGAGGCATCATTTTCAATGATTCTGGACTGGCTGAACGCGTCGCAAATCGCAATTGCCGAAGATATTGAAAATCGCCGCAGACAGGGCGACCAGATGGTTATGATGGCAGACCCCGCCAAAGACATGTTCCTGAAGGCCGTTGACGAGGCACGCAGATATGCATATTCACACCGTGCCGTCCAGGAATTAACCCAATTGGCCAGCACACCAGACAAAGAACGCGGGTCTATTATGTCAACGGCACAATCTGGGTTAAATATTTTCCGCAATGCCGCAGTGCGGAACCGTACCAGTCATTCAGACTTTCACTTTTCAGACCTGCGTGGTATGGTTGACCCACGTGATGGCAAGGTTAAACCGGTATCAGTATATCTGTCCATCAACATGGTTGATGCCCAGGCACTGAACCCGATTACTGCAATATTTATCGAACTGATGTCAAACTTCCTGCTGGCAAATAAACCAGGCGATACACACCATGGACAAAAAATGGGGCCGTATCCGGTACTGTTTGCGATTGACGAAATGCCAAAAATGCAAAAACTGCAGGCCGTTATCCAGGGACCAGATTTGGGACGTGGTCAATCTATTTCATATCTGATTATCGGACAAGACCTGCACCAAATCGCAGAAAAATATGGCCAGGATGCCGCCGCAACAATCATATCAACAACCGCTGCAAAAATCGTTATGCGACAAAATGACCCAGATACCGCAGAGCGCTTCTCGAAAATGATGGGGTATAAAATGAAAAAGAAAACCGTCAAAGGACCAGATGGTAAAGATAAAGAGGAAACAACCGAGGAACTGCTGTATTCGCAAATGGATATTATGAAACTGGAAGATTCAAAACAACTGGTTATCGTCCAGGGACACTATAACAGACCGATCGAGGCAGACCAGGAAAGATGGATTGTTAACAAAACAAAAATCCAACAAAAACTGTATGCCAAGGTACAAATGGGCGAGGCATCACCACTGCCAGAATTTCTAATACCATCACACCACAAGGCATTGGGGTATTCGGGTACACCACGGATATATGACCCAAAAACCAAGGAAATCAAAGAACTGGTGTCATAAAAAAACCGCCGGATGGCGGTTATTTTCATTTCGCAGGTGCGATTATTATCGATTTCGTACGTTCATCTGGCTTGGATTTTGATTCCAATGTACCACGGTCACCAATAATTTCCACAATACGGGCAAATAATTCTGGAACAGCATCCCTGCCACGAGCCAACACTTTCTTGTCTCTCTTGGTCATGACCGATATTTTAACCTTGTTCCCGTCACCCAAAAATTCCAGTGCCTTGCGCATCTTGATGTTCAAATCGTTTTCTTCGATAAAAGGTTTTACCCAAACCTCTTTCATTTCGATGCTTTTTTGTTTCTTTTTCGCCTCGGATGCGCGCTTTTTCTGTTCATATTTGAACTTGCCAAAGTCCATTATCTTGGCAATCGGGGTCGCACCGTTCGCGTTGATTTCAACCAAGTCCATGTCGGCATCCATCGCCATCTGTATTGCCTGGGATGTTGGCATAACCCCCAAATTCTGACCATCAGACGAGATTACCTGGACAGACTTGGCAAATATGCGGTTGTTTATACGTGGGCCATTGTCACGGCGATTATCACGATTATTTACAGGTTTAATTTTATGCTCCTTTTATTAAACTTGTGCGAATTATTAACTATTATTCGGCACTTTTCAAGATATTTTGCACATTTTGCAGTGCCGTCCATACGTCGCGCTTGGCGGTGGGCTTTAATAATAAATAATTCGGATGAAAAATCGGTACCAGTGTTATGCCATTTAATACACAAACTGGGACACCATGCGATTTCGCCAGATTTACCCCAGCCATCTCGGTCGCGGGTAATGTACCCAATGTTAATATTACACGCGGTTTTAACAACTCTATCGCACGATTTATAAATGGACGTGTTAAATCCAGCTCGGCACGTGTGGGCGTGCGACCACCAGGGGTACGCCAAAATACCATTGGAATAATAGATACACACATGCGCGATAAACCAATCGCCGCCAACATCTTGTCCATCAGGTCGCCCGCCGCACCAGATAAAACAGTCCCCGTCGCATCATCATCTGAACTGGGAATGTCAGTCAATATCATCAGACCACCATTGCCAATATGTGGTAAAACTGTGTTTGTCGCACCGGTACGCAGCGGATGATTTAATTCGCATATCATGCGATTCAGTGTCGCCATGTCGGTCGGTCTAGATGCCATGGATCGTACCGTGTCCATGGATACAGTCTGGGTCGGTGCAATCGGCGGAACCACACCCGCAGAACCACGACCAATTTCGGCAATAACGGTCGCCGCCGTCTGACGTGGCGATTCCACAGGCACAGATTCAGAAACAGAACGTGGACGGGGGGCCGATATCGGCGTGTCCGATAATTCCCAAACAACACCAGCCAATTCTAAATCACGTAAATCACAATCTGACATTTTTTGTTTTTCCTTGATTTTTCACATATTTTATTGTACAATACAGCACGAGCAACAGAAACTCAAGGGAGTAATTTCATGAAATTAAAAAACTTTGCTTTGTTGGCCGGTGTCGCAGGATTGCTGGCTGCATGTGGCGGCTCTTCTAAAATCGTAGAACCAGCCGATTTGAACGAACAACGTGTTTTCTTTGGTTTCAATTCATCTGAAATTTCCGAAGAAGCAAAAAACAACCTGTTGGGTCAGGCACTGTATATGAAAAACCACGAAGATGTAAAAATCCAAATCGCAGGTAACTGTGACGAACGTGGTTCAACAGAATACAACTTGGCATTGGGTGCACGTCGTGCAAACGCAGCAAAACAAGTGCTGGTCGATGACGGCATCTGTGCAAAACGTATCTCGACAATTTCATACGGTAAAGAACGCCCATTGGTTCAGGGTTCTGGCGAAGAAGTATGGAAATGGAACCGTAATGCCACAACAACAGTTAAATAATAATTGTTGAAAGTTTTAAAAGCCGCCCAATCGGGCGGTTTTTTAATCGACCTTTTGCTCAATCTATTGACAAAGTAAGATTTTGTGCTATCTTATATTTCATGTTAAGGATACATGATTTTTTTCATACGATGTTATGTCGCAATTCATCCGCGGCAGGGGCGATACAAAAACTGCCGTATATAATGATATTTAAAACCACGCATTACTGTTGGAATAATTGCCCACACTGTTGTGAATCGGCCGGTGCAAATATGCCTAAAAAATATATTTCTTCGGCAATAATAGAAAATTATATCAAGCAAGCCATAAATGATCCAAAATTTAGCAAGGATTTAGTATTTACAGGCGGCGAAATTATGAGTGCCTATAAATACCATAACGAACCAAATTATGTGAAAAATTTGCTGAATTTAGCACTGAATAATGGTTGCAGCGTTGATATAAAAACAAATGCGGGGTGGACACTTACCCCCATGCGCAATATAATTTTTGATGACATGGTCGATGTATTAAGCGCACACAGCATCAGCAGTTTTAGATTAATTCCAATGCAGGTATCATTGTCACTGGACAGATTCCATCCGCACGCAATGCAGAAAAATATTGATTTCATTACCGAAATGTCACGCAGACAAAAAAACAGCACCTGTGTAATCAATATTTCATCTTTTGGGCAAGATACGGATATGATTGATGAAATGCTGGGCAAATTGCGTAAACAAAACAACGACGTACACCCAATTAGCGTTTTTGGCGGCACAAACAATAATATGTCCCCTGCCCCACAAAACGATATGTGGTCCGTAAACGGGAATATTATTTTAAGATTTTCAATCGGTACATTGTTTGATGGTGGGCGTGCAAAAAATATTGAAAACGCATACCATACACCAATGCCACAGTTTAGTTTCCTGACCCCGGGAAATCCGCCAAAGGTTCTGATGGCATTTGATTCCTTTGGCAATGTTACACTGGGCGAAAATTCGGGCAAGAAGATAACCGTGCCATGGCGCAACAAAGATGGCACGCCACGACCTTTGAATAATATAAAACGCGATTTGGAAAAACAAACCGCCATCGAAGAAGAACGCTGGATTTTTAACGAAACAAATCGACGGGTCGCGCAAAGTATAAAAAAAGATATAAACACCGTTTTAATTTTGTTTAAATCAAAAAAACGATAAAAAAGCCGGCAAATGCCGGTATTTTTTTAACAAATTTATTTTACTTTAATTTTAATAAAAATTGCCGGCATTTGCCGGCTTTTTTGAACATTTTTATTTAGTTATTTTTTCAACCAATTCATGCAACTGTGTGCGGGTCGAAAACGATAATGTTATCTGCCCTGCCCCACCACGACGTTCGATTAACTTTACAGGTACCCCCAAGACCGCACGAATACGTGATTCAATATCACGAACAACCGATGAATC
>JAFWZK010000017.1 GCA_017522445.1 Alphaproteobacteria bacterium
GTTGTGTGTAAACAAATAACCAAAAAAGAGGTAAAAACAATGGCAAAAAAGAAGAAAAACTTATTCGTAGCAGCATACTATGCGGCTATTAACTCAGAGAATGGGATTGAAAAGATATGCTGGGCATTGGGTTCCGAATACATATCAGAAAGCACGGCATATTGCTGGATCGAAGAAGAACACACAGAGAAAGAAATCGTAGCTATGTTACGCAAGATTGGATACGACATCCCAAAAGAATTCAAGGGATCGGACAAAATCCTAACATGTGAGGACTAAGACCATGACAGAGATAAACAAAGAATTCGGATTCTACGGCACAGTAAAGTGCAAATTTGACGACCCAGAACATGTGGAAATGATCATGTTTACAGCAATCCGCCGGATACAACAAATCATCCCAGAACTTACAGCATTAGACATCACAATGATGCTGAACAGCAGAACCGGCCGCCACCTGGCCGATGAATTACTGGACATCCCAGGCGAAATCACACCGGCACTAATACTGATGCGAATAGCAATGTGGAACAAACTAAGCGTGAAAAAGTGGTTGATGCATTACAACGAACTTGCGCTGGTGCTGCCGACAATCGATAAAAGAATGCTGTACGTGTCTGCCATAAAGAACGAAATGAAAAAGAAATCGATCCGAAAACTGATGATAGAAGAAATCGGCTGTAACGAGAATTCAGCATGGCCAGAACCGGAAACATGGATAAATGCAGAAAACGTGCCAACCAAAGAATTGGAAATGATGTGGCAATACATTCAGCAGAAATTACAAACCAAAGGTAAGAAATAATGGACACACTAAGAACACTTCAACAGAAACTGCGTGCGGTCGAAAAACAATCGGCTGATGCAAAATACCCAACAGGCTTGATAGTGGACCTATCAGGCCCACAGGGAAACATATATGCCCTGATAGGCATGTGCAACCACATAATCAGAGAATTGGGGCTGTCACCCCAGGAAAGGGAAGAATATGAAACCGAACTAAATGCTGCCGAGGTTTACAGAGAAAAATTAACAGTCATGAGCAAATGGTTCGGTATCGTATTCACAGGATTGGAGGACTAAGACATGCCAAGACAAACACAACCACAAAGACCAGAAGAACCGAAAGAAACCAAAAGCGTATATGTGTCAGCCATCCGGCAAGAAATGCGAACCATGGAGGGCATAGATGCCATGCTGGCAATTATGAAGACCGGCAGTCAAGGCGTATGGGAGTGGCTGCACAAAAAACATACAGAGAAAGAAATCATACTGACACTGCGATTGCTGGGCTACAAGATAGACCCAGCCATCACCGGATCAGACGAGCAATATCAGATATACTGGTAAGGAGGCCCCATGATAAATTTCAACAGCCCTGCGTTTGTATTAGAGGCAGTCCAGTTGCTGGGTATAATCATGAAAGAGATTGTTAACTCAACAATGGACAAGAGAACCAAGCTGAAACACTTGAAAGATAAGTGCGCTGGCTATGGTTTCAAATACCAGGACACAAGCAAGGACCTGAAAGAGCTGACAGTAAGTTTTTACTGCCGGAACATAGAAAGCAAAGCAACAATCAAAACAAGCGACAAAGGTACAACCATCTCATTAGACATAGAAGAAGAAATGTATGCCCCAAGAAGATAATCCTAGGTAATGTTTCCTGTTGAAATGTCTAAAATTGTAATGTAAAATCAAAATAGAATAGGAAAGGAGTTAGCCGTTTGGCGACTCCTTTTTTGCTATTCAATAAACCAAGAGGGTAAGATGGTAGAGATTGAAATTCCGCATGTCTATATGGACGTGCAAGAACTGGCCAAACGATGGCAATGCGGAATTGGCGTTATAGAAATGCTGGCAGAAACAGGTCAAATCGGATGCTGTATAAGGCCAGTTGCCCTTGAAATCGCCCTGACTCGCAACTGGCCACCAGAACAACGACCAAGCACCCCAATCCCCAAACACCACCATCTCAATCAAAAAGAAATTTATCAACTATTTCGATACCCCTCCACCCCCCAAGTAATAAACAGCCATAAACAAAATCACCCTGAACTGCCAGAGATACATGTCCAGTTTGCAGACATTGTATTCTTCTTGGAATGTATAGTCGATTTTGAAAAGAAACACAAAATCCACAAAAATATAGACTTCAGCATATTAGCAACCGATTTCAGCTGCATAATTTGGAATGGCAAAGAATATACATTTGGCGAAATGCAGGCCAAGGTTATTCGTCAGCTATGGCAAGCCCGAGAAAACGGTTCCCCGTGGGTTTATGGAAAAATCCTGCTGTCCAACATTGGTGCCGGAACAGACAGAATACACAACCTATTTGGTCGCAAACCAGGATGGCAACAGCTGATAATCTCAGACAAAAAGGGAAAATATAAATTAAACCTGCCACCAAAATCTAGCGGTGCGCTGGCTGCGCACGTGTAGTCTCAAGTAGGGTTTTCATATCCACAGGGTTACCAGTTGTGCGCCCCACACGTTCCAACACCCCCATAATCTGCCCAGAAACTGCATCATAAGATATGATAAACACACGACGTGGATCAGCAGTTTGCAACGTAACAGATATAGCACGTTTGCCAGGATGCTGACTAACTGCCAACTCAATTTGTTCCTTAATAAAATCTCTCGTAAATTTCATGCCAGCAATATAGCAAAAAAAATTCCCAAAAATCAAAGCATTTATTCCAGCAACATATTTTTACATCACCTGTTTGGAACTTATCTCACCAAAAAGCCATTTTTTACATAAAAAAACACATTCTGTTTGGAAATCTATTGAGCATCATCTAACCGACAAAAAAGCACAAGAAACATACAGTTAAAACATATACAAAACAGCAATAAAGGGAGTTTTTTATATGTCTACCACTGTAAATGCAAAATCCAGGATGACTGAAGAAGAATTGGCCGAACATTGGCACTTAAAGAAACGCACACTGCAAAATTGGCGTTCTGCCTCTACTGGGCCAGTATACATCAAAATCGGCGGAAAGCCACTCTATCCCATGGAGGAAATCATAGCTTTCGAAAAGGCCCGAACATACAAAGGCACCGGCGAAAAAATATCACCAGACAAAGAGGCAGTTTTATGAAGAACAACATAAGCATATGCCCTACATGTGGGCGTAAAACTGTCGATTACAAACACTCGATCAACAGAACCCTAGTATCGGGACTGGCAAGATTACACGCATTGGGAGGACGGGCAAGATTGGACCAATTAGGGCTGAACAATACAGGTTTCAATAATTTTCAAAAACTTCGTTATTTCAACCTGGCGGTTCCATCAAATGACAACCGAGAATGGCAAATCACCAACGAGGGAGTTTGGTTCCTGCAAGGTCGTGTACAAATCCCAAAATACGTGATCACCAGAAATGCAAACACAATACGCACCAGCCCAGAACTGGTCTACATAAA
The DNA here is from genome assembly GCA_017522445.1 of Alphaproteobacteria bacterium. Lineage (GTDB taxonomy): Bacteria > Pseudomonadota > Alphaproteobacteria > Rs-D84 > Rs-D84 > Enterousia. The sequence goes on from JAFWZK010000017.1 coordinate 3,442, forward strand.
CCAAGTAAAAGAATGCGTTCAGTACAAAATCGAATGGCAAGAACAAGCAAGACAACCAGGCTTGTTTGACTAAAGGTCCAGCAAATGAAGATACTAATAGACCCAAAACTGAATGTGCTTATAGAACAGTTATCCGACAAAGAATGTGCGGAACTGTTAAGGTGCATATTTGGGTACCCCAAAAAGGATTGCAAGCTGCCACTATGGAAATATCTCAAGCAACAAATTGATGCAGATTGCCAGAAATACAAGGAAAAATGCGACAGAATGCTTGCGATCCGATACCAGAAACCACGCAAGAACATTGTTGAGAAATCTCAAGTAATAGAAAAAGAAAATAAAATAAAAATAAAAGAAAATGTAATAAAAGAAAAAGAAAGAAAAGTTAATGCAATTTCCACCGGTGGAAAAACTGTTGAGATCATTGTTGAAGAAAATTTCACATTTTCACAACTTGAGCAAATCCAACCAGGATTCACAAAATTTTTAACATGCTATCCCCCAACAGTAATAGAGAACGCAGAAAAAACCATGATCAAAAAACACCTTGGTCACAAGATGAGCATGAAACAACTTCTAGAGTGGTTAGAACAAGAAGACACATTTTATAACCAAAACAATAAGGCATAAACATGGAACAACCAAAATGGACAATAGAAACAGTCGAAGAATGGATACATATAGCCACCCTTGTGGACAAATCCCTGCCCCCAGTTATACACAAAGGGGTAAAAGGCCAACGCATAGAAATCATTCGTGAATGGTACGAATTGCTATGGGATGCCGAAGAGATAAAGAAACTCACACCACGATGGGAACCAACCGCAGAACAAGTTACGATATGGGAAAAAGTTATTTTGCGCTGGTTCTCATTGATAAAAGACGGAACAAATAAAAAAATCGTCTGGCTACGGGCCAGCGGCGGTCCATGGACCAAAATAGCACGTAAAGTTAACCTATCCAGACAGACAGTTGCCAAACGATACACCGAAACCATCGAGAACCTGACCAAAAAACTCAATAGCTTAGATAGAAAAATAGTGAAAAAATCAAACACCAACCACTAAAGACTGTAGTCAGCCAGAGTTATAGTGCAAATTGTCGCAAAATTTTAACTTAACACATTCAAGAAAAATTTGTAAGATTTTGGATATAATTGGGAAACCAATATACGAAACCGCATAACAGCGGTTTTTTTATTACCAAAATGGCCATCATAAATCTTGAATTATCGACAACTGATACGAACAGACTAATGACATTGTGCGAACAGAATGTGCGCTTCGTCATGGCAAAGTCATTGACCCAGACGGCACAAATCGCACAGGCCGAAATAAAGCAACACATCAGGAACACCTTTGTGCTGCGTAAACCCAATTTCGAAAAGTCCATCAAGGTGCGCCCGGCCACGAAACAAACACTGACCGCCAGTGTTTATA
>JAFWZK010000018.1 GCA_017522445.1 Alphaproteobacteria bacterium
ATCGCATGCACGAATTATATTTTCCGCATGTGCTAAATCTGCATCCGTGGCACTGCCGTCTATGCGTGCCTGCATGCGGACATTTGATAATGTTTTTACAGATGCCAAGCATTCATCAATTTGTTGTTTCAAATCGCCTTTGACCTTATTTGTACCAGACATAACCGCACCCGCAATATTTGTTGCCGTGGCTGCCGCCAATGTACCGGTACGAACATTACCCAGTTGTTTTGATTTCTTTTCTGCGGTGGATAGTTCGGCGGCCTTTTGTTGCAGTTCCGCAGAATATGTATGAACAAAATCATCCAGGGATTGATTGAATTCGTTTTGGTTTGCAATTTCTAATTTTTCAACCGGAACATCCGAACGGGATTTTTTTAATTCTTTGATTTGGGCTTCTAATTCTTCTATTTCTTTATCAACATTTGCCTTGGCAAGTCCTGTCCCCAGTGCAACACCACCGGCGACCGTGCCGACGCCCGTGACGGCGGTTGTAATACCCGCCATTTTTTTTATGTCCGATAATTCCGCACTGATGTTTCCGCATGCTGTGCGAACATTTTCAATCGCCGCGGCCAGTTCTGCATTTGCATGCGCCATCCCCACCATTAGCGACATTAAAATCCCAAATGTTATTCGCATATTTCTATTCTCTCTATTAAAAAATAACCGTCACAAAGCGGACGGTTGGAGGTTAAGAACTATAACTAATAGAAAATAGCGCGCTTATTCAATATATTCACAACCCTTCAACCAATTTGTTGGAGGTATTTTTTGCCCCCGCGGACACTATTAGTTTCAGGGTTCTTACGCCCCAACACAGTCCCCTGTGTCATGAATATTGTATCATATTTATACGATTTATTTTAGTGAATTTTGTATTTAATCTGATTGCTTTTTTTTCTTTTTTTCTTGCATTACTAAACCTGTTTTATTACTTGATATTATAACACAACATAACATAAAATAGAAGGGCATTTAGACTCGTTGACTTTATTTTGTAATTTTGCCATAATCATTTGGACTATAGAAAAAGGAAAGGAATTATGCGTAAATTACTTGCAGCATTATTTGCATTATTACCGGTATCTGCGATGGCAAATCCTGCGTGTCCGGTATGTACAATTGCAATCGGGGCAGGGCTGGATATCGCACGCAGATTGGGCGTGCCAGACAGTGTGGTCGGTCTGTGGGCGGGGGCATTGCTGACACTGCTGGGGTATTGGATGCTGAAATGGATGGATAAGAAAAATTGGCATTTCCCTGGACGTGATGTTGTTGTTATTTGTATATCAGTCGCGATGATTGGGTTTGTATATCTGGGGACTGTAAAATATAATCCGGTGTCAATTTGTGGAATGTTTGTTATGGACCCGGTTTTGTTCGGTACAGTTTGTGGTGCACTGATATTTATTGGAATGGGTAAATTATACCAATGGATGAAAAATAAAAACGGTGGACATGCGCACTTTCCATTTGAAAAAGTTGTGTTGCCAATTGTGGCACTGTTGATTGCCAGTTGGTTAATGGTGTGGTGTTTATAAGCTTTTTAACAAGGGTGAAAATCATGAAAAAAATAGAATCTGTTCAGGAATTTGTCGAAAAATTAGACGCAGCAAAGAAAGTAAATCCAAAAGACCTGTCAAGCGACCAGGATTTAACAATCGGTATTATGAATCTGATTTCAATCGAAGAACATCTGATGTTCTCGGGGGCAAAAACAGGTAAGACAAAATTCTATGACCTGATTAACGATATTCGCGAAATGCGAAAAAATGCAATGCTGAAAATTATCCCTGCATACGAGGGCGAGGTTTGGTGTATATCAAAGCATCTGTTGGCGGCATCAATGCGCGTGTTCGAAGTCGGTACCAAGGCACTGGCCGCAGGTGATAAAGAAACCGCATATTCCTTGTTTGACCAGTCGTATGAACTGTATTGCATATTCTGGGGACTGAATATGGGAATGCTGACTGGTGAAAAAAAAGAACAAAAAGAATCAAAGCCAGCAAAAAAGCAAACCGTTAAGCCAGCCGAGGTTGCCGCACCGGCCGCAAAAGCCGAAGCCAAAGGTGGTATGAGCAAGTTAAAAAGCTGGGTTAGGAATGCTGTTAACTGCTGTATCGAATAAAATAAATTATAATAATTCATCTATGGGCGGGGGCGACAACTCATGTAGCGTTTGTACACTACGTTGTCGCCCCCATCCCATATCTAAATCATTCTAATTTATTTTACGCATCTGATGTGCTGTGTGCGGGCGATTCATGTAGCGTTTGTACACTATGTTGTCGCCCCCATCCCATATCTAAATCATTCTAATTTATTTTATCGTTCCCAGATTTGGTAGTTGGTGTATGTTTTTACATTTGTTGTTTTTTTGTTTGGTGTTGAAGTAAGAAAAAAAGCATATACCTGGGTCCCGTGGTTCGCACTTCGTTAAAACTTCGTGCGACAGGCAAGCCACGGGATGACATGGGAGGGG
>JAFWZK010000019.1 GCA_017522445.1 Alphaproteobacteria bacterium
GAAAAGCGTGTTTTGCTTTCGCTGTGACGTGGCACCAGGTCGCCCTGACGTTTAACATCTGCGAACGCCATACCGACACCCAATCCTGCGAACGGACGAACAATCTTATAATGTCCAAATTCCATATAGTTGTTCCACAACAGTGTCTGCAGTTTTGTTTCTACATCAATACCACCTGCTGCGCCAAAGTTTTCACGATCTGACATTCTGCCGAAATAAGACCATTCAATTTCAGAACGAACTGTATCACAAACTTCCAAACCTAATGCGGCACGCCCCTGGAAAACATAATCCGTCATAGATTCTTTGTTTCCGTCGTACTTATAGTTCAGGTTTGTATAGCTCATACCACCACGCAGTCCGATATATGGGTCCATTCCCCACATTTGCCAACTGCTGCCCTGGTCTGGATGATTCATTGCGAATGCCGGGCACGCAATCAGCACAGCCAGTGTTGAAATTGCTAACTTTTTCATTTTTTCTCCTTTTTGTATTTTTGTTTTTATGTCAAAGTTTCATGTCAACACCCACATTTTATCAATGCAAAACAAATAATTATACAGGTATGAATCCCTGGGTTTATTATCTTACAAGGCACAAAAAAACCACCCAGTGGGTGGTTACATATTTTTGGTGGACGCGCAGGGACTCGAACCCTGGACCCACTGATTAAGAGTCAGTTGCTCTACCAACTGAGCTACGCATCCAGAACTGTATAAATTCACAGAACGGGGATAATTATAGACACAAAATCCACAAAATGCAAGATTTTTATAAAGGTTCACATTTTACACTTATGCACTTGTACCTCAGTTCTACATTTTTAATTTCTTCTATATTCTGTGTACCCGCCAACCACATAACCCGCTGCAGGTCTTTTTTCAGATAATCAAATACAGACACCACCCCCCGCCATCCACCCAGTGCCAGGCCATAAATAACGGGTCGCCCAATCGCAACAACATCTGCCCCCATTGCGATTGCCTTGAAAATATGCTGACCACGACGAATACCGCTGTCAAAAATGATTGGCACACGTTTATTTACACGATTTGCAACATCGCCTAAAACCTCGAATGCGGCGGGGGCTCCATCTAATTGTCGACCACCGTGATTTGATACCCAAATTGCATCTGCCCCTGCGATGATTGCAACTTCTGCATCATCGGGATGCATAATACCTTTGACGATTACAGGCAACTTGGTCAATGATTTCACATACATCACATCATACGGTGTCAGGACATTTTTCGCCGCCGCAAAGATTGTATTAATACTTTGTCCCTGTGTTTTTCCACCTGCCCGCGGCACATTTGGCAGTGCCAGAGGAAACTCAAAGTTATTCCTGGCATCTCGGAATCTGTTTCCACCGATTGGTGCATCGACTGTTAAAATTATTGCTTTGTAACCTAAATCCTCGGCCAATTTGACCAATTGCCGATTCGCTTTATCATCCTTGCTAAGATACAGTTGGAACCATTGTGGTGCACCATCACCTGCGGCGGCAACTTCGGCCAAAGTGGAACTGGCGTATGTACTGACCGACATAATTGTACCGCTGACTGCCGCCCCTTTTGCACTGCCGGCTTCGGCTGATACATGTGCCAACCCGTGTGCCGCTGCGGGTGCCACAATCACTGGCAGTGAAATTTCCGTCCCCAGTATTGAAGTTTTTATATTCGGTTCATTCACCCCGGTCAGGACCCTTGGATAAATATCCACCATATCAAATGCGGTCTGATTTCGTCGCAAGGTGCTTTCTGTTTCTGCACCGCCCTGGATATATCCCAACGCCCCAATCGAGATAAACTCTGCGGCACGCTTTTCCAATTCATCTATATCAACAATTAAGATTTCTTCATCACGATTTGATGCCACATATTCTGTTTTTTCAGATTGCCCTGCCCCGTTATTATACTGTATTATCAGCCAAATAACCAGTGCAACCAGCAAAATGATTGACATAACAATAATAATTTTTTTCATTCTGACACCTCTATTTGTATGACACAAATTTACTTTATCAGAACACACAAAAAAAACGGATTTGACAGTATTCACAAATAAAAAGAAAGCCGTAACAAAGCACGGCATTTTATTTTTTCAAATATTGTGTTGGATTGTACGCCTTGGTTCCCTTGCGAATTTCAAAATGTAATTGTGGGCTGTCAACCTTGCCTGTTTCACCGACTGTTCCAATTTTTTGACCGACTGCAACCCTGTTTCCACGTTTTACAGCCAATGAATCCAAATGTGCATAAACCGTCATCCATCCACCATCATGCTGAATAATAATCAGATTTCCCATACCTTTGACTTCATTGCCCGCATAGGCCACCACTCCATTTTCAGCCGCCATCACGGGCAGCCCCTGTTTTGCCCCTATATTAATACCGTCATTAAACAATCCGCTGGATTTGGCACCAAAGCCAGACAAAATCTTGCCGCGAACGGGCCACGAGAATTTTGACGAAGACCGTGCAGTTATCTTTGGCAATTTTTTATTTGGATCAGACGATATTTTTACAGGTTCTGTTTTTACCTGTGCCGCAATTGATTGCTTTTGATTATTCGCTGCTTCCTTGGTGGTTTTGTTCTTGTCTGCCGTGGCTGTTGTTTTTTGTTTTGGCACATTTCCATAGATTTCATCTTGTTCTGCTGATTTGTGTTCCTGCGTCTGATTTTCAATGATTGCGACCTTGGCGACTGGTGCCTGTCCCAAATCTGGCACCCGCAGCTTTTGTCCGGGTATTAATCCGAATGGTGGCACCAGGTTATTCAGAACTGCCAAATCATTAACCGGCACGGAATATTTTCTGGACAAAGAATACAACGTATCCCCCGGCTGAACAACAACATTGGTCAGTCCCACACGTGTAACGGTCTGCACCCCCACCATAGGTCGTGCAACCTTTAATATATCTTGGTCATTAACAGGTTGACTTTTGACCGTACCTGGCACTTTTATCTTTTGTCCGATACGCAGCTGATATGGTTCAGTCAAACCATTTAATTTTGCAATATTATCGACGTTCACGCTGTATTTCTGTGCCAACCGATACAGGGTATCACCGGGCTGAACAACAACTTCATTTATATCATTTTGAACGATTGGGCCACCATACATTGGCACCAATAAATAATCGGTACTTTGTGCAACCTGTGTTTCTTTTTGCCCATCATCAGTTTCTGATTCAACAGATTCCTGGCCTGCATCAACATTTTTTTTCATCACAGTTTCTGCATTGGCCAGATTTTGTGGTGGCACAATATAGTCATCGACAGATGCATATTCTACATAATTATCTGCCGCATCCCGTCCGTACAAATCGGGCGACGCATACATTCCATAGTCCGTCACAGCAGAATTATAAATTTCTGGATTAACATTTGGGTCGGCCAACAACGCAGGATATCGTTGTGAAATAAACTCACCCACTGAATCTGGCAGTGTCAATATTTTTGGTTGCAAATCACATGCAGTCTGTGTGATTATCAATCCAGCAAAAATAATCCATTTGATTTTATTCACACGCATATTATATCACAAAATCATTCTTGACGCATACACAAAATACTGATTTCGAATAACAGCCACAAAGGTATAGCCAACATTAATTGCGACACAACATCAGGTGGGGTCAAGACGGCAGCAGCAACAACAATCAAAATGATTGCATATCTTCGCCAAGTCATCATTTGCGTTTTTTTCAGCACCCCAATTCGATTTAACAACACCAGCACCAATGGCAACTGAAATGCGATTCCAAACACCTTTAACATACCTATTGCGAACCCCAGATAATCTCGCACCGCAGGCATCAAAACACTTGGCACGGGTGCCACCTGATTTAATTCAACGAAAAACTTGAACACAACTGGGAACAGCACAAAAAACGCGAATCCCGCCCCCAGCAAAAACAGCACTGGCGACAAAATCAAGATTGGCCAAATAAATCCACGTTCTTTTTTTTTCAACCCAGGTTCAACAAAGGCCCACACCTGCCACAATCCGAACGGCAAAGTTATCATCAGTGCGAACAATCCTGCCAAAGAAAAGTTAATCATCAATCCATCTGTCAGCCCCGTATACAACAATGTTCCATCGGGCCAAATATTCATCAGCGGCCACGTCAACCATTGCTGAATTGACGGTGCCACCACCATACCTATCAAAAACAGCACACCAAACACTGCGGCAACCCACAAGATTCGCCGTCTCAGTTCTGCAAAATGCTGACTTATTGTCATTTTTTTCATTTTGCGACCTTTTTTTTGGATATTTTGCGTATTTTTTTCTGTTTTGGGATTACTGTTGAAAAAGTATCCAAAATTTCATCTGTTGTTTTTTTCAGCATTTCATCTACGGGTTGTTCCAGTTCGATTTGCTGTTTTATATTTTCAGACGCATCGGTAATTTTCCAAACCATAGAACGCACAAATTTTACCATCCGTGCCAGGAAACGTGCCACATCGGGCCACAATCTGGCCGGCACCACCAACACGGCCACAAACAAAATAACCAAGAACTCTGCCCAACTGATTCCAAACATTTTTAATCATAGTAATCATCACCACCACTGGTGCTGATTATTTTATGTCTTTGTATTTGGAAATAATCTTTTCCAAAGTTTGTTTTTTCACGCAAATCATGGAACACAACATCTGTTGTTGTACCTGTTGCATCAACCACTGTCCACGAGTTTAATTTTATTGGACTTTTATCAAATACGACCGTCATATACCCCAGTCCTTCTTGCCCTCGCAGGTTCAATTTCAACGCAAACGAGTTTTTATAATCCGTTGTTTCCACCACATTAATATCTGCATTAACCAGATTAATATTTTTTCTGATTAAGATACCGGCAGGCGTACTGGTAATTGGCACAGTTGTAATCTGGTCCAGCGATTTATCAAAAAAATACAAATCCTGTCCATCGGCAATCAATTGCACCGGCATGTTATCATAGTCCAGTCGTACTCGTCCTGGTCTAAGCATTGAAAACACACCTGTTTCTTGCTTGCCATTTGCTGTCTGAACAAATGTCCCCGACAATCCGGTAATTTTGTTTAAATATTTTTCTGCATTACCCACCAACTTATCATCAACTGCAGCATTTGCATTGAACACAAAAAAACAGATAAAAATTGCACCAATAATTTTTCTCATTTTTTTATACCCCTTTGAATAAATCCAACACGCGTTGTCGCACATTTTCCAGCGAGTCCCGAACAATCGCCCCTGCGGCCCGTTCATGTCCCCCGCCCCCCAGTTCAACTGCAATATGGTCAATAGGATTTTTTCTGCTGCGAATCGAGACCCCAATTTGTTCTGGTTTTTGTTCCTTTAACAAAACGATATATTCGACCCCCTGTATTTGTCCCAATAAACTAAGCGCCATTTCCCCCCGTCCGTCCAGGTATTTATAATCCTTTTTACAAACGGTCGCCAACGCCAAACGTCCACGATAAAAGAATTCTGCATTTGCTGCGGTACGTGCCTCTAACTGAACGGTTTTGCGCGGTTTATTATTCATCAATTCGATTAAATTTCTGATATTGACCCCTGCATCAACCAGGTCGGCCATAATCCGCAAAGAATCGCCATTTCGTGCGAATTTAAAATTCCCTGTATCGGTCAGTATTGCCAACGCCAACAAATCAGCGGTCTGGGAATCTATATTCAAATTACCCCAGCGTGCGATTTTATAAACGATAACTGCGGTTGCGGCGGCCATCTCGTCATTTATACACAGTTCTCCGACCGTATTATCATTTCTGTGATGGTCTATTTCGACGACAAACTTTGCATTATCGACGGCCGGTCGGCACCCCCCTATATGCACAGGATTACCATAATCCATAACAATCGCAACATCAAAACTTTGTGTCAGGTCGACCCGTTCAAAATATTTAATTCTGGACCGCAATGGCACAGCATCCAAATTATCGGGTATATTTCCATCATAGATACACAGCACCTGAACGCCAAAGTTTTTTTCCAACAAATGCCCCAGGGCCAATACACTGCACATAGAATCCCCATCGGGATTTTTATGTCCCATCAGCACCACAGATTCGGCATTCTGAATTATCTGTAAAAATTGTTTTATTTTTTGTTCCATGTGCGACCATTTCATATTGCGACATCTTCCAGAACGAACTGTGCATTCACACGTCCTTTGTGTCTATTATCTTTCAATTTTCCCAACAGTCTTATTTTAGTATTCAGATTCACATCGTCCAGCAAAAAATTACCTAACTGTGTTCCGACCATATTAAATCCAACAAACGGCAATTTTGTTCCCATGCTGGTTTTAACAATTCCCCGCAAATGTTGTTTTTCATTTCCCATAACTGACACACTGGCCAGCACCGCCCCACGCAGCACCAGCGTAGGTTCTGGATTTCCCTGACCAAAGGGTTCCAGTGCCTTCATCTGTTCGACCAGTTGCATATTTGCCCCCCCTGCATCCAGTTCTGCATCCACCATCATTTCTGGGGGTGGCACTTCCCCGTGCAATTGCTGTATTACCGCCTGTTCCAGGAACCGGCAAAAATCATCTTCATTTTTTTGTGGCAAAGAAAACCCTGCGGCGGCGGCATGTCCACCCCCTTCGCTGACAATACCTGCGGCCAATGCATCATGAATAATCTGGCCCAAATCGACCCCTGGTATAGACCGTCCAGAACCATTTATCGTTCCATCTGTTCTGGTTGCCACGCAGGCAGGCAGGTTAAATTTATCTTTTAATCGTCCTGCGATTATTCCCATCACCCCGCCATGCCAATTATCACCACAGACAAACAAGCTGCACTTTCCACTTTTGCAACAATTTTCGGCCATTTCGGTTGCCCGCAACATAATAGCATTTTGAATATCGATTCTATCCTGGTTCATCAGGTTTAATTTATTTGCCAAATCATGTGCAATTAATGGATTATCGGTCAACAACAGTTCCAGCGCAGGTGTTGCTGAATCCAATCGTCCTGCGGCATTTAATCGTGGTCCCAACGCAAATCCTGCGGCATATACGGATGGTTCTTTTATTTTTGCCACATCCATCAGTATACGCAATCCCAGATTTTTTCTCAGTCCCATAACTTTTAATCCGGTTGCAACGAACGCCCGATTAAGTCCCACCAGCGACATTGTATCGCATATCGTCCCCAGGGCGACCAAATCCATACTGTTCATCAGTTCAGAACTGTCCACACCATGGCCACGTATTTTCATTTCACGATTAACGGCCACCAACGTCAGGAATGCCACCCCCACCCCGGCCAGGTATGTCAATCCTGAATTATCATCTGCCCGTTTTGGGTTAACGATGGCATCTGCATGTGGGGTAACAGAATCTGGCGAATGATGATCTGTCACAACAATTTGCATTCCCAAACTGTGTGCAAAGTCCACCTGTGCCACACCACTTATACCGCAATCGACGGTAATAATCAGTTTCACACCCTGATTTGCAATTTCAGCAATTGCATTATTATTTAAACCATATCCTTCACCTTCGCGCGTTGGCAGATGCCACACCACATCAACCCCCAACGTCCGCAAATATTTAACAAAAATTGCCGTAGATGTTATACCATCTACATCATAGTCCCCATAGACGGCAATTTTTTTATTTTGTTCGATTGCATCTGCTATGATATTTGCGGCCTTGTCCATATCGGTCAAGACGGATGGATTGGGCATATACTCTTTGATACTGGGGTTCAGAAACCTTTGAACATCTTTGTCAGAATCTATTCCCCTTCTGGCCAAGATATTTTTTATTAAATCGTCCGACTTATCTACCCTATCATCCGCCAAAACCCATGCCCGACCCAGCACGGATTTCTCTACTATTTTTTTCACGCCTTGCACTCTTTTTTTATTATCAGAAGTATTATAATCAAAAATTATTCAAATAGCAACGGCAGTATACTGTCCAGTATTTTTCCTGTTGTCGGCACTGCATTCCACGCAGCCGTACGCCATCCCCACGATTCTTTTGTACCCTTGGGTTCGTCCAGCACAACCAGTATCGTATATTGTGGTGCATTTGCTGGGAACACGCCGACAAACGCGGTCACATTACGTTTATTATCGATTTTACCATTTGTATATTTTTCTGCTGTTGATGTTTTTCCGCCAATCTGAATTCCTGCGACTCTTGCCTGTTTACCGCTGGTTTCTTCGGCCACCCGCAGCATAATTGGTCGCAACTTAGCAGATATTTCATCTGCCAAAACACGTTCACCACGCACCACCCCGACGCTACGTTTTTGCAGTGTTGGATAAATATATATTCCCCCATTTGTAACCGCATTCACCGCCAGCATCAGATGCATTGGTGTCACCGCATACCCCTGGCCATAGGCAACGGTTGCACGTTCCACAGGTCCCCATTTACGTTGTGGGATACTGTTTTCCGTCCGTCCGAATTCCAGACTCAGGGCCTTGTCCATATGCAATCTTTCAAAGAATTCTTTTTGTGCGCCATCTGGCAATTCCAGTGCAATTTGTGCACTGCCCACATTGCACGAGTGCATCATAATTTCTTCAACATTCAAACTGGGTCTTGGTGGTTTAAAGCTGCGAATATCTGTAATATTTTTTGCCAATCGTCCATTTTTATCATATATTGGGAACGGCTTTGCAACAAAGTATTCTTTGTTTACATCAATACCATTTTCCAATGCCAATGCGGTATTAAATATTTTAAAAATAGACCCCAGTTCATACACGCTTCGCATTGGCTTATTTAATCTATTTGCGATTGGGTCTGCACGCAGATTTTCCGGGTCAAAGTCCGGCAATGACACCATTGCGATAATTTCCCCTGTTCTGGAATTCATCAGCATTCCCATTGCTGCCTTGGTTTGATATTTCTGCATAGCAAATGCCAGTTGGTCATAGAACACCGCCTGGATACGCGAATCGACCGACAACCGCAATGGGTCTTTATTTTCCCTCAGATAGTTATCAAATACGCGTTCTGCCCCCTCCAGTCCATATCCTTCTTCGCCAACGAACCCAACGACATGGGAAAACAACCTGCGTTTTGGATATTTTCGTGTTTGAATTTTTTCTATTTCCAAACCTTCCAGTCGTGCATTTTGAATAATTGCCCGTTGTTCATCACTGGCATACTTTTTCAACCTGATAAATCGCCTGTCTGAATTAACCAGTTCCAATGCCTGGGCCAGTGAATATTCATACGGCAACGCCTGATGAATTGTTTGTGCGACGGCATCACGTTCTTTTTCCTGCACTGCACGATTACGCAAGATTATATGCCCAGACGCAACATTTTTTGCCAGAATATCACCATTTCTGTCAACTATATCGGCCCGCTGGACATCCCATTCAGCATTTACCCCTGCCAATCTGGATCTGTCTGTTCCCTGAATTCCCAACTGAATTGTACGTCCTATAAATATAAGTATTGCGACCACAAAGAATTTATAAATAACCCCCAGTCTTTTTCGCCCCATAGTATCGCATCTGGCACCTGAAAAACCATGTTTAAAAATATCCTTACCTATTTCAAACATCATACCCCTTCTTTGTTTTCCAGTTCATTTACATCCACGGTCCTGTTAAATCCGATTGCGACGGCTTTTGGTTCCAACCCCAGCACCAGGTTTCTAAGCACTTCGGGTCGAACATTTGCGGCAAAGTTTGCCTCGGCCACAGCGATTTTTTGTTGAATTTGTACAATTTCACGTCTGGCCCTGTTTATTTGTCTGCTTTGCGTTCTAAATCCCACCTGCAGCATTACGCTAATCAGCAATGCACCCCCCAGTGTCCACATACCAATACGCAGCATTTTTTTATCATAATTCATAACACATCCCCCCAACAGATGCCTTTTCTGGCATTTTATCATAAATTTTCGAAAAATCTAATCACAGAATTCACGCCATTGGTTCGTCCGGCCCCCAACTGCAAATTCAACGCCCCGAATTCATCTGCCAGATTCATTTCTTTTATTTGCTGAACACTTTTACCATCCACCATTGCGATAAAGACCGCCATAATTCCACGCACCAGTGCCGAATCAGCTTTTGCATAGAACCTGTCTTCACTTTGGCAGATTTGCACAAATGACGCACACCCTGCAACCTCATAACATTTTGCATTTGACGGCACTGGCTGCAGCGTATTTCCCAAATCCATAATAAACTCCAGTTTTTCGACAGGCCCATCCAATACGGTCAAATATTTTTTTATTTCATCAAACGTCATATTTCCTACCATCCCTCATTTACCAGGTCCAATTCTATACGTGCCTCGTCCGACATGCGTGATAAATCCCATGGCGGGTCCCACACCAATTCCACCTGCACAGGCACATCCCCCACCACCCCCTGGGCGGCATTTTGAACCTGAGACATCAGTTCTTCCATCATGGGACATGTTGGGCTGGTAAAAGTCATTTTGATAACAACCCCAGTCTGTGCAATATCTATATCATAAATCAATCCCATATCCCAGACATTAACGGGTATTTCTGGGTCAAACACAGTTTTTAGTGCTGCAATAATATCATCTTTACTAAAACTCATTTTACAACTTCTTTGATTGCCTTGATAAAAACTTCTGCATCTGCCTGACTGTTATATGCGCCAACCGACACACGCACGGCCCCATCTATATCCAGACGTCTGATAATCCACGACGCGCACATCATCCCCACACGCACACAGAACCCACGCACCCCCAGATACGCACCGCAATCCAACGAATGCATTCCATCAACAACAAACGTTAACACAGCAGCATCACGTTTGGTCAATATTTTCACTTTGTTTATTTTGCTTAACTCGTCATACATATATTTAATCAGCCCCAAGTTTGGTCTGTTTTTTTCCAGATTATCTATTGCTGGGATTATTCCTGCAATTTGTGTCAACGGCAAAGTTCCCGCCTCGAATCGTTCTGTTGCGTCTGCAAAAACGATATGTCCATCCGATTCGACACGTCTGGCCATTCCGCCGCCAATAAAAGTTGGACTGAAATCATCTGGACTTTTGATATACAATATACCAACACCTGTATCAGCCCCTATTTTATGTGCAGACCAACAAACAAAGTCCGCCCCCCATGCCCGCACATCTATTTTTTCATGCACAACGAACTGAGCGGCATCAACAACAGTTATAACATTTGGATTTTTTTCTTTGGCAATCCGAATAATTTTTGCAACATCCTGTGGCATCCCCATTACATTTGACATTGCGGTTATAACAAACACATCTGCGGCCGGTATATTTTCCATATCCAGGTTATAATTTTCATCCAGTGGACATACCATAACCTGCCCTGCCCGTTCATTTGCCCGCCGAACAAAGGGTAATCTTGCACTGTGATGATCCAAATCTGACACCAACACACGTGTTGTTGCCCGCATTGGAATCATATCTGCGACCATATTCATTGCCATTGTTGTACCGGACACAAACACAATCTGATTGGCGCGTGCATTCATGAATGCTGCGACCCGTGCCCTGGTACGTTCAACCATATCATCAACATATTCGACACGCCCACAAACACCCCGTCCTGCATTTGCATAATGATTCAATAAAAAATCATTCATTGCATTTATAACAGGTTCCGGTTTTTGATATGTTGCGGCGGCATCTAAGTATATGATTTTATTCATTTATGATTTCTCTTGCATTTTTTGGTGATTATAATACACTCATGCCAAATATCAACAACAGAAAGGAGAAAAATAATGGCATTATCACATGCAAATGACGCAACGATTGACGGTTTAATCAGCAATGGCATCACCTTGGTTGATTTCTGGGCATCTTGGTGCGGTCCATGCCGTATGTTTGGTCCAATTTTCGAAGCGACCTCGGAAAAAACCAACGATGCCAAGTTTGTTAAATTTGAAATAGACGAATCGAATCGTCGCACACCTGCAAAATATGGCATTCGCAGCATTCCGTCTGTCTTGGCATTCAAAGACGGCGAATTGGTTGCAGCCCGCACAGGTGTAATGGATTCAGAAACATTACTGTCATGGATACAAGAGTTAAAAGGTTAAAAAATGACAACAGAAAATTACAAGGCACTGGAATTACCGGCGAACTATAAACCCAAGAAATCTGAACCATACATGTGCCCGATGCACTTGGCGTACTTTTATAATATATTAAGTTCCCAGCGTGCAGAATTGGTCAGCGACAGTGATTCGGTATTAAGTGCGGTTCGCCTGGCCGACAAGACCGAGGCCATAGGTGTTGGTGACGAATCGGATAACGCATCATTTAATCAAGACATAACGATGGATTTACGTATGTCAGAACGCAACAATAAATTATTACAAAAAATAAATGCTGCCCTGGAACGAATTGCGAATGGAACATTTGGTTTCAGTATTGTATCAGGCGAAGAAATTGGTCTGCAACGCATGATGGCCCGTCCATTGGCAACCATGACAACCGAAGAACAAGAAGAATACGAACGCCGAAAAAATTAATTACAATGTTATTTTTATGGGTCTTGAAAAAAAAGAACTGTGCAGATTAAAATGCACAGTTTTTTTTACTATTCTATTTCCAGCATTAACCCACAATGATCTGTTGGTTTATTGGCCAAGCGAGGTTGAATATCTATTTCACATTTTTTTATCATTTTTGCGGCTGTTCGATTACACAGGAAATAATCCAATCGCAATCCCTGTTTGTTCCCCACTGTATCACGACCACGATATCCATACCATGTATATCCGATTTCATTTGGATGCAGGGTTCGCCACGCATCGACCCACCCGTCATTCAACCATTGTTGCATTATCGCACGGGCATCTGGGGCGGCAATTGCAATACCCTCGTAATTTTTTGGTTTCCAGATATCACGATCTTCGATTGCAACGTTAAAGTCGCCACCAATAATTACCGGTTCTGGCGAATCCAGGTATTGTTCGATATAGTCTGTAAAAGCCCGCATCCATTCCAGTTTATATGGAAACTTTGGTGAATCAACGGTATCGCCATTTGGCATATAGGTATTTATCAGTCGCACGCATCCATTGACCACACATTCCAGGAAACGTGCATTAACATCTGCATAATTTGGCATACCCGCAACCACATCTTCGACAGAATATTTAGAGAATATCGCGACACCATTCCACGATTTTTGACCAAAAACCTTAATATTATATCCAAACTCGTCAAAAATCATGTATGGAAAATTTGCATTTTCAACTTTCAGTTCCTGAACCATAATTGTGTCATATTCACCACGTCTAAGTATATCGATAAAACTTTCGATATGTGCACGAATCGAGTTTATATTTAACGTCAAGATTTTCATATTTGATTTCCTTTTATTCATTTGTATAATATCCACTGTCCAATATAAAAACAACAAGGAATTTTATAACATGAATATGTATCAATTACTGGAACGTACTGCAAAAACATATCCAGACAACTTATATCTGGTTCGTGAAAACGTTACGTATACCGCTTTTATTGAATTGGTCAAGGCACGGGCCGCTTCGCTGAACAAAGCCGGTGTTAAAAAAGGTGATGTTGTTGGTATTTTATCCCACAATATTCCTGAATTTCCAATTTCGATGTTTGCGATTTGGTATCTGGGTGGAACCGTATTGTTATTGGATACCAATTTAACACCATACGAATATGACAATATGACATCCATTACGAACTGCAAATTGGTTTGTGCTGAAAAGTCGTTTGTTTACAAAACGGACAAGTTCAAGTTCTACGATATTACAAAAAAAGATGGCAAAGTTGACCCAGATTTAAAACCTGCTGCGGTTGAATCTTTGGACATTGCCACTATGTCATTTACATCTGGTTCCACAGGTGTGCCCAAGGTTGTACCATTAACACACTTTAACATCGTAGAATGTACAAACTCGTTGGAATCTATGGCAGAATGGATTAGACCGGCGGATATATTGTACGGTTTTCTGCCTATGTATCACGTATTTGGTTTTGCGGTTGAAATCCTGGCAACGTTGCACTTTGGTGCGGGCGTATTGTTACAGCCAACCGTTAATCCCAAAGAAATTATGGCAGACTTTAAAAAATACCGTCCCCAGGTTATACCTGCGGTTCCCCGCTTATGGGAAGTATTCCGTAACAAAATTATCGATAATGTAAAGGCCCAGAAAAAATGGGGACTGGTATCGTTCGTTTTAAAATATGGAAAATTGTTGCAAAAGATTGGTCTGGGTGCCCTGGTTCGCAAGGTTCAGAAACCAATTCTGGATGTATTTGGTGGACGTGCACGTCTGTTAATCGCGGGCGGTGCCGCAACCAAGCCCGAGGTTGAAACCTTCTATGAACGTTTGGGTCTGACATTTATCCAGGGCTATGGTCTGACAGAAACGGTTGGACCAATCTGTATTTCCAAACCGACCAGGCATCGCTTACCATTTGCATTTGGCGGACCAACATTGAACAACGAATGCGAGATTCGCGATAAAAACGAAGATGGCGTTGGTGTTTTATGGTTACGTGGTCACCAGGTATTTGGTGGATATCTTAACAACCCAACGGCAAACGCAGAAATCTTTGACGAGCGTGGTTTTTTCAACACCGGCGACATGGTATCTATGGACAAAAACGGCGAATTACACTTTGCGGGGCGTAAAAAACAGGTTATCGTTCTGGACAGTGGTAAAAACGTTTATCCCGATGAATTAGAGGGCATGTACATAACTATCCCTGGCGTTAAAAACGTTGCCGTATTCGAGCACAAGGTCAAAGGCAAAACCGTCACCTATGGCGTATTCAGTGTTGAACCTGATATGACATTGGAAAAATTGGGTGCCGAAATTGCTGCGGCAAATAAAAAAGTGGCCAGTTATAAATGGGTAACCCACTTTGCCATGACAACAGAAGATTTACCACTGACCAGTACGCAAAAGGTCAAACATCATGTGGTGCGTCAAAACCTGATTGATGGGAAATACCCAGATAGGCACGAATAAAAAATCCCCCAAATGGGGGATATTTTTATTATTTCTTTTTAACGACTTTTTTAACTGGTTTCTTTGTCTGCGTCGACTTTTTTTCGGTTTTTGTGTTGGTCTTTATCTCTTTTTTAAAGACATTCAAACCGTCTGCCAGGTTTTTCATCATGCCTGGAATCTTATTATGTCCGAACAAGATTATAACCAGCACAACAATTAACGCAATTTCCATCCAACCTAATCTCATAACATGCCTCTTTTTTTACTTATTTTGCGACATAGCAATCCAACCCATCAGATTTTGCATTTCGGCAGAATCCATTTGCATCATTTGATGTCTTGAACGCCACACGCAGACGATATGTTGTCTTGCCGTCTTTTAATTGTGCCGCCAATATTACAAATTGATGTCCCTCGAACAGACTTGGGTGTGCATTACGAATTTGTCTTTGTGCATTTTCCGCCAACGCACGTGTACTGTACGAACCGAACTGAACATACCACGAACCTGCCGCTGTTTTTGCGACCGGTTTTGTTGCGGCTTTTGGTGCCGGCTTGGCAGCTGGCTTTTTGGCTGCAACTTTTGGCTGTGGTTGTGCGACAGGTTTTGTGGCGGGTTTTGCCACCTGAACTGCGGCCGGTTGCACAGCCGGTGCCACCACAGGTTTTGCAATTGGTTGTGGCCCAGCTGCGGGCTGTGGCTTTACATTTGCGGCGGCGGGGTTAAACACCACCTCTTTACGTTCTTCGACCACACGCACAGGCACACCTGCGGTATGTTCGACTGCCACCGGCATTGGTTTTGGTGCCGGCATAACGTTCAAATCCACTGGCTGTCCCGGTTCATCAACGGCAGTCACCGGCACATCTAAATCCACCTCGATTACAGAGTTTGAATCATCACGAATTGCACTGACAATGACGTATGTGGCCAGTATGATAACCACAACCCCCACCCCCAACAACAGCCATGGTTTTTTTGGTCGCGGATTGGCAAACAGTGTCGCCTCGGGCAGTGTATCCATTGCACCATTATCGTCTAAGTCTAATAAATCCAAGTTGTTATCATCATTCATGATAAAATCCCCCATACATTGTTACGGACATTATATCATAAAAAAAGCCAAAAACAAAATGTCTTTGGCATAAAAGTTATTTTGGCATATTTCCAAAATTTGGTGGCACAATCAGTTTATGATTTTGTTCTACGATTGGTTCGACCTCGCACTTTTTCACGCATCCCGCCACCATCATTGGCACCGCGACCAGCGCAACCAGCAATAAAGTTTTTTTCATCTTTTATCCTTTCTTAAATTATGGGGTGGTCACCCACCCCACATATTACAGGGGCATTTTCACTGCATCGTGCATCATTGCGACGAATTGGTCCAGTGGCATAACTTCCTGTTTTTCCTGTCCCAGTTTACGCAGTGTAACAGTTTTGTCTGCCATTTCTTTTTCTCCGACCACTGCGATAATTGGTGTTTTTGCCAACGACAGTTCACGGATTTTATAGTTGACCTTTTCATCACGCAAATCTGCATGTGTATTTACACCTGCTGCACGCAAATCTGCAACGACCTGGTTTGCATAATCTGCATATTTTTCCGAGATTGGTGCAACCACGACTGGCTCTGGGCTTAACCACAGTGGCAAATTGCCCCCTGTTGATTCCAGCAACACACCCATAAATCGTTCAATCGACCCCAGCATTGCACGATGCAACATAATTGGGCGATGCTTTTCGCCATCTTCGCCGACATAAGACAAATCGAATCGTTC
Source organism: Alphaproteobacteria bacterium (assembly GCA_017522445.1). Taxonomy (GTDB): domain Bacteria; phylum Pseudomonadota; class Alphaproteobacteria; order Rs-D84; family Rs-D84; genus Enterousia. The sequence continues at coordinate 16,749 of JAFWZK010000019.1, forward strand.
TGGCAGGTTCATATCCAATTGCACTGTACCACATTGCCATACACGTCCCATTGAATCCTTCAGATAGTTATCAATCTTTGGGCCATAGAACGCCGCATCACCTTCTGCGATTTCGTATTCGATACCATTTTTATCCAGTGCTGCTTTTAATGCACCTTCGGCCTTGTCCCAGATTTCATCAGACCCGATTCGGAATTCAGATTCTTTACGTGTTGCCAACTTCATAGAAATCTTATCAAATCCAAACTTGCCATAAATATCCTTGATGAATTTCAGGATTTTAACAACTTCTTCTTCCAGTTGTTCTTCTGTACAGAAAATATGTGCATCGTCCTGGGTAAACTCACGTACACGCATCAACCCCGACAAACCACCTGCGGCTTCATAGCGGTGCACCTTGCCAAACTCGGCCATATACAGTGGCAAATCTTTATACGAACGCAGACCGTGTCCAAACACCAACATCCCCCCCGGACAGGACATCGGTTTAATACAGAACACCTTGCCATCTTGGGTTTTACCGGAATAGTTATGTTCGCCATACTTTGCCCAGTGTCCAGACCGTTCCCACAGGCATCTGTCCATAACGGCGGGCGTTGAAATTTCCTGATACCCTGCCCGTTCCTGACGTGCACGCACATATTCAATCAGGCGGCGATACATCTTGTACCCTTTGTCATGCCAGAACACCGCCCCTGGTGCATATTCTGGTTCAAAGTGGAACAGGTCCATATCTTTCCCCAGTTTTCGATTATCACGTGCGGCGGCCTCTTCCTGCATTTTCAGGAAATTATCTAATTCATCTTTGCTTGCAAACGCATCAACATAGATACGTTGCAACATTTTATTTTTGGAATCCCCCTTCCAGTATGCACCTGCAACACTGCGGATTTTGAATCCATCACGTGGCAGGTCTTTGGAACTTTCCACATGTGGCCCACGACACAAATCCGTAAAATCACGGAAAGTATAGATTGACAGTTTTTCCCCTGCCGAATCATATTCGTTCAACCATTCCATTTTATATGGCTGGTCGGCAAAGATTTCTTTTGCTTCATCTAAACTAACAATTTTCTGTTCGAATCGTCCATTTGATTTGATTAAATCACGCATTTCCTTTTCGATTTTTGCAAAATCCTCTTCGGAAAAACGATATTCTGTATCGAAATCATAATAGAACCCATTTTCGATTGCAGGCCCCCCTGCGAACTTAACCTCTGGGTGCAGTTTTTTAACTGCCGCCGCCATAACGTGTGCCAACGAATGACGCATTAATTCAATATCATATGCCATGACTATTTACCTTTTTTATATTTTATAATGTTTGTTAAATAAACTTGTTTGATTATAAGATTTTACGCGGTCGCCCGCAATACAGAAATTACACCCCCAACGGGGTTGTAGTAGTTGTTGTAAAGAAAAACTTAAACAAATTCATGCCCAATATGTTATTCCTTTGCAGCAAAAAAATCAAGAAAAAATCCCGCCAAATGGCGGGACATCCCCTATAAATCCAAAATACACCCAAACAGCACGGCGAAAAAGAAACACACACTGCCCCCGATTACGAACAGGTGCCAAACCGCGTGCGAAAACCGCATCCGCCGCCACAAATAGAATATAACCCCAATGGTATACGCCAAACCACCGGCCAGAATAAACCACAATCCACGTTCTGGAATACTGCGAATCATCGCCGGCAATATGAACAACAGCGTCCACCCCATCGCGACATATAATCCAACCATCCATCGGGGCTGCTGCTTTGGATTACGGATTTTCATATACGACCCGAACAGCACAATCCCCCACAGAATTCCAAACACAGTCCAACCAATCAATCCGCGCAGATTCACCAATAAAAACGGCGTATAGGTCCCCGCAATCAATGCATAGATTGCAACGCTGTCCCACACCTCGAAAAAGCATTCATGTTTTTTACCAATTGTTGCATGACACATTGTGGACCCGAAATACAAGGTTATCATCGTTACACCAAAGATTGCACACGACACAATCGCCCATGGGTCACCTTTTATCCCCGCAAACACGACCAACAAAGTCAATGCCGCAATGGCCAGTCCAATACCAATCCCATGTGTCAGGATATTTACCACCTCTTCTGCATGCGTACTGGGCTTTTCCCAGCGAAACAACCCCGTTGCCCGCAGAACTTTTAATAATCTTGAACCATGTTCATCTTTTTTAACCGCCCGAATTCTGGCCCGTTTTTCCTTGGTCATTTTATCACCTTTTCGATTCGTTTAATCAC